>CAYSJO010000868.1:0-2162 GCA_964431285.1 uncultured Planctomycetaceae bacterium
GATATCCATCTTCTTCCGGTCCTGCTCGGCCAAGATCTTTGTGCCCACGACCAGAAACCCCGTACCAACCAAAGGCTCGTAAGCGCCTTCGCCGTCATGTTCCAGCAGGTCACCAGCGAGGTGCTCAGCAATCATGCGGTCATACGGCAGATCGCGGTTGAACGTTTCGATGATGTAGTTGCGGAAGTGCCATGCGTTTGGAAATGCTCGGCTTTCATCGGCGCCGTTACAGTCGCCGTAGCGGACAACGTCCAGCCAGTGTCGTCCCCAGCGTTCCGCATAGTCCGGCGAAGCCAGCAACCGGTCGATCAGCCGTGCAAACGCCTGCGGCCC
The DNA here is from genome assembly GCA_964431285.1 of uncultured Planctomycetaceae bacterium. Lineage (GTDB taxonomy): Bacteria > Planctomycetota > Planctomycetia > Planctomycetales > Planctomycetaceae > CAUZFZ01. The sequence goes on from CAYSJO010000868.1 coordinate 334, forward strand.
GTCGTCGGCGAGGAACGCGGCAATCTCCTCAGGTGTCGGAGGCAAACCGATCAGCGTGAAGCTGGCACGGCGAATCAGCGTACGGCGATCAGCTCGTTCGGCAGGCCGGAGACCTGCTGCCTGTAGACGCTTCAGAATGAACGCGTCAATTGGCGATTGAATCCAGTCGTCGCTGATGTCAGGTGGTGGTGGCCGCCGTACTGGCTGAAACGACCAGAACTGCCGACCAGCTTCCAGGTCGATTTGACGATCTTGTGCTCCTGAAACGGTTGGACCCGACGTGACCTCCGGACGGGGATCGATCGCCCCATCGCGTATCCACTTCTCGAAGTCCGCTATCACACGGGCTGGTAAGCGACCGGTCGGCGGCATTTGCAAATCCGAGTCGGTATACCGAATCGCCGCGATCAGACGGCTCTCGCTCGGCTTACCCGGCTGAATCAACGGCGTCGATTTCGTGAGCCGCCGATCCAACCGCAGCTCTCCCTGCAGTTCGTCGCTTTTCAGGCTGTGGCACTCAAAACAGTGCTTGATCAGCATCGGCCGGATGCGCTTCTCAAAGAAGTCGGTGCCCGCAGCGTCTACACTGGATGCCCGGTCACACAGGAGAACCAGTATCAGCAGGCACGTCCCGCCGAGGACCTGCCACGCATCCGCAGTGCGATCACTCAGGCCAGACATTCTTCGACCACCTCGCCATGGACGTTGGTTAGTCGCCGCTGGATTCCGTTGTGATAGAAGGTCAACCGCTCGTGGTCGATTCCGAACAGGTGCAGAAGCGTTGCGTGGAAATCGTGCCATGGGATCGGTCGTTCGGCCGCTTTCCAGCCGATTTCGTCTGTGGAGCCAACGGCTGTTCCTCCCTTCACTCCCGCACCGGCCAGCCAGCAGGAGAAGCCGTATCGATTGTGGTCACGTCCCGGTCCGACTTTGTCGGCATCTGACTGTGCGAATGGTGTCCGGCCAAATTCGGTCGTGAACAGCACCAGCGTATCTTTCAGCATGCCGCGATCTTTCAGGTCGCGCAGCAACGCTGCGACTGGCCGGTCGATTCGTCCGGCTTCGTGTCCGTGATTCTGTTTCACGCTTTCATGAGCATCCCAGCTGGCGCGAGGATTACCCGCGATCGGGCCACCCGAATAGAGCTGCACGAAACGCACGCCACGCTCAAGTAAACGCCGGCCCAGCAGACAACGACGTCCCATGTCAGACGTCTGTTCCTCGTTGACTCCGTATGCCGACTGAGTCTGTTCTGTTTCGCTGGAAAGGTCGCTGACTTCTGGCACAGAGAGCTGCATCTGCCCGGCCAGCACGTAACTGCGAATGCGTGCCAATAACTCTCGGTCGCCGCCAACTCGTTCCTGGTGCTCTCGATTGATCGCATTGACAAACTGGCGTGTGGCTTCGTCCGCGCCGGGTTTGAGTTTTCGAGCCGGAAACAAATCGCGGACCGGCCGATCGCCGCCCTGCATGACGACTCCCTGAAACTGAGCAGGCAGGAAGCCGTTGGACCAGTTGGTGGCACCACCGTTCGGACCGCCGCGTCCATCCGGCAGGACGACAAAGGACGGCAGAGAGTTTGTCTCGGAACCCAGACCGTATGACATCCAGCTGCCCATCGCCGGAAACCCGTTGAATTCAAAGCCGGAGTTTTCCTGAAACAGCGCAGGTGTGTGGTTCGCCGAATTCGCCACCATGGACCGCAGCACACACAATTCGTCGCCCATTTCGGCAATGCCGGGAAACATGTCCGAGATCATCAGTCCGCTTTCGCCCCGCGGCGCGAATTCCCAGTCGTTCTTCTTGAGCAGTCCGACGCGGCCAAAAAA
>CAYSJO010000869.1:0-8100 GCA_964431285.1 uncultured Planctomycetaceae bacterium
CTCCATCATCACACATACTCCTCAGAGTCGGCAGAATCCCTGATGCGAAATCCACAGGCACACGTCTGATGCCTGGTAGTGAGGCGCCTCGTGCGGCCGTCCCTGTAACGTTTCGGCTCATGTCAAGTGAATTGTTTGTTCGTTCCGCCGGTGTGCGAGTGGATCTCCCTCCAACCGAGCGGTCCTGATCACAACAGCACCTGAGACGGAACTGTCGATCAGTCTTCGCGATGGTGACGTGCGAGTCGTTCGGCGCCGTGCGATTATTCAGGATTGCGCAACGGCTCGTTGTTTGCGGCCACTCGTCAGTTGGCGACGAACTGCAGAATGCGAACGGCATGCCCCTTGCTGGCTGCGTTCTTCGATTCGCTGATTCGCACACGGACAGTGTGATCGCCGGATTCCAGGTCCGCGTCAAAGACCACTGTGCGCGGATAGTGAAGACCACGACTGAAGCGGTGATACAAGTCGTGACGGTGGAATGGCCCTCCGTCGATGCTGACGTCGACGGCGCCCGCGTCCGGGCCAGCCAGCACGTAAGCTCCGATGGCACGAGCAGAAAATGTGAGCGTCGCAACGGTGCCGGGTTTCGTCGAGCACAGTAGCGGGATCGCAGTAAATCGGCCGCGCTTGCCGCCCGGCAAAGTCTTCCAGTCGGGTACATGCAGCTTCCAGTCCCTGGCCGGATCAGCCTTCCCGGGATCAATGAAGCGACCGTTTCCATAATTGCCCGCGTCGACCTGACGTTCCGGCAGAGGATGGGCGACTGGCTTCGCACCGGCGGGCAACGGATCGCTCCACGCCGTCGACAGCATTTCCTCAATCATGTCGGAGCAGATGCGATTTCCGGCCGGCGCCGGATGCGTGCCCCCGAAGACTTTCCAGGTCAGTGTCCCCGCAGTGATCCGTTCGGCAACTTCGCGCGCCAGATGGATCGTCGGGATGCTGTAATGCTTCGCAACGGCCGCGTGGGCATCGATCGAAACGGGAACTTTGCCCTGTTGCAGAAGATCGCGCATGCCAGGATTGACGAAGTACGTTACCACGATGTCCATGTTGGGATTGTGACGTCGACACTGGCGGATAATGCCTTCCAGTCCCCGAATGCACTCGCGTCGAGCATGCCCCGCGTCCTGATCGTCGTTGACAGCAAACTCGACAAAGAACAAATCGACGGGACCAGCCGACAGAACATCGCTGCTCAGTCGAAACGCACCGGTGGTCGAACACGTTGACGAGATTCCGGCCGCTGTGAATGTGAAGTCGGTGTCCGGAAACTGCTTCTGCAGGAATTCACAGACCATCGGTCTGTAGCCATTCATCTCGGTGATGGAACCACCAATGAATGCCACATGTCCTTTGCCGGTCGTCTCAAACTGAATTCGCGAATTGGCCACTGAACCGCGTAGTTGCGAGTTCTGTTCCTCAGCCTCTGCACACGGTGCATGGGCTGTCAGCAGACAAACGATCGCGAAACGTGAAAGTCGCATGGCAATTCCCGACTTCGACCAGAGATGCATCACTTCGACGTGTGACTTATCGCGTGCGGCAGTCCTTCGTCAATCGTCGGAAATTGCAGTTCGACACCGAGTTCGTTTCTTAATCGCGCATTACAGCAACGTTTGCCGAGTCCATGCGTATGCCGTCCAGTTGCGGCGTCATTGAATTCTGGGACCGACGCGTCGAGCAGGCCTGCGAGGCGGGCATAGTAATCTCGTCGCCGAACCGGCTGGTCGTCGCTGACCAGATAGACGGGCTGCAATGTCACGGCATCGGCGGCAGCAGTCACGGCACGGACTGCATCGTCGACGTGGATCAGATTCAGCCAAGCATCCGCAGGTCCTGGCAACACCTGTCCGGCACGAATCGCCTCGATACGCGAGAGCAGGCGATCGGGTCCGTAGATGCCTGCCAGTCGCAGCACACTGCCGCTGGTTGTTTGCGTTTTGCTCAACCGATCGCCGACCGCCTGTTCTGCAGCGACGCAGATCAGCCCGCCTTCGTGTGCTGGCTTGCAATCAGAGGCTTCATCAACATCCTCGCCTGCCTGCTGTCCGTACACGCTGGTACTGGAAACGTGCAGAAACCGACCGCATCGGTCGAGTGTCCGATCCAGAACATGTCCCAGGCCGTCGACGTAGACCTCGCGCTTCGATGGTCCGGCGTTTCGATCGAATCCCACAGCGTGCAGGACTGTGTCACATATCGGCAACGATGCCAGCGATGCGGGTTGAGTGACGTCACCGAGCAGGGGTCGAATTCCCTGCTGCTCAAATCGTCCGACGCCGTCGGCGGAACGAGTCAGTGCCCATACAGCGTCGCCGCGATCAAGCCACACGCGCGCCACTCGTACACCAAGATATCCACAGCCGATAATCAGGCGTTGCATGGTCAGTTGCCGGGCACCGGGTGAATGCCACCAGTGGTTCGAGCACGGGCTTCAGGCTGCGACGAACTCACCCGGCGGTCTGTTCGGCGCTCTGCTGGATGCGGCAGTGGCCGCTGCAAAGTTTGCAGGACACGTTCATACCCAGGTACTTCGGAGCCACCCGCAATTCTTTCACACAATGCGGACACGGCATGTAAAACGCCTTGATGCGCACGCGCGGATCGGACAGATCGAGCTTGAATTGGCCGCTGCAGAATTTGCACGCGACTCCCGATCCCGCGTACTTCTTATTGATTCTCAACTCCCGCTCGCAATGCGGGCAGAGTACGAAGTAGCCAGCGACTTCGGCGGCCATAAGATTGTCGACCTCCTTCAGTTCGAAAAAGTCCGGAATCTCTACATCACTGCGATGCAAATCCGGATTGAGCAAAGCTCGGCAGAACTGACAGTGGACCAGGTTGGCGGGCATGTCCTGTCCACAGTCGGGACAGTTACCTCCGGGCCATGTGGGCATTTCAGTGTCCTCAATACAGTCCTCAGTTAACGCGCGTGGCAGAGACACCGACTTCCTTGAGTCGTATGAACTCTGTTGGTCCCACGATTTCATGCCCGCAAAAACTGTGCCACCAGCCGACCGGCCGGCCCACATCGGACGCAGACAACTTTGGATGAGTTGCCCGAATCTCGAACTTGTCTCACAGAATCTCCAATCTGTCGAGCTGTGTCCAGTTTCACCTGACACACGATTCAAAAGGTTGCGGCAAGGCGTGGTCAGGGCGAACAGTGCGAGCCGCCATGTTGAGTCCGCTCGCGTTTGATTCAACGGTTCGAAGCGGAATTCGTTTGACGTGTACCTGCTGTGTTTGAATAACGCCGTGGAGTTGCGTGACAGACCGGTGGTCGACATCCTGACTCGTGTGACTGGGATATGACGGCGCTGCTGCGAGGTGTGCCGAGCACGGTTCAGTCGGAATCGTGCTCGTCGAAATCTCCGACGGGCGGGCCACTCAGCGTTTCGTCGTCGCTGGGTCTTTTCGTTATGCGAGCCGGGCTGCCATGGCAAAACTGCCGGGATTGATTGCGCGTACAGGTTTTCTGCCGGATTCGATGCGCTTGCGGGCCGTTGAGCAGCTCCTCGAAGCGCGCACACCCGAGGCGACTGCGGAATTGCTGCGGCTGATGGCATCGCCTGATGCGTCGATTCGTGAGGCTACAAGCGACGGGATCAAATCTCTGGGACGCATGGTGGTTCCTCCAGCATTGCTGCAGCTTGGAATTCCGGTTCAGGCCCGACAACTGGCCGCGATCGAAGCTCTGATAATCCTCGGCCCCGATGCCGAAGAAGCATTTTCGACGCTGTTTCACGGGCTGGCCACGGCCGGTCCGCAGGTCCACACGGGTCTGTTGAAGGCCATCGGAGCGATCGGACCTGCTGCTCGGGAGGCTGTCCCGACACTGATCGAAGAGCTGGACGTCCACAACGCCCGGGATGTCGCAGCTGCGGCCGAGGCACTGGGCAACATTGGACGTGATTCCACAGCGGCCGTGCCCAGACTGATCGCTTTAGTCGGACATGCCGACAAGCAGGTGCGAGACTCCGCCGGCGAGGCTGTCTCGAAGATCGGTCCGATCACCATCGCCTTCGTACCCAAGCTGCTGAAACTGCTGGAGAGGGAGGCCGACACAGGCGTCCGTGTGGCCGCTACCGAAGCAATCGGAAATCTGGGCAAAGATGCGCGTCGAGCCGTTGAGCCTCTGTCCAGATACATCGCCGACAAATCCAGGGATCTGCGACAGGCCGTCATTGAAGCACTTGGGCGGATCGGTGAGGCGTCGCTTCCGGTCGAGGATGAGATCGCTGATTGTTGCGACGCCAAAGACTGGGGCGTGCGCGAGGCAACAGCCCGCACCTGTGGTTTGATTGGAATCCAGAAGCCCGAGTCCATCAAAGGACTGTCCGCCCTGTTGTGGGATGACCGAGGCAGCGTGCGGCGATCGGCAGCTGAAGCCGTGGGGATGATTGGAACGAAGGCCGCCGGAGCTGCACCCCGGTTGGCCGACCTCCTGAGCGACAAATACCACGCCGTTCAACAGGCGGCAGCACGGGCTCTGGGTAGGATCGGTCCGACGGCGGGCGAGCAGACAAGTGAAATCGTCAAACTTCTTAAGGCAGAAGACGATCTGCAGCGAGGATCTGCGGCGCTCGCTTTAGGGTGCATCGGCCCGTCCGCATGTGCCGCTGCTCCTGACCTGGTTCGCACGATGACGGATGCCGAACCGCTCGTCGCCCGGGAAGCTGCCCAGGCACTCGTCATGATGGGAGCCAGCGCACGCGAAGTGGTGCCCTACATGTCAGAGCTGTTTCGAGTTGGCGACACGACGGTCAAACTGCTGGCTCTGCAAACGCTCAGCCAGATGGCGGTCTACGCCGGACCTGCATTGGGAGCCGTTAAGAGGTGCCTGACAGACTCGGACGCAGAAGTCCGCACAACGGCCAAGTCAACGCTGGACCTGATCAACGAGGTCGGCGATACAGGAATGTAAGCAGCGTTCGTAGTAACCGCATTCATGCGGTTCGAGCCGAACGTACTGTTTGCGAGGCCAGATCATCGACGTGGGTCGCAGCGTGTGCTACGAAAGATGGCCTGACAATGACCATCCGCGCAAATGGAATCTCAGCATGCGTTTCTTCGAATTGAATCATGTCGCCCTGCATGTGGCAGACGTCCCCGCCAGTTGCAGGTTTTATGAGAACATCCTGCAACTCGACGCCCTGCCGCGTCCGAACTTCGATTTCCCCGGCGCGTGGTTCCAGCTGGGAGAAGTCCAGGAACTGCATCTGATCGGCCGTCGCGAGGAAACCGTGACTGTCGCCGGCAGCCGCAGTAACCACTACGCCCTGCTGGTCGACGACATGGACGAGTGGGAATCTCATTTGAAGTCGAACGACGTTGAGTACGAACCGCGTCGCTTCCGACCTGACGGAGCCCAGCAGATCTTTCTCCGTGACCCGGATGGTCACGCGATTGAACTCTGCACGCGACCTGCTTCGAACTGATCGCTGCGCAGCCAACGGCTGATTGTTACAGTAAGTGCCGATGAGGATTTCGGCGCCGAGTTCCTAAATGGTTCTGTGATAAACACGCCGTGCGTGCGCGAAAGGCACTCATGCTGCATCGATTCCATCTGCCAATCGCGATACTGCTCGTATCAGCCACGTGTTGCGTGGCGATCCAGGATCGAGCAGCAGCGCAGGCGCCGCCTGCAACTGTCACCAACGCTGTGACGGACGCCAATACGGAATCGACAGTTGATACCGCGAATGCGGAACCTGTCGTCGCTCCGGCTCAAGTCATCGACCCGGACGAGCAGAAGCGTCAGACGGCCGTCGCGGCTCTGCTGATTCTGAGTCTGGTGTGTGTCGTATTCCTGTTCCTCATTCTGTTTGTCGTCATGTGGTCCAAACGGATGCGTCGCCTGGTCAACCAGCCGCTGCCCGATCAACATCCCGGCGATCCATTGTGGTACATCCGTAAACCCGATCCGAAGCTCGCTGCTGACGACGAAGACCAATAACCACTCAGGCCCAGTGGGACGGACGCCTCGTCCGTCCTGCTGGCTGGCAGGTGAGATTCGGCCGCTCGCCTCACCGTTTCCGCTGGCGGTAGTACTTCATCCCGGGGACAAAAAAGCTGAGTCCCGACACCACGCCATAAACTGAAATGCTCACGTCTGGCAGCGTCGTTCGCGGAATGACGGCCATGACGGCTCCCGTCAGGAATAGAGCCACGGCCTGAAAGTAGAAGCGTCCATTGAGCAGGCTTGCCTTCACCAGGAAGACCATACCGCTGACAAGTGCGATCACCGGCGACAGCTTGAGCACAGGCAGATCGAGCATCCATTCGACGAAATACAGCAGCATGCTGGCGATCATACTGCCCGCCCAGACATGCACGATCTGACGTTCGATAAACGTTACCGGACCGGCGCGACGGCGCAGGCTGTAGAAGATCGCTGCCCAGACACTCAGCCCCACGCACCACAGTCCCAGGTAGGGCCATCGGGACGGATTGCTGCTGGCCGCATCTCGCCACTGAAGAAGATTCGTAACCACACACAGCGACAGTACGACCAGACTGTGCCACATCCACAACACGCCCCAGTTCTCAAGCACTGCAGCGTGGTGGGTTTCGCGAAATACTCGGCTGATCACCTGCGTGAACTGTGATGACCTCGCCGAAACCGGCTCGTTCCTGAGCCATGCCTCCAGATCGTCCGCCAGTTCCGCCGCATCCGCGTAGCGCAGGTCTGCTGGCTTCTGCAGACACTTGAGCGCAATCATTTCCAGGTCGGGGTCGGCCTGCGGGTTCAACACTCGCGGTGGAACAGGGTCCTGCTCCAGCAGCATCAGGACAGTGTCGACTGGCGAAGCTGCCTGAAACGGCGGATGGCCAGTAAGCATCGCGTACAGGATTGATCCCAGACTGTAGACGTCGGTTGCTGGTCCGATTTCGCCCCGCTGACCGGCGGCCTGCTCGGGAGCCATATAACTGGGTGTACCGATGGCGGCTCCGGTGTCGGTCAGCGATGCGTGCCTATCCAGTTCCGAGTCACCCGTCGGAGTCATTCGTTTCGCGAGTCCGAAGTCTGTCACGAACGGGCGACCGGTCGCATCAATCAGAATATTTGACGGCTTGAGGTCGCGGTGCAGCACACCATTCTGATGCGCCTCGGCCACCGCCCTGCAGACCAGAGCCAGTAGACTGGCGGCTTCGCGTGGACTCAACGGCCCGTCGGCCAGCTTCTGCGACAGGGTTGTTCCTTCAACCAGCTGCATGCTGAAGTAGGGCTGCCCATCGCGTTCGCCGACTTCGAAGACCGGGACGATGTTGGGGTGACTGATGCGAGCGGCCGACTCCGCCTCGACCCGAAATCGGGCAACATCGCTGCCTGATGCCAATGCCCCTCGCAGGATCATCTTCAACGCGACGGGACGGTCGAGGCTGATTTGACGGGCTCGATAAACGACACCCATCCCACCGCGACCGATCTCAGCAAGCGGTTCATAGTCGCCGAAGGAGGGTGGTATATGCGCGGCTCGGGCTGACTCTATATCTGAGTCATCCAGCGTCTCACGCCCGGTGAGGTCACCTTCGAAACTCCCGAAGTCCTCGGCGAGTATCATGGTCGCCCAGAGTTCCCGAAGCTCCTGATCCAGATCGGGATTGTCGCGGGCCAGCGATTCGAGATCGACGCCACCAGGCGACGCAGACGCATTCGCGAGCTGATCGAGAAGCATGGCGAGACGTTCGTCGCGATCCATCGGCGGTCTTTCGTGCATCGCGAAATCGTAACCAGCTCAATCCGCGAGTTGGTTACACGGCGAATGGCTCTGCGGGTGGAACTTCCTTCTGCAGCAACTCGTTCATGGCAAAGAGGGCCGGCATGCCACCGGTGTGCACAAATACGATGTTCTGGTCCGGTGAAAAATCTCCGCGACGAATGTGGTCAATCAGCCCGGCCACGGCTTTGCCCGAGTAAATCGGATCGAGCAGGATCGCTTCAGTACGCGCGACAAGTTTCAGGGCTTCCAGACACTCTGGACCAGGAATTCCATAACCAGGACCGATGTAGTCTTCGGAAAGGCTGATGTCGGACGCTTCCAGCCGATGAGGGATATTCATGCGACAGGCTGCGCCGCTCGCGATGCG
>CAYSJO010000870.1:0-5702 GCA_964431285.1 uncultured Planctomycetaceae bacterium
CGCTGGAGTTCGATCTTGAACCACTCGGGTGCGTCCTGTTATGCTCCCTTCTCCATCATCTTCTGCAGCGTTTCGAGCGTTTCTTTTTCGAGCTGCAGCAGGGACTCCAGCGACATCGTCAACTGCTCGCCATCAGCCGCGTGTTTTAGCGCCGTCAGCGCTTCCAGAGCTTTTCCGACTTCCGCCGCCGTCTCATCCAGTCGTAACCGCATGCGTTCCTGCAGCGCGTCAACGGTTTCCCATTTCTCGTGCGTCAGCGGTGTTTCTTTGGTCTCGTCCACAAGCTTGTCGATCTCGTCCCGCAACTCCTGTTTCTCCTCTTCGTCCAGAACTTCGGCTTTGTCGAGTTCTGTCAGCAGCTCCTCAAGATCCTGGGACGCCTGCTGACCCGCCGTGCTGCGCAGTTCTGTTCCGGCTTCAACGGCTCGCGGTGGAATCAGACACGCGATCGTGACAAACGCGATGGCGGGAAGCATTTGTCGGACGAACCGCACGGGACGCAGCTGTGGCAGACTCGTTCTCCACAGTGTTTCGAGCTGCGGCAGTCGTTGCTCCCACTCGTCATCGGGAGCTTCCGTGAGCGTCATCAATAGACCACCGGCCTGCAGTCGCGAATCGAGCAGCGCGATTGACTCGCCACGGCTGAACCGTTGGCGACTCGAAACCAGCCACGCAGCGACTGCGACCGGTGCCGTTCCAACGGCGAGCCACAGTACGTGCGGCCAGAACTGAGGTGTTCCCAGTTTGACGATCAGCACGGCAGAGCCGAACACGAACAGATAGACCGCCAGCCAGTCGGCCGCGGAACGTAGAAACTCGCCGAATCGCAGACGTGACCAGCAGCGGTCGATCCAGCGATCGGGATTCGACGAGGGACTCGTGCGAGCGATCATCATCCAGCTCCGAAAGAAATGATTCGTCCTGCCGTTGTTGAGCGTGTCGTTCAGCTCACCAGTCTGGTTGCATTCTTAACCCGAAGCGTCAGTGAGGACAGGGGGATTTGCCTCGCTGACGCGTCTTAAATTGAACCGCGATAGCAGTGAAATGCAATAGCGTGGGCCAGGAAACGGGGTGTTTCCGCGGCGTTCCTCCACTGCGAGTACGAACCATCAAGAAAGTCACTGATGCAGCAGTCCGAGTACATGACGATGATGCTGGGTGACGACGGGTCGCTCGGCAACACCGAGTTGGTCGCCGCTTATGAGCAGGGGATCGACGATCTGCGATCTGCCGTGGCGGGCATGACTTCGGAGCAGGTGCTCGCCCAACCCGTCCCGGGCAAGTGGAGCACCGTGGAGTGTGTCGGCCATCGAAAACACCGAGATATTCTTCACCGACTGGATTGTGCGGACGATCGCGATGGACCACCCGCTGCTGATGAGTTCGGACGAGAATCTCTACATCGAACGGCTCGACTATCAAGGGTTCGACCTCGACGAACAACTGGCCCTGTTCACGGCCCTGCGGCGGCACGCCGCCCGCATCCTGCAGGCACAGCCACCCGAGGCATGGTCCCGCACCGCCGTCCACAGTGAGTCGGGCCTGCTCACCCTGCGGCAACTGGTGTTGCAGGCCGTACGGCACCTGCGGCACCACCTGCCGTTCCTCACCGAGAAGCGGGCAGCGTTGGGAAGAGCCAACCCGTGAACAAGGTGGATGCGGAAGGTACGCGCTGCGTCTCCGCCTTATCGTCGACCGTGTCCAGCCGCAGTTTTCCTTGTCGCGTTCCGTCAGCATCTTGGGACCGAGCGGAAGAAACGTGGAAGCAACCAGTTGATCGTGTCGTTGCTCGTCTGTTTCAGCTGGCAGCAGGTCGCCAGCCAGTTGAGCGCGCACGAAGTCGTACCACGAAAGATCACGGTTGAATGAAGCGATACCCCAATTGCGATAGCGCCAGGCCTAGAAAAACGTGAAGTTGCGGTCTCCACCATTGGCGACATCCAGCCAGTGACGTCCCCACTTCTCACCGAAAGCGCGTCGAGAGAGCAGATCGTCGACGATCGATTCGAAAGCCTGCCTTGAAGGATCCGAAACGAAGGTGTCGACCTCTTTTCGCGTCGGCGGCAGGCCGTTCAGATCGTAGTAGACGCGTCGAATCAGCTCGGCCGGTTCAGCATCAGCCGAAGGTTCCTTCCATCCGAAGACGCGTCGGCCGCGAACGGCGCGGTTTGCCGAGTGTGTTGGCATTCTTCGACTCACGCACGCTGACGATGTCGAGGCTGACTTCGTTCAGATCGAAGGGCATGCCTGTGGCATGGAAGACTGAGACGATTTGCTCGGCCGTGAGCCGCAACCTCAGGTTGTCAGACTCTCCCGGACATGCAGCACAGAATCCAGTCGTGTGGTCTCAAGAACATCCTGGAGTGCGCTGTTTGGATGATAGAGCTGCACATCAATGCCGCCCTGATGCACGGCGGCAAGAATGCCAAGAATCCAGCTTGAGACGATGGGCACTTCCATCAGGTCCACCACGAGCGTCTGGCATTCTGTCTGTCCCAACAGAGACAGGAGGCTCTCGCGAACATCTGGAGCATCGTCTGTACTCGCAAGATGCTTTCCATCGAAGCCGATGATCGTAAGAGCGCCTTGCTTGTAAACGTGGAAGTATGGGGAGCTGGAGATCGTCATGAATTAGGCCCGACGGAGTGCAATGACCGTGATGGTGGAGCACAGGCAGAATGTGAGAAGGTTTGCCTTGCAGGAGCAAGCGAGTTCTCTGTAACCGGCTGCCGTTTCAAAGAATTCGTCAGATCTTGACCAGAATTTTCTGTGAACAAACGTCGTGAACCACAAGGACACGCGTCGTTCACGCCAATTCCTGGTGACACAAGGGTTTACTAAACAGCTCATGGCAGCGCAGGAGTGTTAACAATTCTGCCAGGCAATCTGGAAACTGTACGGAGTGCCACAGTCAGCGCTGGGTGAACTGTACTGGTGTCTTTCTGGTCGCGGGCGGCGTTGTCGGGACTGGTCCAATACATAAGCCGGCCTTGATTTGAAGCCGAGTCCAAAAACAATAACTGACTGTGCTTGAGTCACGACGATGGATACGTCGATGTTCTGCAGGCGCGTTTCCCCCGAACTCGGAGAACTTTCCATGTTGACAATTAATGGCACTCGATCCGGCTCGTTTTGTGACGGTGTTTCCCGACGAGGGTTTCTGAAGCTCGGTGCCCTGGGCATTGGGGGGCTGACTTTGGCAGATGTGCTGCGAGCGGAATCTGAGGCCGGTGTTGGTTCCTCGCAAAAGGCCATTATCAATATCCACCTGCATGGCGGTCCTTCTCATACCGATATGTTCGATTTGAAGCCGGACGCTCCCGTTGAGTACCGCGGCGAATTCCTGCCAATTGCCACGAACGCTCCGGGGCTCGACATCTGCGAACACATGCCGATGCTCGCATCGATGGGCGACAAGTTTGCAGTTATTCGGTCCCTGGTCGGCTCGAATTCCGGTCATGACAACCTGCAGACTCAATCCGGCTACAACAGAAGAAGCCTCGAATCTCTGGGTGGCCGTCCGGCAACAGGCAGCGTGATCAGCAAACTGAAAGGTTCGATTCAGGGAGCCCCGCCGTTTGTCTCCTACAGCGGTGGTTCGGCCGGCTACCTCGGGCCGACCTATCAGCCATTCAAGCCGAACGGCAGTGGAGCGGCTCTGAGCAACCTGCGGATGGAACGATCCCTGTCGGCCAGTCGCCTGACCGATCGATCTTCGCTGCTCAGTTCGCTTGATCGGATCCGCCGGGACGTGGATTCTAGTGGTGAAATGGTCGCCCTGGACGATTTCACGCAAACGGCCATCGAGGTTGTGACTTCAGGGCGCGTGGCCGATGCACTCGACCTGAAGAAAGAGGACCCGCGAACTGTCGCACGATACGGCAAAGGCGGTTCCACACTGTTGACCGCTCGCCGGCTGATCCAGGCAGGTGTCCGCGTCGTCACAATGAACAGTTTCGGCGGCTGGGACACGCATGGCAACAACTTCAAGACACTGCGTGACCGCAATCTGCCGCAACTCGATCAGGCCATGAGCGCTCTGATCGATGACCTGTCCGTTCGGGGAATGTACGACGATGTGACGGTTGTCCTGTGGGGCGAGTTCGGACGAACTCCACGGGTCAACGGGAACGCCGGTCGCGACCACTGGCCGCGTCTGTCGATGGCCTTCATGGGCGGCGGCGGAATTCGCGGTGGACAGGCCGTTGGCCAGTCGAGCCGCAAAGGCGAGGTCGCCGAGAATCGCCCGATCGATTACCAGGAAGTCCATTCGACGCTGTATCACAACATGGGCGTCGACCTGCACACTACGCAGTTCATCGATCCCGCCGGTCGACCGCAGTACATCCTCGACCACTTGGACCCGATTAAAGAACTCGTCTGATCCATTCAGGGTCGCAATCTCAAACAAGGCACGGCCCATGACCGTGCCTTGTTTCGTTTTCAGACCTTGCCTGAAAACAAGACGTGAGCCCGATGCTGAACATACCGGCCCTGCGCCCGTCAGCGACGACTCACCCATTCGCGAAATCGTTCCACTACAGTCGTCCGCTTTGCCTTTTGGACGGCTGCGTGTTCCTGGACTCGTTTCTTGCCGTGGAGTCATCGGTGGACTCTTCGGTTCCAGAATCGCCACCCGTTTTGGGGCAACAGTCCTTCTTGACAGTGGCGACACCAATCTTGAGTTCGTTAGTCAGCCGATAAACAGGTGGATCTGCGCTATCGGTTGATTTGAATCTCAGATAGCCGGTCAGTGAAATCTCTTTCGCGTTGAAACCGTTGGTGACTTTGTCCTTCAGTTTGGCTTCGATGATGTCCTCAAACACGCTCACTTCGATGTCTGTGCCAATCGTCACCGGCCAGGTTCCAGCGGCGATCTTCAACGGTGCTGTTCCTTCGACACTGGAAGTGACAGTCATCCAGAACGCCAGATCGGCCTTCCGTTTTTCAGCTCCCTGCAGAAGATCAGGCACAATGTCTCCTGCCGGCTTCGCCGCGACTTTGCCGCCGCGTGTGCCTTTGCCTTTTCGGAGTCACTCGCTCCGATTCCTTTTTCACCCGAGACACCCTGCGATGTCACGATCCTCAGCTTCTACACAGTCCGCTTCAGCTTTGAGTTTCGCGAGTGCGTCTCTTCGACCAGAGCAAGCCCTTTCGGAAGCGTGACTTCCAGTAGATTCCGGCTCAGCACTTTTACCTGTCCGGATGCGACGTCGAGTGTCGTTCCGCCAGCGACAACCCGCAGGTTCTCTCCGTGAAAGTAGTCTCCACCAAGCACAATTCTGTTTCCGGTTGCGCGGTCGTAGGCGGGATTGCCATAGACCTCATTGAATTCCGGACCGTGAGTCGTTGTCACCGCGATACGCCCGCCGTCCAGCACCGGCACGGCGATGGCGGCAGAAACACCGTTCCGTGTTGCCAGTCGAACTTCCAGGACCTCCGCCACCTGCTGGGCAGAAACGTGCTGCCGAACAGTTACAAGGTTGCCAGGCAGCGTGATTTCCACCAGCCCCGAACTGAGCAACGTCATCGAGTCCCCACTCAGACCACCACTTCCCGCAAGAACGCGCAGGTCCGGGGCGTTGAAGTTTATGCCCGTCAGAATCAGCCTGGCTCCGATCGTCATGTCGTAACCGGGTGCACCGAAGAGACCGCTCAGAGACGGGAATGAAGAGGTCTCTCCATCTGGCGGAGCTGGATCG
>CAYSJO010000871.1:0-14034 GCA_964431285.1 uncultured Planctomycetaceae bacterium
CCGTATCAGGAAGGCATGGTGTTTCGGTGCGATCTGGATGGCAGCAATGTCGAAACACTGGGATGGAATTTCCGAAACAACTGGGAAGTCTGTGTCGACTCGTTCGGGACACTTTGGCAGTCCGACAACGACGACGACGGCAACCGCGGTGTGCGAATCAATTATGTGATGGAGTACGGCAATTATGGCTACAAGGACGAACTCACAGGAGCCGGCTGGAAGACGCCGCGTACGAACCTCGAAAAAGAGGTTCCCCTGCGGCACTGGCACCTGAACGATCCGGGTGTGATTCCCAACCTGCTGCAGACCGGTCAGGGAGCCCCGACCGGCATCGTCCTGTATGAAGGTTCGCTGCTGGGTGAGATCTTTCAGAACCAGATGATCCACTGCGACGCCGGTCCAAATATCGTGCGGGCCTATCCAGTGAAGACTGACGGAGCCGGTTACTCGGCGCATATACAGAACGTATTACACGGAGCTCGCGACAAGTGGTTTCGTCCGTCGGATGTGTGTGTCGCTCCGGACGGCTCGCTGATCGTGGCCGACTGGTACGATCCGGGCGTCGGCGGACACCGCATGGGCGATATCGAAAAAGGCCGTCTGTTCCGTATTGCTCCGCCGGATTCTCCGTACAAGGACCCCGAGTACGACTTCGACACGATCGAAGGTGCGATTGTCGCTCTCCAAAGCCCGAATCTTTCCGCTCGCTATCTGGCCTGGCAGAAACTGCACGCTGAAGGTGGCAAGGCTGAAGGCGCGCTGTTGAGTGTTGTCGAGGAAACAGACAACCCGCGGTTCAAAGCCCGAGCGTTGTGGCTGCTCGGTAAGCTCAAAGGTAACGGACCGGCCACCATCAACCTGGCCATCGAAGATGACAACCCGAATATCCGCATTCTGGGTGTCCGCCTTGCGCGTCAGCTCGGTGTCGATCTGATCCCGATTGTTGAAAAACTGGTCGATGACGAATCTGCAGCCGTGCGGCGTGACTGCGCCATCGCTCTGCGATTCCTCGATTCGTCGGATAAAGCACGAGTCTGGACGAAACTTGCTGTTCAGCACGACGGCAAAGACCGCTGGTACCTGGAAGCGCTCGGCATCGGTGCCGGGGCTCACTGGGATGCGTGTCTGGCGGCACTGCACGAATCGCAACAGGATCCGCTTTCCACAGACCGACTCTCGCCAGAAGCAACCACGGATCTCTTCTGGCGTTCGCGCGGCGCTCAGTCGGCAACTCTGCTGGCCAGAGGAATCTCACAGGGCATCGTCGATGACGACGACGTTCCGCGCATGATGCGTGCCTTCGACTTCCTGAGCGGCCCGGAAAAAGACGAAGCGCTCTTTAATCTGGCATTTGGCTACGCCCACAAGGGGAATGACGAGCGGGCGAACTTCGTCAATCTCGAAGCGATCAAGCGACTTAAGGGCGTGAATATTTCCGAGAATACGGACGCCGTAACGGCACTGAATCGATTGCTCGCCAATCTGGAAGGTACACCGCAGTTCGTATCGCTTGTTGACCGATTTGCGATGGCGAATCACTACCCCGCACTGCTTGACCTGGCGCTGGCAAATCCCAACAGTCAGCTGGGAGCCGATGCTGTCCGCACGTTGCTGGGCAAGCAGCAGCAGGACCTGATTCGGAACCCGCTGGGCAGCGACAAACTGGAAACGGCAGTGGCGGCGGCCAACGTACTCGGTCTCTCAGGCGACGGGCGAGCCCCGGCGCTGCTGATGCCCATCATCGCAGACGCTGATGCACCGGCCGAGTTGCGACGCCAGGCGGCTCAGGCGGCGGCCTCGTCTCGTAACGGTGCATTGAAACTCCTTGAACAGGCAGAGAAAGGCGAACTCGATGACGGTCTGACTCAGTCGATCGCGGCGCGCATGCATTCTTCACCACAGAACGACATCCGTGCCCGTGCTATCAAGCTGTTCCCGCTCCCGCCCGCGAAGAACGGCAAGCCAATGCCACCGATCACCGAGCTGATCAAGAAGAAGGGCGACATCAATCGCGGTCGAATCGCGTTCGAGACCACCGGCACATGTGCGAACTGCCATGTGGTCAACGGTAAGGGCAAGGAAGTCGGACCGAACCTGTCGGAGATTGGCAAGAAGCTAAGCCGCACGGCCTTCTTCGAATCCGTGCTCTTCCCGAGTGCCGGCATCAGCCACAACTACGAGATGTATTCGGTTGTCCTGAACGACGGCAACGTGCTGAATGGTGTGATGCCAACTTCGACCGACGAGACGGTCACGATCAAAGACGCCAAAGCCATCAGCCGCACGATCAAGCGGTCAGACATCGAGATTATCACCAAGCAGAAGATCTCGATCATGCCGGCCGACCTGCAGAAGCTGATCACGGAGCAGGAACTGGTCGACATCGTTGACTACCTGCAGACACTGCAGAAGGCCACTGTGACGGCAACGTCTGCGTCGCGCTGATCTTACCTGTGAAATTGCGAGTCCCGATCGGGTCGATCGGGATCCATTCCGAAGAACGCAATGAGGTGTCGAATGATTGACATCAATCAACAGGAAGTGCTGAACGCGGCCTTGGCGATTCCGGCGCGTCAGCGTGCCGAGCGTCGTGGTCGACCCCGAAAGCTGGCCGCGACTTGACGAACGGTTTCGTCGCTGCCCTGTCCGACGGTTTCCCTACGACGTAGTTTTCGCTTTGGATTCAGGCAGCGTAGTGATCTTCGCCGTGATACATCACCACAGGAAACCTGCATTCTGGCGAGACAGGAATTGACGCCGTGCAACGTACGCTTGTCATCGGAGACATTCATGGTTGTCTGACGGCCTTGGAAACGCTGACGGAGGTCGTACCAATTCGGAATGAGGACACGCTGATCACGTTGGGTGATTACGTGGATCGCGGTCCCGATTCGAAGGGTGTGTTGGACTGGCTAATCGCACGGTACTCCGAGGGCAATCTGATCCCACTGCGCGGAAATCATGACCTGATGTTCCTGAATCCGGATCAGGAACGCGACATGCTTGACCTGTGGTTAATGGTCGGAGGAGCCGAGACGCTGCTGTCATACGGATCGAGCGAAGACCGGTATGTGCCGGAAGCTCACAGGGACTTCATCCAATCGACGTGTCGGAAATACTATGAGACCAACACTCACATCTTCGTACACGCAACACTACGTCCAGACCGTCCGGCGTCGGAACAGGACGACAACTGGATCTATTGGGAGAAGCTACGTGATCCGGTGCCTCACTGTTCCGGCAAGACCGTGATCTGTGGGCACACAGCTCAGAGGTCCGGCTGGCCGCTGAATGCCGGACACACGATCTGCATTGATACGTGGGTCTACGGCGACGGCTGGCTGACGTGCCTGGACGTCGAGTCCGGTGACTTCTGGCAGGCGAGACAGACAGGCGAAACACGCATTGGCCACTTTGACTCGATCCCGAGCGAATGATGTGGCACTTCGAGTGAAGTGTGGGGCAGGTTCAACGGAGCAGTAATGCACTAGGATCGAGCAGTTTGCTCAACTCCATCTCTCTCTCTACTTGTTTCAACGCTCGGCAAACTTCGATCAGAGTATTCAATGCATGCTGTGGCCGAGCGTCCTGAATTCCAAAGATATTCCGCAGCCGCTCATACGCGGCAACCGCCATTGGTTCGGCGGCCTGAGGATTGTCGCCCGCCACCTGTAATCGCGCCTGGATAGACTGGACTGCACGCTGCCAGGACTCGTCCACATGCTTCTCCTCAGATTGCATTGATAACGCGGCATAAAGTTCCTCGGCGTCATCTGTCCGGCCTGCCTGAATCAGATTGTGGATCAGGTCTGTTTCCATATTGAACAGCTGCACTTGTCCGGCAGGCAGAATCTCTCGCATTGACCGGATGTTCTCTCGGGCTTCGGTGATCGCCTCGTCGTGTTGCCCGCGTTGACTCAACATGGCAGCGAATCTACGACGGATCGGCCACAGCCAGGGATGATCCGATTCCAGTACTGCAACCGCGTCATCGCGCACATTTTTTGCCACATCAAGTCCCTCTCCGTTTGGATTCCTCAGGAAGAGGACACATGCCAGACGCGAGCGGTCTTCAAGGACCCAGGGGTGGTCCGTCGCGAGCTGACGTTCGTGTGTGGCCACACTCGCCTTGAGAAGCAGTTCGGCCTGGTCCATCTCGCCGGCTTTCGCGGCTGCCCAGCCTGCGTCTCGCTGCGCGAAACCGAGTGTCGGATGTTCCGGCCGATGACTGGACTTAATGATCTTCAGTCCGCGTGCCGCCAGCGCGGCGGCTTCTTTTCGCTTTCCGGCCGAGCTCAGCAGAAATACGAAGGCGAGTGGAGCGGCCTGTTGATTGGCCACGAATCCTGGTCGCGTCTGATTGACCAGTGCCAGAGCGTCACGATCCAGTGTTGCCGCCTGCTTGAGTTCTCCGGCATTTCGAAAGACGTCCGCGACCGTGCCCAGCTGGACCGCTTGACGAACCAAATCCCGTTCGCCGCGGATGCCCTTTAAACAACTGTCGGCAATCCGAATGACCTCATCGCGTCGTTGCAGAGCGCCAAGGTCCTGCAGTTGCGCGAGTTGTATTTCCAGTTCAACGGGTGGGTCGTCGAGCGGTTTGTTTGCTTTGGCAGCTCGGATAAGCAAATCCAGCGACTTCAGATACAGACCGCGTGTCCTTGCCAGACCCGCAAGATCGAGCAGCAATTGCTGTTATTTGCGTTTCTTGTTGGGACTTCTGCGGACGGCGATATCGAGTGCCTGTTGAAAAGAATCTTCCGACTCGTCAAACCGACCTTGAGCGCGCATTTCACGGGCAAAGATCACGAGTGGCTCAATCATCTTCGGGTGCTCACCGAGAGAGGATCGACCGATCTCCACGGCGTCCCGTAAGAACTTCTCGGCCCGTCTGTACTCACCCTTTTCGCGGAGCATTCCGGCAATGTCACCCAGAATGAGGGCGATCACTGGATGCTTTTCATTCAGCTTGCGGCGGGCCACTTCGAGCACTGTCTGATAGGCCTGCTCCGACACCTCGAACTGTCCGGCCTTGCACGCTTTCACGGCCGACTGATACGCGACAAATGCCACGACGGCATCCAATCCGAGGACATCCTGATTGAGGCTTTGCAGCATCGCATCAGCGTCTTTGTTCTGAGCCAGCAGCACGGTGACCAGCCCGGTCTGAGCGAACTTCACCATTTGCTGATTCCCGTCGGTCTTCTTCGATCGGCGGTCAATAACATCACGAAACATGGTTTCAGATGCTGCGTGCTGCTGAAGTTCGGCCAGGGTCCATGCGAGATCAAACATTGTGTCGATGGTCAGGTCATCGTTCTCAGGCAGATGTTCGCGTCGAATTGCCAGCAATTCGGTCAGCAGCCGATGAGAGTCCTGGTAGTAGGCGACTTCACGTTTAAGTACACCGATGTGATGCAGACTGGCTGCCAGTTCAAGCGGACTGACGTTCGGTTCCTGGCGACGGATGGCCAGTGCCTGACCTAATAGCAATTCAGCGTCGTCGTACTGGCCACGCCCCGATAAACATCACCCAGAGTGTCCATAAGCGAGGCGCGCAGCAGCGGTGCCGTAGACAACTCGGTCGCAAGTCGTTTGCGACCACGGGCCAGCACTTCGGCCGCAGTGAGGGTGTTGTCGTCCTCTGGTCGTCGCCCAACTCCAAACCCAAGGAATCCGGTGGAATTGGAGGCTTGAAAGAGCCGTGCCACGAAACGCGTCGTCTGCTCAGATCGCCGGGATTCCGCGACGGCCCGGGCAGCTGCCTTTTCAGCCCGGTCGGCCTGGATGCGGGATTCCTCGGCGATCTGTTTTGCCAGATTCTTCTGCTCGTCGGCCTCAATTGCATTCCGCTCCGCACGATCGGCGTTTTGGCGAGCGTCTTTCTCACTCGCGAGGGCTCGCGTATTAGCCTCCAGCAATCTGCCATTCGTTGCGGCCACAACAGCGAGGAGAATGAGAAGTGCCATGCTCGTCACGACAACCGTTGCAGTCACTGTCCCTACTGCAGTTTCGTGATGCCGAATCCAGCGGCGCATGCGGCCCACGGACGATTCTTTGACGGCCGACACCGGTTGATCAGCCAGCCACGCTTCGAGGTCTGCCGCCAGCTCTTCCGTAGTCTGATAACGGTCCGCCTGCTGCAATGCCATCGCCTTCAGACAGACGGCTTCCAGACGCAACGGCACACTGGAATTAACTGTTCGTGGCCGAGCGAAATGCCCTTCACGTACACGACGCAGTGTTTCCTTGACGGACGGACTGCTCGATTCCTGCCCTGTCCGGGATCTCGCCATCGGTCTGCATCCGGTCAACAGTTGATACAGCGTGGCACCCAGGCTGTAGATGTCGCTGGTCTGATTGAGTTCATTCACGCGTCCTTCGGCTGTTAGAGTGTCCGCATCATTAGAGTTCGTCCCGCTGTCTCCCGTGGCCTTGGCGAGACCCCAGTCAACGACAAGTGTCTCACCATAGTTGCCGACCATGATGTTGCCGGGTTTCAGATCGCGATGCAGCACGCCGCGCGAGTGGGCATAGCCGACTGCATTACAGACATCGATGAAGCGGCTGATCAACTGCCGAAATCCGACAGTCGACGCAAAGTCGAGGTTGGCGCGTGAACCGTGTAGATCATCATTGACCGATTCGTGAAACGCTTCGCTTGCTTCATGCAGACTTTGACCCTGTATGAAACGCATTGCGTAAAATGGACGGCCATCGTCAAACTGGCCCAGGCCGTAGACCGGTACGATTCCCGGATGCTCCAGCCCGCCAGTGATTTCGGCTTCCAGAATAAATCGCTGCCGGGCGTTCCGATTGTCTGCGTGTCGCGGCTTGATCTCTTTGAAGGCCACCTGTCGATTGAGGCGGTTGTCGAGCGCCACAGAGACTCGGCCCAAGCCGCCTTCCGCGTGCGGACGAATGATCCGCAACCGCGTCACTGCCTCGACGCCCTGATGGGAAGTGATTGTTCGCTGATCAGACCCAGACTGAAGCTCTGATTCGGTAAGTGTCTCCTGCACGTCCTGCTCTTCCTCGTGCGTCACAGCACCCGGCTCGGATAGCGGTTGATCTGCCTCATGGGACATGGGCTGAGCACTCGGTTCGTCCGGTATTCGCTCATGGTCAAGCGGTTGTCGCGAAAGGACAGTGGACTCGCCCGGACGCAGTATGGACGGCAAGCCGGTCGCGGGACCCCACGTTTCCGGCAACTCCGACGGGTCGAGGTCTGAATGGGTGTCGAACAGCTCCTTCAGGGCACGTTTGAAGTTGGGAAACCGTGCCAGAAACTCATTGGCCTGTGGCTGGTGACCAAGCTTTTCCTGCAGGCAGAATTCGCTTTAGATCAGGTCAACCGCACTGTCGGGGTCTCCCGCAAGCGACGGAAACTTCTCAAACAGTTTCTCAACCAGAACGGGATGTCCGCTGTGCCAGCTGGACTGTTGATCCTGGCGGACGATGGACAACAACTGTCGTGCGGAAAACATCGATCGGTCAGACATGCTGCGTCCGCCTTGTTCTCTAACGCGTTCCGAGTAAGTCGCGTGCTGTGATTCGTCCGGGAGGGGAACTACCAGGATTGCGCCTTGTCAATCGAATGTAGTCGCATCCGAAGCCGGGCGTCGTTTGTCTGTGCGCAGAGCGGCCTCTACGATTCGGTTGGCAGCACGATCGACCTCGCAGTTTGCTGACAACGGAGACCGACAACATGTATGGGTTATCTCGCGTTTTCTGTGTGAGCGTGGCGTTGGGATTCTCACTGGGTGCGTTCGGGTCACTCAGCGCTGGTGAGCGAATCGATCCAGCGTCTGCCGAAGTCAAAGACGGAGTCACGTGGTATGACGTTCGTGTGCTGGGTGTCGAAGGTCAGGGCTGGACGGATACGGCAGCTCCCTTTGACCGACTGCCGGGGCGGGCAGAGAAGCTGGTTCGCGGTCCGGTCTGGGGATTGAGCCGACACTCAGCCGGGCTGGCCGTGCGGTTCGAAACCGATGCCACTGAGATTCACGCAAACTGGAAGCTGCGGTCGGCAAACCTTGCCATGAACCATATGGCGGCTACGGGAGTCAGTGGCTTGGATCTGTACGTCAAGGTCGACGGTCAATGGCGCTGGCTGGCAGTAGGTCGTCCGACTAAACAGGAAAACACGGTCAGGCTGGTGGCTGGTATTCCACCCGGTCGACGAGAATTCATGCTCTATCTGCCGCTCTACAACGGTGTCGAATCGGTGTCTCTTGGAGTACCGGTTAAATCGACATTGTGGAAGGCGGGGCCGCGGAAATCGGGACTCAAGCCGATCGTGTTCTACGGGACTTCGATCACGCAGGGCGGCTGTGCCTCGCGTACGGGAATGGTCCACACGGCGATACTCGGACGCTGGCTGGATGCTCCTGTGATCAATCTTGGATTCTCCGGCAATGGTCGCATGGAGAGCGAAGTCGCGACGCTCATGGCCGAACTGGACATCTCGGTCTATGTACTGGACTGCCTGCCGAACATCGGACCGGGTGATGTTTCGGCCCGTACGGAACCCGTGGTGAAGATTCTGCGGGAGGCTCATCCGGACACGCCCATCGTTCTGGTGGAAGACCGAAGCTATACGGACTCGTTCCTTATCACATCCAAGCGCGACCGCAACGAATCCAGCCGCGCTGCTCTGAAAGCGGCATTCGATCGCCTGAAGGTGGCTGGCGATGACAACCTGTACTACATCGAAGGCGAAGACCTGATGGGGAACGACAGTGAAGGCACGGTCGATAGTTCTCACCCGACCGACCTTGGCTTTTTCCGGCAGGCCGAAGCGTTTCAGAAAGTCCTGCGTCCCATTCTCGACAGGCAGAAGTCGTCATGAATGGGACGCAGGAACACGAATTGTCGCTGATCTTCGCTTATTGAATTAGCGAGGATCAGCGTTCCTGTTTTCCACAAAACTCACTCGTTGCAACCGGAGTCGATCATGCGAATCAGTGCTTCAATCTGCGTCCTGGTGCTGTTCGGTCTCTCGGCTGCCCATGCTGAAGACTGGCCGCAGTTCCGAGGTCCCAACTGCAACGGAATCTCGTCATCGACACGACCTTTGCCAACGGTGTTCTCTGATAAGGACAACGTTCGGTGGAAGGCGAGTCCGGGTGAAGGCATCGGGTGCCCGGTCGTAGCAGCCGGGCGAGTGTTCACTTCCGGTATGGTCGACGCAAAGACGGTCGGTCTGTTTGCCTACGACGCGAAGTCGGGACGTGAACTGTGGAAACGCACTTGGCCGACAGGCGATCTGCCCGATGTCCATAAGACCAACAGTCACGCCGCAACAACGCCGGCCGCAGACGCGGAACGCGTTTATTTCTACTTCAGTACACTGGGCATGACCTGTGTTGATGCAGCGTCCGGTGAGGACAAATGGCGCAAGGAACTGCCTGTGCCGTACTTCGTCTTCAAGTGGGGACCGGGGATGTCCCCCACTCTGTACAAAGACAAAATCCTGTTCGTGCAGGACGACGACCTGCACCCGGCGTTCTATGCGTTCAACAAATCAAACGGAGACATCGTGTGGAAAGATGACCGGCGAGATATGGCGGTCAACTATTCGCATCCTGTCATCTGCGAAACGCCGGATGGTGACGAGATCGTCGTGGGAGGCACGGGCCTGCTCATCGGTTACGACCCGGCAACAGGCAAGCGGTTGTGGGAAGCGCGAACGTTACTGCGGAATATCAAGACCACGCCAGTCAGCCACGACGGTGTGATCTACATTTCATTGCAGAGCAGTGGCATCGCGAATCAGTGGCTGGCGACGTCCGACCGTCAGTACGGCGGAAACAACGACGGCAAGCTGACAAAGG
Organism: uncultured Planctomycetaceae bacterium; assembly: GCA_964431285.1. GTDB lineage: Bacteria > Planctomycetota > Planctomycetia > Planctomycetales > Planctomycetaceae > CAUZFZ01. Next base: position 9,837 of record CAYSJO010000871.1, read on the forward strand.
CAGAGATGCAGGCGTTCGTGGGAGATCGTCCGATTCCATCAGAGTTCTTCAAACGCACGTTTGACCGGGGAGATGCCAATAAAGACGGAGTGCTTGAGGGGGCGGAACTGGACACGGCGTTTCTGCATCCGGACAACTTTGCCGGCGCCAGATTCGACGTGAAAGACCCGGCCGACGAGTTTGTGATCGCGGTCAAAGGCGGCGGTCGTGGAGACGTGACGAAAACGCACGTCGTGTGGAAGAAACCGACAAAATACACGGATCACATCGTCTCACCGCTGGTGGCCGATGGTCGCATGCTGCTGATCAAAGGTGGCGGAATCGCGACCTGCTTCGAGACGAAGTCCGGCGAACCATGCGGGCAGCCGATGCGGATCCAGAACGAAGGCGAATACTTTGCGTCACCAATTCTGGGTGATGGAAAGATCTACGTTGCCGGAGAGAACGGCAACATCGTCGTGCTGGCGAATTCGCCTGAGTTCGAGATTCTCTCGAAGAACGACATGGGCGACCCCGTTCTGGGAACACCAGCCATCGCCGACGGAGCATTGTTCATCCGGACGCGGCAGCACCTGATCTGTGTGGCATTGAATTGAAGCCACCGTCATTTAAAGGCACGCGGAAGGTGGCCCGGCCATGGACAGTGTCTCGTTTCGGACATATCGACCCGATGATCTGCCGTTACTCAAGCAGATCATGGTCGAGGCCTTTGACGGCGTCTCGATCGACCAGAGCATCGAACGACTGTTCGGCCCGATCAACGGACATGACTGGCAATGGCGGAAAGCACGCCATCTTGATGTCGATGCATCTCGTGAGCCGGACGGCATCATGGTTGCTGAGCAATCCGGACAGGTCGTTGGGTTCATCTCAAGCTGGATGGATCATGACGCCGGTATCGGTCACATCCCCAACATCAGTCTGACGCCGGAATGTCGAGGACACGGTATTGGCCGGCGGCTGATTGAAATGGTAATGGACCGGTTTCGTGAAGCCGGACTGTCACACGCGAAAATCGAAACGCTCGAACAGAACGGCACCGGCAATCATCTCTACACCGACTGCGGCTTCCAGGAAGTCTCACGGCAAGTGCACTTCGTCGCTTCGTTGAAGTGAAACGTGAGTTCTGCGGGATAATCTTGAATCGTTGCAGGCCGCACCGTGAACCGAAAAGAACTCCGCCAATTCACCCAGTGGGCCTGGGACCAGTACGAGTCTTCCGGAGAGCTTGATGATCTGACCCGTGTCGTTCCTGATAATCCGGAGTTGCTGCAGCCACGCCGTGCGAGCAAATCGTTGCTCTACTGGGCCGTATCAGCTGGTGACATGCCCGCCATTGATCTTCTGCTGGAGTTGGGTGTCCGGACGGATTCAACATCCGGCCACAACTCGGAATACGTTTCCGCCGCAATCGAACGCCGTCAACTCGAACTGGTCGAAAAGACTCTTCCCTGGTGTCGTGACCTGAACCAGAGTAACGACGGGTTCATCCCACTGATCAATGCGATCGACGCTGGCATGCTTGAGGCCGTAGGCCCTCTGCTGAACGCAGGGGCAAGTCTGACGGCCACCGGGATCAACGGCTATACGGCACTTCATCGCGCCGCGTCTGTCGACAATGCAGACGCGGTTGTCCTGCTCACACCGCTGTACGACGACATTGACATTCCAGACACGTACTTTTCCGGATGGTCACGGCTGATGGTGGCAGCCTACGTCGGTTCATCATCTGCCGCCCTGACTCTTCTTGCGCATGGAGCGAATCCGGAATTCCGGGACTCTGATGGCCGGACGGCTGTTGATCTGGCTCGGGCCAATGGCCACGAAACTCTTGCGGCCGTTCTTCTTGAATTCCGGCCACCCGCATAGTGCGATCTTTGTAGTCCGATGGACACTCCCAAGATGGCGCGGCACGGGATCGGGGAATTCGCTCTAATGTGTGATTCCTGTCAGTTTTCCGAGGAAATTCACGGCCGTCATGACCGCACCAGATCACAACCACCGGCTGTATATCGAGACTGTTGGCTGCCAGATGAACATGCTGGACAGCGAGCTGGTCGTTGGCGCGTTGCGCAGTTCCAACTACGAACTGACTCGTGATATGCACGCTGCCGACACCATTCTGTTCAATACCTGCAGCGTCCGTGAACATGCCGAGCACAAGATCTACAGCCAGTTGGGACGGCTGAAGTTCAGTAAGCGGAAACGCCCCAATCTGGTCATCGGTGTCATGGGCTGCATGGCGCAGAAGGATCAGGAGCTGATCTTCGAGAAAGCACCGCATGTCGACCTGGTTGCGGGCACTGGCCAGCTGGCAGATATTCCGCGTTTAATCGACGAGGCGCGAAGTAGTCGAGGCAGGCAGGTGGCACTCAGTCTGGATCGCCGTGGGGGTTCGCGGACGGAAGTCGCAGGAAGTTTCGAGAGCTACGATCCGCTTCGCGATCCGGAAATGCGACCGAGTCCTTATCAGGCATTTGTCCGGATCATGATCGGCTGTGACAAGTTCTGTACCTACTGCGTCGTCCCGATGACGCGAGGTCCCGAGCAGAGCCGTACTCCCAGCCAGATTGCGTCAGAAGTCCGGACTCTGGCCGGACAAGGCGTGAAGGAAGTCACGCTCCTGGGTCAGACGGTCAACAGTTATCGGCACACCGAAGACAGTCGCGAGTATCGGCTGTCTGATCTACTTGAACTGATCCACGACACTGACGGGATCGAGCGGATTAAGTTCGTGACGAATTACCCGAAGGACATGACGGACGATCTGCTGCAGGCCGTTCGCGACCTGCCCAAGGTCTGCCGGTATCTGCATGTGCCCGCTCAATCCGGCTGTGACGAAATGCTGAAGCGAATGAAGCGCGGCTACACCGTAGCCGATTACCGCGACATGATGGCCCGCATCAATGCGACAGTTCCCGGTTGTGCCGTATCGAGTGACTTCATTGTTGGTTTCTGTGGAGAAACCGAGGAGTCGTTCGAGAAGAGCATGGAGCTGATCCGCGAGTTCCGTTTCAAGAACAGTTTCATCTTCAAGTACAGCGAGCGGCCGGGCACGAAGGCGCACGGGTTGTGGGAAGACGACATTCCCGAGAGCGTGAAGAAGCGACGGAACAACGAAATGCTCGCGCTGCAGAACGAAGTCGCAGAGGAAGACAATGCCGAGATGATTGGCTCGACTGTGCTGGTTCTGTGCGAAGGTCCCAGCAAGACCGCCGTTAAACACGGCGAGGACGATGCTCACAAAGACCAGCTCGTGGGTCGAACCGACTGTGATCGCATCGTCGTGTTTGACGGCAACCCGCGTCTGGCCGGCTCGATGGTTGAGGTCGATGTGCATGACTGCACGCAAACGACTTTGCTGGGTTCGATCGTCTCGCGGCAGATCTCGCACGGTATCTCGATCGAATTGCCAGTTGTGTCCTGATCGGGCAGTGCAATTTGTAACATACAAGCCCGAAGCGCAAGCGAGTGAACCAGCCCGCGACTGATTCACACGCCTGCGCTTCGGGTTTGTATACTCTCGGGGGTTCAGAGATTCCCGTCCGTCGAGGTTGTGCCCGACCGTGAATAGACGAAGCTATTTCGCCTGCACTCTGTTGAGTGACGTATAAACTCCGTGGCTCGCTAAGGGTGCTGACGTGCCCCGCCAGCCCTGGAAGTACATTGCGACTTATCCGGGGAAAGGACTGTCGCCGCTTTACGACGAGACCGGAAAGGAACTGCTGCGGATCCTGAACGGTGAGCAACGCTGGGCCGTTCTGCCGCGCCCGATCAACTACATAACCCTTCGTCCGGATCAGCCACCATGCTTTGAAATGCACAATGGCGACACGTACTAAAACAACCTGTACGGGAACAAAGAGGCCATACTGTGGGCGGCGGAACAGGACTGGGAAGGCGAGTTCGGAATACGGAGCAAATATTCACTTCAGGCGCGCGACCCTGACGGATTGTGGCTGACGATTGATACGTATAAGTCAGTTCTGAGATCCGTCGAAGACGGAACGTGGAGCACGTACAGAACGCTGGGATCGGACTCGTTCTCTCGAATGCAACGGGGACGGGCCCGTCTGGCCAGAGCTGAACCGGGAAGCTGGTGGATGGCGTCGAGTACGGGGTTGTTTCGGTTGCGGAAGGGAACGCTCCGTCGGGAGCGAATTACGGCCTAGCCCGAAGTCGGTGTGCGGGCGTTGTC
>CAYSJO010000872.1:0-8809 GCA_964431285.1 uncultured Planctomycetaceae bacterium
CTTCATTCGCGAATGAACGTCCGAACATCCTCTTTATCATGTCGGACGATCATGCCTGTAACGCGATCAGCGCGTACGGCAGACGACTCGCAGAAGTTGCTCCGACTCCGAATATCGATCGGATCGGACGTGAGGGAATGACGCTGAAAAAGTGTTTCGTCACGAACTCGATCTGCACACCCAGTCGAGCAGTGATCCTCTCCGGACAGCATTCCCATGTGAACGGCGTTCGCACTCTGATGGATGCTTTCCCCGGGCCGGATTCCGGGACGCCAAATGTGGCAGACTCTCTAAAACGATCGGGCTACCAGACGGCACTGATCGGAAAGTGGCATCTGCGATCGGCTCCCTGGGGGTTCGACTACTGGAAAGTCGGTCCAGGCCAGGGTTTCTATTACAACCCTCTCTTTGTCAGCTCAGACGACGATGTTCCGTACAGTTCGCGACCTGGCAGGAAGGCAAAGCGAACAACGGGTTACTAAACGGACCTAGTGACCGACTTCGCGTTGCAGTGGCTGAAAAAGCGAGACAGCGAGAAGCCTTTCTTTCTGATGCTTCACCACAAGGCACCTCACGGGAAATGGGAGCCTGCCGAGCGGCACAAAGAATACCTCGCCGACGTCACGATTCCTGAACCCGATACGCTCTGGGAGGATTTTGCGCATCGGTCAGAAGCGACGCGAAGAATGGACACGTCCATTACAAGTCGCCTGGCTCCGCGCCGGACAATGGTCAACGATGTCCAGAAGCCCGACTGGCCGGCCGGCTCCGTCGATCTCTCCGGATTGTCAGATCGCGAAAAAGGGGCGGCCGCCTATCAGAAGTACCTGCATGACTATCTCGGCTGTGTGAAGGCGGTCGACGAGAACGTCGGCAGAGTCCTCGACTACCTGGACCAGTCCGGGTTAAGTAACAACACGCTCGTGATCTACACGGCCGACCAGGGAATGTTCCTTGGTGAGCACGACTACTTCGACAAACGTTGGATCTATGAAGAGGGCTTTCAAATGCCATTTCTGGCCCGTCTGCCAGGCGTCATTCCGCCGGATTCCGTGAACGACCAGCACCTTTGTTCCAACCTCGACTTTGCCCAGACATTTCTCGACTTTGCAGAAGCCGACAAATCAGGCGACCTGTCGAAAATGCAGGGCCGCAGTCTGCGGACGATCCTTACTGGCGGCCAACCGAAAGACTGGCGTGATGCAGTTTACTACCGCTACTGGATGCATCTTGCGCATCACTACATTCCTGCGCACTACGGTATTCGCGACTCTCGCTACAAACTCGCCTTCTTCTACGGCTTGCCGCTCGATGCCAGCCTCGGCAGGGGAACATTTCCTGCGAGCACACCCGGTTGGGAACTTTACGACCTGAAAGAGGATCCGCAGGAAACTCAGAACGTCTACGGGGAACCAGAATACGCGACCGTTGTGAAGCGGCTGAAGTCCCGACTCCTGGAGCTGAAGAAAGAGTATGGCGACACTGATGAGGCGTACCCGGAATTAATGATCGTGCGTGAAAGTCACTGGAATCGTTGAGTCCAGGCTGCTGGATGTCCAGCACAGGGTGCGTCTTCCCGGACTACTCAACCAGTTCAATGCCGTCCCAGTAGGCCGCCTCAAAGGCCCAGCCGCTGGCTCGGTTCTCGAGTTCCATGTTGACGGTTGCTCCAGCGTGCTTTGTCAGGTCAATGCGGAATTCCTGCCATTCGGAGTCCTCGATTGACTTCTTCAGGACTTCACCGCCATTGACTCGTACAACCAGTGTCCAGTCACCCTTCGGATGATTGGTAACGGCGAAGCGGAGTGCGGATTTCCGTCCGGCGGGTATCTCAACACGACGAGACAAAACACAGGGGATTTCCCGACTGCGAGGGTGCGTCACCAGGACATTGCTGCGGCCCTGCCATTCCTCTCGCAGGCCCGGCTTCATCGCGGGGCCGCCCCAGTTCTTGACCTTCCACCCGGGGGCGAACTTTGCGACATCAGCCGGAAGGTTGCTGCTGTTCGACCTGGAGACCCGTGCCCCCGTTGCAGGCTTTGAGGTTGCCGTCTTGGGATACGGCATTTTGGCGTCTACTTCGTCACGCCAGTCGTGAAGCATCTTCTTCAGCTTTTGAGCGATCTCCGGTTGCGACTCCGCAAGGTCGTTCTGTTCGCCGATGTCATTTTCCAGATCGAAGAGCTGAACACTTCCGTTCTCGTAGTATTCGAGCAGTTTGTATCGCCCTGATCGAACGGCACCGCCTGGACTCTGGTATCCATGATTGCTGTAGTGTGGAAAGTGCCAGTAGATAGGCCCGCGATCGTAGTCTTCAGCTTTGAGAGCAGGGACAAAACTTCGGCCGTCGACATGTTGCTTCGGCAATGCGGGAAGATTCAGCATCTCGAGCAGCGTAGGGTAGTAATCCGTTCCTGTGACGACAGCGTGCGATATGGAGTCCGCCTGAAGCTTGCCCGGCCAGTGCACGATCAAGGGCACTCGAATTCCGCCTTCGTAGTTCCAGCCCTTTGCACCTCGTAGCGGCAGGTTGGAGCTTGCGAATCGCGAATTCAGGGTCTCACGAGGATGACTGATTCCGCCATACTGGTTCGAGGCGGCCATGCCTCCGTTGTCGGACGTGAAGATGATGATTGTGTTCTCTTCCAGCCCGAGCTCCTTTAGCTTCGCGCGGATTCGGCCAAGGCTCTCATCGGTTGCCTCAACCATTCCGGCAAACTCGACGTTGTCCTGCTTTTGCTTGACCCACCAGACACGTTCGTTCTGATGCAACGTGCTGGTATCGTTTACTGCGAGGGTCTTAAGTTCATCTGCTGAGATTGCCGGCCCATCCGGATTCGGTTCGAGGATGTAATCCGGGCCATCCTGTTGAGGCATCGACGCGAGTTTCTTCTCATACTTTTGAACCAGATCCTTGCGGCCCTGAATCGGATCGTGCACGGAGAAGTGTTCCAGGTACACGAAGAACGGCCGGTCTTTGTTTCGTTCAATGAAGTCGAGGGCCGCATTCGTCAGCTTGTCCGTGTAGTAGTCGCCCTTCTTCGCGGGCAGCGATTTCGTGTACGTCGGCGAAAACGGATGGTAGTAGGATCGAACCCACCCTGTGATCGCTTCATCGAAGCCGTAAGTCTTCGGGTCTTTGTTCAGGTGAGCCTTGCCGTAGTTCGCGGTGGCATAGCCGTGCTTGTGCAATGTCTCGGCCAGGGTCTGCTCAGCATCTGGCAAAGCTGTGAGATTTCCGCCGTGATGCAACTTCTCATAGTCCCGCTCAGGACGCCCACCCAGCCACTCGGTCAGATTGGTCCGCGCTGGATATTTCCCGGTCAGGATACTGGCACGGCTTGGCGAGCAGACGTGGCATGTCGAGTACGCGTTATCGAAAAGCATGCCCTCTCTGGCCAACTGGTCGATCGCAGGAGTTTCATAGAACGTGCTGCCATAGCACGCCACATCCCTCTGCCCCAGATCGTCAACTAGAAAGAAGACGACGTTGGGCCACCGAGTCTCCGCCAGGAGAGTGCCTGCGAAGAGGCGGATCACCAGGCAGACAAGTAACTTCTTAGCGTGGCTTTTCATCAACGCTCCACCTTCGTGCTGATCTTCCCTTACTCCGGAGCCAGGCAGGCCGAACCAGACGCACTGCAATCCCGGTACTGGCAGTGTAAACCGGCCGTACTATTCAACCAATTGCCGGAGCGTCGTCGCTTCGGGGCCTGCTTGGCAGATCTTGGTGTCAGTCGGCGTGATCTTTCAGCCGCTACCGGGCGCCTTCGAGCCAGAAGAACGTGCTGTAGTAGAGCTGCGAATAGTCGAAGCGGGCGATGACACGTTCGATTGCCGGGACGTGAGGGCGGCCCGTTCCTGAGTCGGGACAGAGCGTCACGATCCACGTGGCCGCAGCTGGTTCGCGGATGAAGTCGGCCTCACGGTCGCGCTGCGGTGAAGCCTTTCGAAACGCCGACAACTGGCGGATGGCGACTTGCATGGCGTCCTGTTGCGTGACCTGTTTCCGCCAGTGAGGCAGCATTACCGATCGCCAATCGGAATTGAACCTGGCCGTCACTGCGGAATCGTATTTCATGGCCAGATTCAGACTCCTGGCGGCGAGTTTGGCGCTGGCGGCGAACCCTCTTGCGAACACGGATTTCACGTCCGGATCGTCTTCCATCTCCCACAGGCTGCGCAGTCCCGCAACGGACGACGCGCAGGTCCAATTGTGACGCGCTGCATACCAGTAGTGCATTCCATGCTCAGCGATTTTCAGTCGACTGAGATTCTCCTTGCCACCGTGTTCGTCAAGCGCTTTGAGGTATCGTTCCTTCCACTCTGGATCTCCAGTGACCGCGAGCATCGCGTGAAGGATAAAGAGTTTGCGTGCAGTGTCGTCGAACTCGTATCCAAGGTAGCTGCCCCTTGTTCCAAAGGGAGCCTCAGCTGGTATCCGCCAGATGTTCTTGAGCAGTGCTCTTGTGGTTGTCGAAAAGCGCTGCCGGATGAGCTTGCGCTCCTTGTCGGTGGCAAGATCAGATTGATGAAATCGCCACAGGCCCAGGAACAATGGAAAAGTCTGGTCGTCCGACCCCATCGCAAAATGCGAGCGGCCGTCGGTGGACACTCCGCGAGCAATAAACCCAGGCGTGTCGCTCACCGAGTTCATCAACAGCAACCCCGCGACAAGCCTTCGAGCCCTGGCCGCATCGGGCGGGTCACGGGTTTGTTCCCAGCGGTGAACGATCATTTTCCAGATAGGAACCTTGAACATCGGGCCGTTCTCAATTGGCGACCACCAGCCCAACGCGTTTGGGAATGCTCGCCTCGAGACCCGTGTCCGGTAGCTCCTCGGTTGCCTGGAAAATCGTTCTCGCCACTAGTGTAAAGCTCAATTGTTCAAGAATGGCTTGCTCAGGACAACCAGAACTATGAGGTCGCGCAGGCCGCCCTTCGAGTCGTCGAGTTCACCAAGAATCTCATCGACAGCTGGGCGGTCTCCGATTTCGAGTTCACGGCCCAGGGCGTAGGTCATCAGCTTCTCGATCAGGCACTGAGTGAACTGATCCTCTCGGTCCACGAGGAGTTCTCGGAACTCGGATACGGACAGGAACGAATCTCCGCCCGGGAGCTTGCCCGCGGAATCAATGGGAGTTTTCCCTTCGTATTGGTCCCGCCAGCCCCCAACGGCGTCGAAGTTTTCCAAGGCGAAGCCGAGCGGAGCGATCTTGCGATGGCACTCGGCGCACGTTGCGACTTCGCGGTGCTTTTCCAGTTGCTCGCGAATCGTGACCGCTCCACGGATGTCTGGTTCGATCGCGGGAACGTCTGGTGGAGGTGGAGGCGGCGTGTAGCCAAGAAGTTTCTCCAGCACATAAATGCCACGTACGACGGGCGACGTGTCGACTCCGTTGGCTGAGGCAGTGAGGAATGCGCCGTGGCCAAGCAGTCCGCCGCGCCGGCTGCCCTTGAGAGACACACGCTGAAGCTTGTTGCCTTCGACACCTTCAATGCCGTAGTGCAAAGCGAGTTCTCGATTGAGAAACGAATAGTCGGCGTCGAGGAATTCTTTCGGCAACAGATTGTTGTCGAGAACGTGCCGGAAGAACGTTTCCGTCTCGGCTCGCATCGCTGTTTCGAGGTTGTCGCGATAGTACACCAGAAAGTCCTCTGACGGAGGCATGGTTCCGATGTTGTCCAGATCCAGCCACCGTCGGACGAAGTGTTGAACGAATCGATCCGACCTTGAATCGGCAAGCACGCGTGTCACTTGTGCCGACAATTCGGGACGCAGCTTTCCGGCAGCCGCCAGTTTCAGCAGCGTTTCATCGGGCGGAGATGACCAGAGAAAGTACGACAACCTCGACGCGAGAGCGACTTCGTCCAGCTCACCTTCCCCGACATTCAGATACAGGAACCCAGGCGAACAGAGAAGCGCCTGGCAGCCGAGCTGAAGGGCATGTAGCGGCTCAACACCTTCGTTAAGCTTACGAACCGTAAGTTGTTGAATCGGTTCCAACTCACCATCGCCCGGTGAACGTCGAAATGTCTTCTCAGCAAATGACTCTAGTCGCTGAGCGATCGTAGTGGCATTCAATTCGTCAGGCTCCAGGTTGCCGTACATTGCGTGATGACCAGCGGGCGGCCACGTTTCAACGTGGGGGCCTTCGATTTGAATCTCCCAGACCCGCAGACGCGGCCCAAGGTAGGCTTTGAGAACTCCATTTGCCTTCGGTGTGCCTGCCTTCATGCCGACGAACGGTTTGAACTCCGGTTTGTCAGCGGCCTTGGTCGTGAGGAGTCGGACCATTCGCTTCGCCGACAGCGGACCATTTCGAAAGCGAACTTCCGGTTCGTAACCAGCTTCCATGTAGACGTCCCACTGAAACCACTGTGGTTCTTCATTCGTCAATTCGATCCGCGCCAGCGATGTCATCTTTGAGACGTTTCCGGAACTCTCAACGCTGCCTCGCCGGTCAACAGAAGCAAGTTCCATCACCAGGGGATCGCCGTTTCGAAAGTCGCCGAGAGCATTCCCATAGTCATGCACACGTCCAACGGCGGCCGCTCGCACACGAATGGTGTAGATGCCGCTGTGACCGACGCCGCCCTGCTGCAACAGTGGCATGAATCCGATGTGTCCGCCGCGATAATGTCGGCCGTAGAGGTCGGTGTAAGGCGTATCTGGAATAAATCGGAAACGGTCTGTCTTGAATAGTTTAGGCAGATCATTGGCGCTATTGCCGCTGAAGTAGAATGGCGACTGCTGTGTGTATTTCTTTGATGCCGGGCGGGCTCCAAACTGAGTGGCTCGTCGAATGGCTTCTTCGGCGGCGACAAAGTAGTGATCCATCAACCTGCCAGACGTGACCAAACCGGCTCCGTTGTTATCGAACCCGTGGATTTTGACTTCCTTGGGAAACTCTTCAGTTGGATCCCAAACGTCGACATTGATCCCCAGCAGTTCGCCGATCGTCTGACGGTATTCCCACGAATTGAGTCGCCGAAGCACACTGTGCCCGCCGGAAGTATTCAGTTCGCTGTGTGCTGTCGTGATTCTTTGTGTCAGGTGTGCGATGAACTTCGCGCGTGCTTCTGCTGTCGGTTGAACCTCATCTTCTGGCGGCATGTTTTGAAGATTCAACTGGTCGACGATTTCCTGGTAGCGCTCCAGGTCGTCGACCGACTTGATGTGCTCGGAAAGCGTGTCAAATCGACGATCAGCGCTTTGGTCCTCGCTGCCGTGACAGCGGATGCAGTGCTTCTGGAGAAATGTAGAAGTCTGCTCATCAGCGTACGACGTTGACGCGACGAGGACTGCGAGCACGAGGTAGAGAGACGTATTTGTCATTAGTTATTTGTCATTTCTCATTTGTCATCGCCTGTCAAGGCTTAGTGGACCGCCATCACTTTTCTCTGGCTGTCTTACCGATGCGTTAAGGATTCGGCAGAGCTGTTGATTTTCGCGATGAGATCGTTCAGCAGCTCTGCCTTCATGAGTTCGGCCCGACAGATCATTCTCAGCCCCACACTGCTCTCGTTCAGTTCCTTCAACGCAATCTTCAGCTTATGCACAAAGTCAGCATTGCTTTCGGCGCCGCGAGCTTCTGCGTAGTTCGGTGCGTGTGACGTCCCCGATCGCAGACTCTGACAGCAAAGTCGATCAACCGATTCTCGATCTCAGTTGCCTTGTCTGTTTCTCCCACCACTCCCTTCAATGAGAAATGACAAATCTTCTTCAGCCAATCTCCATCGGGGAGAATGTTCCCGTGCTTCTGCCAAACCGGTCCCTCTCCGCGCCAAACCAATTCAGTACGGACAGCCACAGATTTGAAAGTGGCACTCGTTTGTGCTGTTCCGCAGGACAGACGAGATGGCCCTGGTGTTGCACGCCACCGCCGGCGATCAGTACAGGGAGGTCTCGGTTGCTGTGGCGGGACCCGTCGCTCATGCCGCTGCCAAATACGATCAGTGTATTGTCGAAGACCTGTGCTTCCTTCAGTCGAGAAATGAAGTCGGTGAGTTTGGATGTCAGGAAGGCTTCCACGACTTGCAGCTGACTGATTCGATCTTCTGACTTACTGTGATGAGAAAGGCCGTGGTAACTGTCTAAATCCAGTTCTGCCGTGCGGAACCCCAGACCGGTTTCCAACGTCGTGACCCGAGTGGAATCTGTCTGCAATGCCATAGCTATCAAGTCATATAGCAGAGCCACCTCGTCGATATGTTGTCGCTCCTCGTTCAGCACTTCATCAATTGGTGACTTCGGTTTGGGGCGGTCAATCCATTCTTTGGACATCTGCAATCGCCGCTCAACATCACGGACGGATGTGAGATACTGATCCAGTTTGTCGCGGTCTGCCGCGTTGAGCGTTCGATTCAGGGCACCCGCTGAATCACGTAGAGCGTCGAGCACGCTGGCTCGATGTTTCAAACGCGTGCGTTCCGCTTCACGTTCACTTTGAGGCGAATTGACGAAGAGACCTTGAAACAGCGTGGCTGGATTAGCCATCGGCGGCACATGAACTCCGGCTCGAGTCCAACACATATCGGTGCCTCGTTCGATCCCGGTGTTGATCGAAGCGAATCGTGTGGAACTGCCGACATGCTCGGCGGCGACCTGATCGAGTGAAATATTCTTTTCGGGAAAGCCAGCGGCTTCTTCCTTTTTGATACTGTTCAGAAATCCCTGGACTCCCTTATGCCCGCCGTTGAGGCCGTGATCCAGATTCGAGAATACGGTCAGATCATCTCGATGAGTCTCCAGCGGCTTCAGGGTGGAAGTGGCGGTGTAGTCTTTGCCAGCGTCCTTTGGAAAGAA
>CAYSJO010000873.1:0-12458 GCA_964431285.1 uncultured Planctomycetaceae bacterium
TGGCTCCTCAGAAACGACGCGGCCGGGCCCTGGGACATGGCACTCACCATCCCTCGCGACTGACGAGTCTGCGAATGCTCGAGACGGACTACGGACGTCGTCTGTACCGCCGCCGTACGGCGATCGAGCGGCAGTTCGGCACCATGGCCATTCGCCCTGAAGGTCAGGATCAACTCTCGGACCATGTCCGCCGTCTCCCCCGAGTCCGCCAGTTCGTCAACGCCAAGCTGATCCTCAACGGATTCCGTATCCTCAAAAACAAAAACCAGTTACAGCTCCAAGCCCCATGAATAAAGTTCCCCAGGGGGAGAAGGACTACGTGCGGTCACGTTCCGAACAGGCCGCCTGAAGCCGTTGTGAGATGATGAATCCTGTTCACTTCAAGTTCCGTAAACTCGCGCCATTCATCGCTGGCAGATGGCTTCACTCTGACCTTCTCGATTTGATCCACGTCTCCAAGTCCGAAGCTGACAGTTTCCTCTCCCGCTGTCAGATAGCTCTTTGTGCGGCTGACCAGTCGCCGTTGAATCTGGCCTCCCGCGTGCAGCTCCACAATAGCGCCGGTCGCATCGGCAAGACGACCGACGTTTATCCGCACCCAGTTGTTTCCAGTTGTTTGATCGTTACGCAGCAGACGGGGAGATTGCCCGCAGGCAGTGATCAGCACGTCTAGGTCACCGTCGTTGTCAAAGTCGGCTGCGGCGACTCCGCGGCCCACCATCGGAACGAACAGGTCATCGCCACACTGCTCGGCCGTCAGCGAGACGAATTCCGTCAGACTCTCGGGTCCGCAATTCCAGAATAGTTGGGGAGGCTGTTCGTAATGCTGACTCGGCTGGACTCGATTAATGTCTGTCTCGATGTGGCCATTGGCTGCGACCAGGTCCAGGCGACCGTCCAGATCCATATCGGCCCAGCAGACGCCGAACGTCAGTGCCAGCCGCGTATCGGGGCCGAGTCCCGTCGGCACGGCTTCGTCGCGGAACTGCAGCGTGTCGGGATGTGCGACGTAAAGAGCCGTCATCTCGTTCGCAAAGTTGCCAATCGCGATGCCGAGTGACCGGTCGTTGCGGAACCAGGCAGTGGCCAGCCCCATTGCTCCGCGAGCCCGGCCGTTTTCATCGAAAGCCACGCCCACTGCCTGAGCCATCTCCTCGAAGGTATCGTCACCATTGTTGCGAAACAGAAAGTTCTGCACGGTGTCGTTGGCCACAATGACGTCCAGCAGGCCGTCGTCGTCGATGTCGCAGAATGTGACGCCCAGTGATTTTGCCAGTGGTTCCTTCGATGCACTGAGGAGCTGGATGCCGGCGGTCTCGGAGATGTCCGTGAACTTTCCGTCGCCTTCGTTGCGGAACAGGTAGGGCATCGTTCCCTTGAATGCTTTCGGTCGACCGTAAGCTCGCTCGTCGCCCACAAGCTGGAATGGCTGGGAAACGTCGAACTCGCGGTTCCACTCCAGGTAGTTGCACACGAACAGGTCCAGGTCGCCGTCGTTGTCGTAGTCGAAGAAACCTGCGCCCGAGCTCCAGGCATTGGCCTCGCCGGCGACTCCCGACGTTTCCGTAACATCGAAGAACTTTCCGTCGCGATTCTCCAGCAGGCGATTCGATCCGACGACGGTGATATACAGGTCTGGGTCGCCGTCCCAGTCGTAGTCACCAACTGCAGCGCCCTGGCCGTACAACGAGATGTCAAGGTTGACCTCTTCAGTCACGTCAACGAACAGACAATCCCCTTGGTTTCGCCAGGCCGACATCGTGGCAGGGCTCCGTAGTGCCTCGTCCTTTTCCACATCCCATGGCCACTGATTCGAGTTGATAAAAATAATGTCCGCGTCGCCATCACTGTCGAAGTCGAGAATAGCAGCACCCGACCCCATCATCTCGGGAATGAGTTTTTCTCCCGCGGCGCCGTTCTCGTGACTGAACTGGATCCCACTCTGAAGACTGATGTCAGCCAGTGGAATCGATGGCAGGACAACGTCGGGCAGCTCTCCGATTTCAGGAGGTTTGACTTCCACTTTGTCCCGGATGGGCTCGGCTTCTGACCGAGTTGCAAACCAGACACCACCACCGATCAGACTCGCCAGCACTACGAATCCAATCGCCGAATATCGGAGTGCCTGTCCGATGGCCGCATCGTCATGCTCCTCTTCCAGATGATCTTCAGATGCCTGGTCAGTCTGATGCGGGTCGGTCATTTTCGGCGATTCCACAAATGGCGGGCGTGACGCCTTCGATGAGGCATCTGATTCAGTGTCGCGGTTTGTCTACGCTCGCGAAACTGAGAATCGTGGATGATTGCGGCCTAAGGAAACGGAATTGTCACAAGGCGTTTCAACTGTACGTCCTTTAGCTGCTGCCGCACTTTGTTGGGCCAGAAGACTTCAACCTCAACCGGACCCTTGTGCGTTCCCAGTCCGAAATGCAACGTGAGTTCATTCTGGTTGCCTTCGCCCGTACCTGCCTCAACCTGACGAGTCAGCACTTTGTCGTTTACATGGACGCGGACCTGCGCACCGATGGCAGAGGTGCTGACCTTCGCGCCGTCGCCGCGCAAAGCGATTCTCAACCACGAATTAGTTGTGCCCTGGTTTTCGAACAGTTTACCGGCAGAGACGAGATCGAGGTCTCCATCGTTGTCGAAGTCGGCCCAGGCAGCCTGGTATGTCGGACTCAGACCACTCAGTCCGGCTGCCGCAGTCACGTCGGTCACCGCAAACTGACCGTTGCCGCGAAACAGCACGGGGTTGTTCTTTCGGCCGAACGACGCTGTGCCGTAAACCGTCGTGAAGAACAGGTCGAGA
This sequence comes from uncultured Planctomycetaceae bacterium, assembly GCA_964431285.1. Classification (GTDB taxonomy): domain Bacteria; phylum Planctomycetota; class Planctomycetia; order Planctomycetales; family Planctomycetaceae; genus CAUZFZ01. The sequence goes on from CAYSJO010000873.1 coordinate 2,810, forward strand.
TTACCGTCATTGTCATAATCACCGACGCTCGGCGTCGCATACGACTACTGATAAAGAACTCCACAGGGGCCACGATCCTCGAATCGATGCTGCTTGTCCGGTCCCTGATTTCGCAGGAATCGAGACTTGGGTTGATCGCCCCGCCCGTCTCGATGCGCAAAGTTGCCGGCAAACAGATCGATGTGGCCATCGCTGTCGAAGTCACCCCAGGAGGAACCGATCGAATGGCCGCCACCGAAACCTGGTGAGGTCGCAACGGCTCCGTACTTGCCAGCAACCTCCTGGAACTGCCCCTTCCCGTCGTTGAGCCACAGTAGATTCGGCTGCAGACGGTAGTTCGACACGTAGACATCCAGGTCGCCGTCCTGGTCAAAGTCGCACGCCGTCACTCCTCGGGTCCGTAGCCTGCTCTCGGATCGACCCACCTTGAACGATTTGCCATTCTCGTTCACGAGGATGATGAACGGCCAGGTGATGCCCGCATTCCAGTCTTCGTATCCACCGACAAACAGATCGACGAATCCGTCGCTGTTGAAATCACCCCAGCATGCACCGCGCGAAACAGTCTTCGGCAACTCGGGAAGGTTGAAGCTTGTGAATGCCTTTCCTGAGTCGTTATGCAGAAGCTGCAACGACGACCACGAGAACAAATCGACGAATCCGTCATTGTCGAAGTCGGCCGCCACACAATTCGAGGCATCTGCGAATCGCGTAAACGTCTTACCGTCATTGTTCTTCCAGACTCCGCCGCCGGCACACAGGTCGACCCAGCCATCGTTGTCGAAGTCCGCCCAGCACGCGGCCGCAGTCGAAATCTTCAGACCCAGGTCGGCCGTTCGATCCTTGAAGACAACCTGCGGTTCGTCCGCGAGTGTCGACACGCTTGTCAACAACAGGCACAACGTCTGAGCCCACATCACGCATCGCTTGTTCCGACTGATTGAAGATGGCTGACGCATCACTTTCTCCTTCGAATCTTGCCCAGTCGAGATTCACGCAAAGACGCGAAGCCGCAAAGTCAGGGAATACTCTTCGCACCTTGGCGTCTTTGCGTGAGACAAGTCAGTCTGAAGTCGCGTTCTCTACAGATTACAGATGCAGCGGAAATTTTGTCAGCAATTCGACTCCGTCCGCTGTCACCCGGTAATTCTGCTCGAGACGAATTCCGGCCCGGAGTTCGTCGGTGTACAGCCCTGGCTCGACGGTAAAGACGTCGCCTTCTTCGAATACGTCATCCCAGTTGGGATTCAAGTGCGGAGCCTCATGGGGAAATAATCCGAAGCCATGCCCTAGGTGGTGAAAGAACGCGTCGGGCTGGTACTCATCGAGCATAGCTTTCGAGCGCGCAAACAGTTCTCGGCACAACACTCCGGGACGCACCGTCTCTCCGACCATGTCGAGCACGGCGACGATGGCGGTCCATGCTCGCATCTGCTCATCAGTCGGGTCCTGGTTCACCGCAATTGCGCGACAGTTGTCCGCGTAGTAGCCTCGATAAGCAGGGCCCAGATCGAGAATGAACAACTCACCATCCTGAGCCGCACGATCACGCGGCGAACCACCGGGTGAATTGCATTGATAGTCATTACCCAGCGCAGTGAGCGGTTCGCCCGCAACATCCACGGCAGCGGCCTGCAATTGATTGAAGATTTCCAACTCTGTGATGCCCGGCCTGATGATCTCACGGGCGGTCTCGTACATCGCTTCGGTACAAGCGATCGCCCGGCGAATCATTGCCAGCTCATCCGGATGCTTCCGACGGCGCAGTTTCCACATGCCCGGGTCAACATCGAACAGAGCGTCCATCTCGTTGCCAGTGACCTGGCGCACATGCTGTCCGCCGACAGAAAACTCCACGCCCGTCCGGCCTCGCGACACATCGCCGACCTCGGCTGCGAGAGTATTCAACGCTGCGTCAGCCTGTTCCTGCCGCAATGTTGCCAGCCACTGGGCCTCAAAGGTGACGATCCGATCTGCGGCGGCCTGGTCGGGTGGGCTGTTGGGAGCACTCAGCACGCAGTCACCGTCAGTGGTCAGACAAACCACTGCCTGCATGAGTCGATGCGGCCGGAAACCGGTCAGGTATTGAACATTCTCGTGCGACACGAAGACCGCGCAATCAAGCGTGGCTTCGGCAAGCATTTCTCGAACGCGCTGCTGACGCAGCCGGCACTCGTCCGGACTCAATTGGATTGGGTCACGCGCCATACACTGGCCCTATCAGGCTGGCGTCAGGTCCGCAAATGGCCTAACGCGAGACACAGTTCATACGGACAAATTATTGACGTATCGGACACATGTCTGCTACTCTAGGGATTCGCATCACAGCACGCCTTCTTGTCGAGTTCCGTTGGAAATGATAGCGTCATTCATCCCATCGCTCGGCGAGCAGGCGATCCTCCGTCTGCAATCACACCCGAGCACCTTACTCCTCCCTTCAGTTTGATTCGACTGCCATGCAAATGACCGTGCAGACAGCGATCGCTGTGCTTCTCGCGACGTCGGCCGCGAATACTGCGGACCTGCAACCGCCCGACAGTCCGGTCGAAGATGTCATCGATCATTACGTAGACAATCTGATCAAGTCCAATAGCGTGTCCGTCGGAGTTCAGGCCGATGACTTGAACGTCGTTCGGCGGATCACCCTCGATCTGGCGGGACGCATTCCGTCGACGACCGAAACGCAGAACTACCAGGCAGCCGACGCCAAATCCAGACTCGCTGAACTTGTCGACCGTTTGCTGGCCAGTCCCGATTTCGTATGGCATCAACGGAATGAGCTGGATGCCATGCTGCTACCCAATCGCCGCAACGATGGCGAGTTTCGGAAGTACCTGTTGTGGGCCATCGAACAGAATCGCCCGTGGGACGACATGTTCCGCGACATGGTGACCGGCGATGGCAAGGACGAAAATATGAAGGCGGCGACTCAGTTCGTCCGCACGCGAATCAAGAGCCTGGACGACTTGACCAACGATTCCGCGCGGCTGTTCTTCGGAGTTAACGTGAGCTGTGCTCAGTGTCACGATCACCCGTTGGTCGAGGACTGGAAACAGGACCATTACTTCGGCATGCAGACGTTTTTCAAACGGACGTATCAGACGAAGAAAGGCCTGCTGGGCGAACGGTTTTACGGGGACGTCAAATTCAAGACGACCGCTGGTGTCGAGAAGCAGGCCGTGTTCATGTTCCTGACCGGCAGCACCATCGAAGACAAGTCCAAGCCCCTTGATGATAAGGCACGCAAGAAACACGACGAGCAGATCAAGAAGCTCGAAAAGGACGACAAGGCCGGCGATCCGCCGAAAGCCGAATTCAGCCCGCGACAGCAGCTTGTCGATCTCGTGCTGCGGGACGGTGACAATCACTTTTTTGCCCGCAGCATCGTCAACCGGATCTGGGCCCGCATGTTGGGTCGTGGGATCGTGAACCCGCCCGATCAGATGCACTCCGGCAATCCGCCGAGTCATCCGGAACTGCTGGATTGGCTGGCCCGTGACATGGTCTCGCACGATTACGACCTGAAGCGACTGATTCGCGGCATCGCTCTCAGTCACGCGTATTCTCGCACCAGTGAGTGGAATTCTTCTGACGAACCACCCGACGCGTTCTACTTCGCCCTCGCGACGCCGCGCGTCATGTCGCCTCGTCAATACGGACTCTCGCTGCTGGTGGCTTCACAGAACCCGGAAAAGCTGCCCTTGATGGACAAGGTCGAGGATTACACAAAGTGGCGAGAGAACATGGAGAACTCGTCCAACGGCTGGGCCAATCGCTTCGAAGCCCCACGAGGTAACAACTTCCAGGTCTCTGTCGACGAAGCCCTTATGTTCAGCAACGATGGTGGCATCGAGGGCGATTTGCTCCGCGATTCGGGCGACCGACTGTTTGGATTCGTGAAGCAGCAGGAAGAACTGGCTGACGGGATCCAGGCGGCATTCTGGGCCGTCTGCTCACGGCCACCGACCGAAGAAGAAACAGTGGCTATCACGGAATACATCGAGAAACGTCCTGAGGAAGAACGACACGCTGCCATGAAACAGGCAGTATGGGCTCTTCTGACAGGGCCGGAAATCCGATTCAATTACTGAGAATCTCAGACAAAACGACTGTTCCCGCGCGGGACGCGGGAACAGGGAGACCAGACGATGACTCAACCAAGTGACCACAGCGTTTCAAGACGCGGGTTTCTCGGAACAGCCGCCGCAGGGACAGCAGCGTCCTTCGCCGCGGACATGACGCAGCTCGACGTGTTGAAGAATTCGGCCGCCGCCGGAGAAGTCAAAAAGCGGGGAAAACGCATCATCCTGCTCTGGCTGGCCGGCGGAGCGAGTCAGCTGGAAACGTGGGATCCAAAACCGGGACGGCCCACTGGCGGCCCTTACGCTAAGATCAAAACCAGCGCTTCGGACGTCCACATCAGTGAGCTGCTGCCGAAGATGGCGAAGCGGATGCAGAACACGGCGGTCATCCGCTCGCTCAACACTCGGGTCGGTGATCATGGAGGTGGCGCGTCATTGATGGAGACCGGCCGCCGCAAGGACCCGGGAATCGAATACCCGGACATGGGAGCCATTGCCGCACGCGAACTTGGTCGCGCGGACAGTCAGGTTCCGGATTACGTGTCGCTGTACACGTCGACCGAAGGTCGTCGTAAAGGCACCAGCGGATTCCTGGGCGCTCGCTACGCACCGATGTTTCTGTCGGACAGCATGGTCCCGCCAAATATCCGAAAGCTCGATTCAATTTCGGACGTCGATCATCAGGACCGAGCCGCGCTGCGGAACCTGCTCTCGAAGAAGTTCGTCAACAATCGCCGCAGCGAGATCGTCAACAGCCAGTCCAGTGCGTACCAGCGAGTACGCGGTCTGATGGCCAGCGAAAAACTGTTCGACATCGAACAGGAACCGGAATCCGTTCGGGCCAAATTCGGACCAAATCAGTTCGCTCAGCAGTGCCTGATCGCACGCCGGTTGTGCGAAGCGGGTGTGCCGTTTGTCAAAGTTGCCCGGGCATGGTGGGACAGCCACGGCCAGAACTTTGAGACGCACCGTGAACTGTGTGCGGACCTCGACCATTCCATGTCGACGCTGCTCGATGATCTGGACGAACGAGGCATGCTTGAAGACACGCTCGTCGTCACGCTGGCCGAGTTCGGTCGCACGCCAAAGATCAACGGCAGCCTGGGTCGCGACCACTTCGCCAATGCCTGGAGCTGCAGCCTGAGCGGTTGCGGTGTGAAAGGTGGAGTCGCCTACGGCAAGACCGACGAGGACGGCAACACTGTGGCCGATGGCGAGGTCGGGGCAGGCGACGTTTTTGCAACGATTCTTGAAGCAGTCGGGATCCCCCACGACGAGGAGATCTTTGTCGGGGCCCGACCGATTCCGCTTTCCGACTTTGGTGCGAAACCCGTCCGTGAGGTCTTGGCATAGCGCTAATCACGAGCGCGGCTCATGGCAGACTCAGCTTCAACGCCAGATGGTGATTCAGCTACTTGCTCGCTTTGCGGGACCGAAGTTCAAGTTAAGCAGTCGCGTTTTCTCCGAGATGCCGTTTGCCCGATTTGTGGGTGTAAGCTCTGGGTAAATGACGTGGGAACGGGAATCAAGAGGGCTGAATTACTTCAGATGAAATGGACTCTTCAAAAGGCGCTCGAATTCAGCCCGCAAGACACACTCTTCCGACAGACCCTGGCTGGAGTCGAGAAGCGACTACGCGACTTTCCCCAAGAAGATGAATCACAGAATTAACAGGCTTGATCATGTCGAAATCGGATCCCAGCAAGCTGAGTGTGAAAAAGAACTTTTCTGTTCCTGGCATCGCGTTCTGTGTTGACCGCGTGCCCCAGACTGGACAGCTTTACTTCGGCAGCTCCGACTTCAAGGTCTATGAAGTCGATGCTCTCGCCGACAAGCCGGAAGCAAAACCGTTCGAAGCGGACGGGCATCAGAGCTACGTCATGGGCGTAGCGCTGGGCAGTTCGGCACTCGTATCGGGCAGTTATGACGGCAAGCTGATCTGGTGGAACCGTGAGACTCGTGAGCCGATTCGTACTGTCAAGGCTCACGGACGCTGGATTCGCCGCGTGATGGCCAGTCCGGACGGAAGTCTGATCGCGAGTGTGGCCGACGATATGCTGGCCAAAGTGTGGAACGCTGAAACAGGTGAGCTTGTCCACACGCTCAAAGACCACAAACCGGAAACCCCCAATCACTTCCCCTCGATGCTGTACGCGGTGGCGTTCTCGCCCGATGGCAAGTGGCTCGCCACTGGCGACAAGGTTGGACACGTCGTGATCTGGGACGTAAAATCCGGCAAGAAGACTGGCGAAGTCGAAACGCCAGGCATGTATACGTGGGACCCGAAACAGCGACGGCACTCCATTGGCGGCATTCGCTCGCTGGCCTTCTCACACGATTCAAAACTGCTGGCCGTCGGCGGCATCGGCAAGATTGGTAACATCGATCATCTTGGTGGGCCATCCCTGGTTGAAGTTTTCGACTGGCAGAAGAACGAGCGTCTGCACGAGATCGAAGACAGCAAGATGAAGGGTCTTGTCGAGCAGTTGGCGTTCGATCCGGACGGCCAGTGGCTGCTGGGTTCCGGTGGAGATCACAACGGCTTCGTGAATCTTTACAGCATCGAAACGGGCAAAATCCTGAAACAGGAAAAAGCCCCGATGCATGTGCACGAGTTCGTTCTGAACGAAGATTTCAATCAGATGTTCGCCGTCGGACACGGCAAAATCGCGTTGGTCGAATTTCTGTCCGAGGAAGCAGAAAAAACTCGTGAGGAAGTGGCAAAGAAGGCCGCCGAAGAAAAGGCCAAAGCGGAAGAAGCGGCCCGAAAAGCCGAGGAAGAAGCAAAGGCGAAAGAAGAAGCGAAGAAGGAGTCCTGAATTCGTCGTGTTAAGACGTATCATTCACGGGGCGGCACCCGCGGGCGCCGTCCCGTTTTTGTTTTGACGCTTCGTGATCCTGCCCAAAGTGTCAGCGACTCGTAGCACCAACCAGGCATAAGTTGCCATTAGTTATTTGTCATTAGTCATTTGCTATCGGGATGCTGCCGGTGACTTGAGTCCAGCAATGACAAATGAGAATTGACAAATAACTAATGACAAATTGACGCATCACATTGGTCCTGGCTCGTCCAGATCAGGATCGTTCGACAAGTCCCTCTCCAATGTGCTGAGAGGGTCCAGTATCAGGCCGAATACCGCACCGTGATCGACTCGTCCGCAGACACGACTCCAACCGACACTCGCCGCATTCGTGTCGGTTGGTGGATTGGCGTGTTGCTCAGTTGTGTGCTGGTTCTTTATGGCGAACTCGAACGATGGAACTCGTCAGACTCGGAAGACCTGGTCTCACGCGTGTTCGACATGCTGTTCGCTTTCAATATTGACGCGACCCCCTTTGTGTTCCTGTTGCTGATTCTTCCGGTTTGCTGGCGCGCTCGGCAGGACGTTCTGGAGCGATCGCCGCGCTGGTTCGGCCGAGTGACTCAGTGGCTGGCAGAGACTCCGACAGGCACGGCCAGTGGAGCACGCCGACGCGCCGCTGTGTTGGCAACGCTGGTAGCGCTCGCGGCATTGCTGTCGTATGTCCGGGTCTCGCAAACGATCGTCGAACCCGAGGAGTCGCTGCGCTTTGGCGACCTGCCGCCAGCCTTTCATGATGAGTACAGCTATCTGTTCCAGGCTCGAACGTTCCTCGCCGGCAGGTGGAGTCACCCCAGTCATCCCGACGTCCCCCGCATCTTTGACCAGATGCACGTTCTGAACGAAGGCCGCTTCGCCAGTCGATACTTTCCGGGAACGGGCCTCTGGATCGCTCCGTTTGAGGCTGCAGGCGATCCCTATCTCGGGCACTGGCTTGCCACCGTGATCGTGTGCGTGTGCGTGTTTGCCATCGGTCGTGAACTGGCCTGTAACGGCGTGGGATTACTCGCCGGCCTGCTGGCAGCCCTCTCTCCAGGAATGGTGCTGTTCGGCAACCTGCTGTTGGCGCACCAGCCGACGCTCGTGGGGCTGGGGGTGTTTGTCTACTGCTTCCTGCGTATGCAGCGACAGTGTTTAAGCACATCGTGTGTGACATCGAGCGGCAGCAATCAGCCCGCTGATGAAAGGCAACCACGTTCCACCGCGACGAGTCCGCCACTTCTTCTCTCGCTGCTGTCAGGAATCGGGCTGACCTTTGCCATGCTCTGTCGGCCGATGACTGCCGCAGGCGTTGGCCTTCCTTTTGGTGTCTGGCTTGCCGTGTGGCTTGTTCGCAACGGGCGAACCAGGCGAAGAGTGGCGACGATTATCGCTGTTGGATTTGCGATGCCACTTGTTGCAGGTTTCGGCATCCTGCTGATGCAGAATCACCAGATCACCGGCGATGCTTTTCGAAGTCCCTATCAGATCTACACGGACCTCTTCACGCCGAGTCACACGTACGGCTTCAACAACGTCGAACGCGCGAAACCGTTGCAGACCGATCGAGTGATCACGCACTACGACGAATGGGCGAAAAATCTCGACGCGTCTCTGGCAATGCACAACGTTCGGAACCGCGTGCTGGCCAGCTGGCAGTGGACAGTGGGGCTGGTCGCCCTGCTCGTTTCAACGTGCGTCTTTGTGGCAGGCTCGGGGAGAAGCCTTGATTCACGCTGGTGGCTGATCGGCGTGTCAATCGCATCGTTGCATCTGCTGCACGTGCCGTACTGGTTTGATGGCATCATGCACTGGCACTACGTCTTCGAATCCGGCGTGCTGTGGTGTCTTGTCGCGGCAGGTGCAACTCTGCTGCTTTTCCGTTTGTTTCGCATGACGAACCGCCCCTGGATGCCCTTGTGGTGGTGCGCCGTATTATTGGCCAGCATTGCGATCAACCACATCCCCCTAAGGCCATTCTGGCCCAATTCGCGTCTCAACGAGGGAGTCGGAGAACTGAGCTTCTCGCGGAAGAAGTTCGAGGAGTTCCACGACCTCGTCGAAGAGCATGTGGATCAGACGCCAGCTCTTGTGCTGATCCAACACGACCCGAACGACCGTCACATCGATTATGTGAGCAACACACCTGACCTGTCCGCACCGATTCTTTTTGGACGCGTGACCGCAGACGCAAAGACGACAGATGTTGAGACCTTACGATCCGCAGCACTGGCCTACCTGGACCGCAGCCTGTACGTCGCCGTCGCACCGATGTCATCTGGTCAGTCGTGGCAGTTCATCCGACTGCGATGACGAAGGAGGCCTGTACAGTCCCCTCCCCGCGGGAGAGGGTTAGAGCCTTTCGTCGAGTCATGCGCCACGCACGCATGTTTTGATCGATCACGCGGCGTGAGTTTATTGGTCGTAGTGATACATCAGGATCGTCGTGAGTTCTTCTTTGCTGCCGCTCTCGGAGCGAATGCTGCTCGAAGAGTTTGGAGAGGAATATGAGGAATGCCGCAAACGCTCGCATCGACTGATACCGGGAGTTTGGTAGCCCGAACTGCAGCTGCGACTACCCAGGTTCATTCTCTCCGTTGTGCTCCGATGCGCGGGATCAGAAAATCCGCCGACTCCCAGCTGGGATTCGGATACGAATAGAATCCCTTCCGTGTTTTTACGCCAAGTTCGCCGGCTTCGATTTTGTCGAGCAGAATCTGGGGCGGC
>CAYSJO010000874.1:0-8052 GCA_964431285.1 uncultured Planctomycetaceae bacterium
TCGGTGGTATCGTTCGCCTGGCGTTCATTCAGCGGTACATGCGAGCCATTTTCTAATACGCGTCGTTTTCAAACAGAGCCTAGCAGAATTTGCCAATCTCCTGGTGCGGTCCTAAGATGACTGGTCCAGCCTGATGCGTACCCTCCCCGGTCTTCTCGGCCGATTTCACGGACGATCCACACCCTCGGAAGCTGCCGCATGACGTCCGACGCTGTTTCCATTCCCGCCACGACGCTCTCCGACTTTGACTACGATCCACGCACGCGTGTGGTCTTCGGTGGCGGTGTGCTGGAACGCATCGGTGAACTGACGCACGAACTGGGTGACCGAGTTCTGCTCGTCACCGACAAGGGTCTGAAAGACGCCGGGCACGAGGACCGGACCATCGGCTACCTGGAATCAGCCGGTGTCGCGGTCACCATCTTCGACGACGTGCACGCCAATCCGACGACCGACGACGTGGACCGTTGCCTGCAGGTGGCGAAAGCGGCCGAGGTCAACGTGATCATCGGCCTGGGCGGCGGCAGCAGCATGGACTGCGCCAAGGGCTGCAACTTCCTGCTGACCAACGGCGGCCGGATGGCCGACTACTGGGGCATCGGCAAAGCCAGCAAACCGATGCTTCCGATGATCGCTGTCCCGACTACTGCCGGAACCGGCAGCGAGGCGCAGTCGTTTGCTCTGATTGCGAACTCAGAAACCCACATGAAGATGGCGTGCGGCGACAAGAAAGCTGCTTGCCGCATTACTCTGCTTGATCCGGAACTGACGGTCACGATGCCGACGACCGTCGCTGCCGTGACCGGCATTGATGCCATCAGTCACGCGTTGGAAACCTACGTGACAACGAAGCGAAATCCCGTGTCGCAGCTGTTCAGTCGGCGATCATGGGCGCTGCTGGCGGCGGCGTTTCCTCAGGTGCTGGAGGACCCACGAGATATCAATGCCCGCGGCGCGATGATTGTGGGTGCTCATCTGGCGGGAGCCGCGATCGAGAACTCGATGCTCGGCGCGACACACGCCCTCGCGAATCCCCTGTCCGCGCACTTCGGTTTGACTCACGGAATCGCGATTGGCGTCATGCTTCCGCATGTTGTGCGGTTCAATTCGGTCGAGGTTGGTGACCTTTACGCTGACCTCGCATCCGATATCGGGCTGTGCGAGCCCGGCGATCCGTCTGCCGGAGAAGAACTGGCCCGCTATATCCGATCGATCGTCACTGGGTGGGGCCTGCCGGCCAGTCTGCCGGAGTGTCACGTGCGACGTGACCTGATTCCGACAATGGCAGCCGAAGCGGCTAAACAGTGGACCGGGACGTTTAATCCGCGTCCCGTCGATGTTGGCTCACTAACGGAGTTGTACGAATGCGCGTTCGACGAGAATTGAACCGGCGGGAGTTCTGTGGTGCTGCAACAACTCTGACCGCAGCCGGACTGGCATCGGCCGGACTGCAAATCCCAGCGTGGGCAGCTTCAGCCAATGAAAAAGAGACCGCAAAATCGAAGAGCTGGCCCTCATTCCGGAACGGGAATCAGCTTCGCGGCATTGCCAGCAGTGATCTGCCTGACAAGCTGGAGTTGCTTTGGAAGGTGGCCGTGGACGATGGCGTGACAGCGACCGCGGCGATTGTCGACGGGCGCGTCTATGCCGGGACATTCGGCGGCGAGTTGATCTGCCTCGACCGGAAGACCGGCAAGCGAATCTGGACGCACTTCTCCGCTCCGCGCAAGAAACCCAACGACTTCATCCCCGGCTTTCAGTCCTCGCCCACGGTCACAAAAGATCTGGTCGTGATCGGTGATGAAGACGGTGTGTTCCACGCGGTCGAACGAGACTCGGGCAATCTGCGGTGGAAGTTCGAGACGATGGGCGAAATCATCAGCTCGGCGTTGATTGTCGACGACCGAGTGATCTTTGGATCGTACGACGCCACTCTGTACTGCCTGAATGTCGACGATGGTTCGGTCGCGTGGAAGTTCGACACTCTGGACCGCATCAACGGATCGCCGGCGATCGCGGGAGACATCACATTTGTGACTGGCTGCGATCAACACCTGCGTGCGATCAACATCAAGACTGGCAAGGAAGAATTCGACATGGAACTGGAACGGTTCCTGATCGCTTCACCGGCAGTGGTCGATTACATGCTGTACGTGGGAACGCACGAAGGCGAATTCCTGGCCATCGACGTCACGAAGCAGGAAGTCGAATGGCGTTACGCAGACGCGAAGCGTGAGCTTCCAATCCATTCCTCGGCCGCCGTAACCGACGAGTTGGTCGTCTTCGGCAGCCAGGACAAACAGCTTCACTGCCATGAGCGTAAGGACGGGAAACCCAAGTGGGAATTCACCGCTCGCGGACAGATCAACAGCTCACCTGTTATTGTTGGCGATCGCGTTTTCGTCGGGTCGAACGACGGCAATGTTTACGAAGTCGGGCTGGCGGACGGGAAACAACGGTGGAAAGAAAAGCTCGGCCGAACGGTTTCAGCGTCACCGGCAGTCGGTGAAGGCTGTCTTGTGATTGGAGCAGAAGGCAGCGAGGGCGAAATCTACTGTTTCGGCAGCAAGTGACTCAGTCTCTTAATCTTATATCCTACTCTTAATCTTACTCTCCCCGGGTGAGCCGACGACGGGGGGCGACGAACCCGAGGCTAGCGCCCAATCGTACCTGGTTAGATTTTCAGCGACGAATTCGCTTGGTAACCCGAAGCGTAAGCGAGGGATTGATAACAAGTTACGTGTCGATCCCTCGCTTACGCGTCGGGTTACCAGATGGCTTCACCATTCACAAAGCGACTCGCACCTGGAAGTAGTTTTGCAGCCCAATGAATCAAAGCAGGCCAAACGACATGAATGACCGCCGGCGGGCCTTTGCGTCTTTGCGGCTTTGCGTGATCCTCATCGCGGCCGCGGTTACCACACCGGCAAGCGCCGAGCTATTCAAACCCGAAGAACGCTTTCTCGGGATGCTTAAGGACGGCAACCGGGTCAACGCGGCAACGGTCGTCAACTGGTATGATGCCAAAGTGCAGCCGACGCTGGCTGGTAAGGCGGTGTTCGACGCTGGCAATCCCTTTCGCTGGTTCATCGACCAATCGGTGTCCCTTTCCTCGCCTCCGGAAGCGTCCATTGAGTTCTTCGGTGGTGATTGTCTGCCCGCTCGTGTCGTCGATTACGAGACTCGTAAATCGGACGGATTCGGAAATCCGGTGGACCTGCTCATCGTCGAACCACTCGTCAGCGTCGACTTGCCTGGACGTCCGGTCTCAGCTTACTTGCGAGTGAACCCCGAGTGGGTCAAGCGGATTGTGTTTCAACGTCGGACGGGAGGCCCAGGCAGCTATCAGCCGGGTACGGCGTTTCTGCACGATGGAAGTCACATGCGATTTCGCGCCGCTCGTTGGAGTCAGGGGGTTGTCGCCCTGCTGACCGAAGACGGCGTCAAGTCGCTGCTGCTGTCTCAAATCGCTGAGCTGCATATGCCGAAGCGCGACGGCTGGGAAGTGTGGTTCGAGCAACTTGGCGTGCTGATGCCGGACCTGGTCGGCCGTTTGATTCAGATGGAGTCATCCGACGGAGTGCGTCTGACGACGTCAACACAACGATTCCTGCCGCAGTTTTCCGGCGATAAGAACAAGAGCGAGAACTGGTATCCGCTGCTGCAACCCGCGTGGAGTTACGACCCGATCACGATTCCGTTCAAGCGGGTGAGATGCTGGCGGTTCTTCGCGCCGGAGTCGCTTCCTTTAACGACCTTCGAACCTGATGCATCGCGCAATGGCCCGGTTTTCAGCTCCGGCTGGAATTGGCGGCGAGACCGCGGTGTGCAGAACAGTCCGCTGAAGAACAGCGGTCTGGCGGCCGGCTGGGGATTCGGCGTTCATGCACCGACCGAACTGACACTGCCACTGAACCCAGTCGCCACAGGCTTACGCTGCCGCACGGGGCTTGACCAGTCCATCGGTCAGGGCGGTTGCGTGCGGACTCGTGTCGAGTTGACGTCGGCTCCTGGCAAACCGATCTGGCAGAGTGCCGTCTTGATTGGGCCCGACTCAGCCGTCGACACTGGGTGGGTCAACATACCGGCACGGCCCGAAGAAGTAGCGGTCACATTGATCGCCGATCCAATGAGCGAAGGCCGTCCGGCAGGCTCCGACCCGTTTGATATTCGGGACTGTGTCGACTGGCTTGAACCTGAGTGGCGAATCGATCACGCGAAGCTGCAACAGGAGGTGACAGTTCGGCTCGGCGAGCGTGTTCCGTCTCTGCGCGGCTGGACATTGACCAGCACTGTGCCCACTTTCGATGACGAAGTATCGGCCGAAGCGACCATGCCCGTCCTGGACGTCGCCAACTTCTGGAATGCGACGGTCCCCACGTCTCCCAGCTACGAACTCACCTTCGGACCGGCCAGCAACTTCCTGACTCTCTCACGGAAACTGAAGGTCGGCCGAAACGATCGTTGGCTGGTCGTGAGCATCTACCGTCGCGAAGCCGACCCTGTGCCGACCACTGTACAGATTCGGGTCAATGGTCGAGCGCTGTTGCAACGCGATGTGCCCCTGATGAACAGCCGACTGATACCCGACCCAATGCTCGTCCCCATCGACGAATTCCAGGACAACCGCGTCCAGGTCGACGTCATCGTGATGGGCAAAGGCGAAAAGCCCCGACTGAACTGGCAGGGAGCACGACTGTTCAAGAATCCGCCGGGAATTGTCCGTCTGTTCGACGAAGAAGAGGAAATCATCGAGCGTCTGCACAATGGCGAAGGCGAGTTGACTCTGGCGACAGAGTCGCATTATCACGGCGAAAAGTCACTGAAACTTGTGGCCGGCGATCGACTCAACGCCAACCTGCCAGGCGTCAGATTTCCGATTCGTGAGTTCCCGCAACTCGGCGAATTTCGATACTTCACTTTCGCCTGGAAAGTCGCCCCGGAGGGGGAAGGAGCAAAGCGACAAGGGGGGCTCGGTTTGCAGATCGGGCACGACGGGGAATTGGGCATTCGCCGTCAGCTGAACGAAACAAAACGGCGTCGCGCCATGCCAGTCCCTGTTCTGGATCGAGTTCGACAGGCCGGGCCCCAACGCGGAAAACGTCGCGTCTACGACAATCGAGGAGTGCGTTTTGGCTACCAGTATCTGGCGGGCAACGTCGACGAAGACGAACTGGCTCTGCGACTGGACCGCAACCGACCGGAGAAGTGGGTGCTGCTGCAGCGAGACTTGTTCGCGGAATTTGGTGACTTCGATCTAACGGGACTTGGTCTGCGGCTGTTTGCAGGCGAAGCCGCGTGGTTCGACCAGATTTATCTGTATCGGACACAGGCCGACTATGCGTGGATTCGTGAGCTGGCTACCGAACCCGTGGAGTATGCCGACGAGAACATCGTGGGTGAGTATTCGAAAGTTCGCAATTTCGGGCGTCTGATCAGTGCGGTGGCTCCGCAGTTTTCGACCACGGCAGCCGGCGAAGCGATACAACTGCTCAAGGAGTATCAGGGCCGCAAGAACGTCCTGCGAACCATGCCTGTCAAGCAGAACACACCCTGTATACTGCGTGCACCGGTCACTGTTCCGGCCGGAAAGAAGACGCTGCTGCGTTTATCGGCCGCACACCACACCGAAGCAGACTGGTTGCTGATCGTGAAGGTCGCGGACAAGGAACTGTATCGATCAAACGTAGACGCGACGACGGCGAAAGAGGGCTGGCTCGATCACGAGGTTGACCTGTCGAGCTTCGCAGGGCAGACCATTGTCCTGGAAGTGCACAACCAGCCGACGGCATGGCACTATGAGCACGGTTACTGGAGTCGTCTGGAAGTGGTTTCTCAGTGACTTGTCGGGTTGTGACGCTTTTGCTGGACCACTGGTAGCCGGCGCCGTGCATCACGATTGCTACGACCGATAGAGCCGCCCATGGATCAGGATGATATTCCTCTGTGAGGCAGGCCGGCCTTTCGTCAAGCGTCGCATAGCGCATTCTGTAGGGGTATGACAGGAGAATCGTATGTCTGACGGCCTCCGAGCACTTCCGGTTTGAGCGTAGTATCACAACCCGAAGCGTCTGCGAGGATTGCCTCGCTGACGCTTCGGGTTGTGGCTGAACCGCTACACACCTTCTGGAAGCTCGCTGGTACGCCGTACGGCTGGCATTCTTCTGCCCGTTCCGTTTCGTTTCGAAATGCGGATCACGCGATGCACCCCGATAAGAAAGTCGGACTGTCACTCGGCATCCTCCTGATCGGAGTTACT
The DNA here is from genome assembly GCA_964431285.1 of uncultured Planctomycetaceae bacterium. GTDB lineage: Bacteria > Planctomycetota > Planctomycetia > Planctomycetales > Planctomycetaceae > CAUZFZ01. The sequence goes on from CAYSJO010000874.1 coordinate 6,260, forward strand.
GCGGCATTCTTCTTCCGCAATGACGTGCCAGTCGATCAGGTACAGGCCCTTGAGCTGACGGACCCTGAATCACTCGACCAGCAGATTCGCCGCAAGGCGCAGACACCGTATTTGCCGGACAGTGCCGAAACGACCGCCGAATTGGAAACTCCGGTCGTCCGCGACGCGCTGGTGGCCGATGTCATGCCGCAACCGTCGCTCCCCACAGAGTTCGTTCCCGGCGCAGCCATTCCAGAGCCCATACGTCCCGTGGAAGAAACACCCGCCAGACGCATTGCGCCCATTCCGCATCCGTCTGTCGACCCCGACGGGATCGACCAGGCACTGGCGCAGGCAGACGCTCGCCGCGAGGAAAGCAGTGAGTCGACCGAAAGCACGACAGTCCCCGTCATCCACGTCGTGATGCCGAAGGACACGTTGTCAGGGCTGGCTCAGGAGTACCTGGGCAGCTTCCGCCGATACCGTGAAATCTTCGAAGCGAATCGCGATCAACTCGAGAGTCCCGACGATATTCGCGAAGGGATGAAACTTCGCATCCCCGCCGGAAAGGCTTCGGCGCCGACACAAGACGATCCCGTCAAAACAGCCGAAAAACCGGTCGCCCAGCCGGAAAATGTCAGTGAGTCGCCGTCCGACGATGTCGAGCCACCACGACCAACATTCTTTCGTCCGTCGGGCAACCAGCGTCTGCCGGGTCGGCGGACATCGCAGAATTTAGACCGATCTCTGTCTCAGGAACCACCGCCGGGATTGCCTGTCGTCGACAGTTTTGATCCGGACAAGTCTCGAGCCCGCATCGCATCGCGTTCGCCGGAAGTTCCCGGCCGCGACAACTCAGAAACCTCAGTCGAAGAAGCCGAGTGAGTTTGAGTTGGTTCAGTTCAGGATGAGCTCAAGCACCACAGTCGCACTGAGCAGGCATCCGGAGATCACGACGGCCCGGTTACCGACCGGCGTTGCGTGGGGACCAACACCGAAGTACCGGCCCTGCCCGTGCCAGAGTGCAAACCCAAATGGAATCGAGACGGCGGCAAATGTCCACAGAACTACTGTCGGGCTGCCGTGTTGCATCATCGTCCCCGCGTCTCCGATGTGGTCGAACGAACCAGCACCGATGTACGCGCCGTTGGCGACCAGACAGAAGCCCACGAAGAACCTCGCCATATACGACTCGGGAATTCTGACAGTCCGCATACTGAGCCACAGAATCAGCGGAGTCACGATGCCCACGACGGGTCCCGCCCAGACGACCAGTAATGGTTGTGTGTTCGGCAACACGTCCGTTCGGAGAATCGCCAGCGGATGCAGCACAACTCCCGTTACGGTCCCGCCGGTTGACCATGCCGCCACGACGTGACCAGCCTCATGGACAACCATCATTGCCAGCCAGCAAAACGGCAAGAAGGTCGCGATCAGAAGAGCGCGTGCACCATGACGGGACGGTTGAGTCGATTGACCGTCATCAGATGACATGGCATTCAATCTACGAGTCGCTGGTCAGCAGACCTGCTTCGCGGCACCATCCAATAGCCAACTGCATTCCGGTTTCGAATCCGATCTGCGGTTCGTAGCCCAGTTGTTTGCGTGCCTTGGCGATGCTGAAGTCGAGGTTCAGTCCGAGAAATTTGATGCGAGCATTGTTCAACAATGGCGCGGATTCCTTGCCGAGCACACGCCACGTCAACTCCATCAGCTTTGCCAGCACGCGGGCGACGCCCAGCGGTACGTGTCCATCCGGAACGGGATAGCTGGCCAGGCTGGCAATCGTCTCGATGAACTGGTGCTTAGTGACG
>CAYSJO010000875.1:0-3726 GCA_964431285.1 uncultured Planctomycetaceae bacterium
CGGTCCGGATCGTGCAGGACGGTGCGGACGCCTTTGACGTACGCACTGCCGGCGACTCGATCGATGTAGGCCTTGAAGTCCGCTGATTGCGGGGATCCACCAATCACCGCACCGACCATGGGATTGTCGTCTCGTTTGCACAGATCAATGACGTACTCGGCCTCGCCCACCTGGTCACTGCCAGCGACATTGACTTCCATGTAAACCGCGCGAACAACGTTGTGGCCGTCCGAAGCAGCCCGGTAGTCCTTCATGACGAAGCTGCGGTTGATCCGCTTGACGGCGTCGCCCGAGAGCCAAGGCAGCTTGAACTTCGTTAGATCCCAAAGATGCAGATGCGTATCGCAGATCGGCAGGTTCTGCTGAGTCACTTTCTTCTTTCCGGCAAACAGGGATTCAGTGTGAGCGGTAGAGACCACGCTGGCTCCGGCCAGTGCTGCGGTGGATTTCACGAAATCGCGTCGAGTCAGCTTCGGCATCGGAAATCATCTCGTTGAGGGATTGAGAGCGTAGGCCGGCGACTCAGTTGTTCTCATACGCCGGTGTTTTCAGCGGGACGATTCGGAACGCCCCCTGCTGAAAGAAGACTTCAAGCTTCAGCAGGCTGTCCAGCAGGTGCTGAAGGAACTTGTCGGGTACTTCGTATTCGTGCAGCACGACATCGCCGGCAATGAACTCCAACGCGTCGGCCAGGTCGCCCGCGTCGTCGTCGCTGACGTCCAGTTCAAAGTCGCCCCTGTAGCAGATCGCTTCGTGCTCAGGAGTCCAGCCGTTGTCAGCGGCCCAATCGAGAATCTCGATCCAGAAGTCCACAGCGATGACGTACGAATCGTCCGTGCTGCAAAGGCGTACGTTGCTGCTCACTGCCACTCCTCCAGGAGCTATCCGGGACTTAATCCACGAGGTCGAACTGTGCGCGAATTGCATCGCCGCGCCAAGCAACGACACACCGACCCGGTATGCTCGGTTTGCCCCAGACAGAGTCGCGATGCTCTTTCGAACGTGGGAACAGATTACGCGCAACTCAAACTCATCTGGGCACGTCGAGCATCCAGGACCTGCGGTCGGATGCCATGTTTGAACATTGCTCGGTCGAGGGGGATACTGCGGCTCAGTACCGACAAGCCCTCTTATAAGGTGACTCATGCGATTTCAGACTGTGGCTGCGTTTCAGATCTTTTGCGTTCTTCTGTTGACAACCCTGTGTCCGCGGTTGAAGGCCGCCGAACGCCCCAATGTTGTGCTTGTCATGACTGATGATCAGGGGTACGGGGACCTGTCGTGCCACGGGAACCCAACCCTGAAGACACCTGCATTGGATGCACTGCATTCCGAGTCCGTGCGCTTAACCGATTACCACGTGTCTCCGACATGTTCGCCCACACGAGCGGCTCTGCTGACCGGGCACTGGACCAATCGCACGGGAGTCTGGCACACGATCATGGGCCGATCGATGCTCCGTGAAAATGAGGTCACGATGGGGCAGATCTTCAAGGATTCCGGTTACGTGACCGGGATGTTTGGCAAGTGGCATCTGGGCGACAACTACCCGTGCCGTCCGGAAGACCGCGGGTTCATGGAAGTCATGCGACACGGTGGCGGCGGTGTCGGTCAGACGCCCGACTTCTGGGACAACGCCTATTTCGACGGCAGCTATTTTCACAACTCAAAGCCCGTGGCCATCAAAGGCTTCTGCACGGACGTCTGGTTCGACTACGCGAAACGATTCATCCGTCAGCAGAAAAAAGACGGTCAGCCGTTCCTTGCGTACATCGTCACCAATGCACCGCACGGACCCATGCACTCGCCGGAAGAATCGAGCAAGCCGTATGCGAAGCTGGGCGTCAATGTCGCCAACTTCTTCGGGATGATCCAGAACATCGACAACAACGTCGGTCAGTTGCGTAAGTTCCTGGACGACGAGGGTCTGACTGAGAACACGATTTTCATCTTCACGACTGACAACGGAACGTCGTCCGGCGACCGGGTCTTCAACGCGGGAATGCGGGGCAAAAAGGGCAGCGAGTTTGATGGTGGCCACCGGGTCCCGTTTTTTATCCACTGGCCAGCTGGCGGTCTGACTGGGGGTCGAGATGTGAATCCCATCACGGCTCATGTCGATGTCGTTCCTACGTTGATCGACCTGTGTGGCATCAAGTCTCCTGACGGCATCAAGTTTGACGGCCGCAGCGTCAGGCCTTTGCTGGGCGGCAAAGGGGCTGATTCCGGTGACGTCGAGTGGCCGGATCGGATTCTTGTCACGGATTCTCAGCGAGTGAAGGACCCGATCAAGTGGCGTAAGAGTGCCGTGATGACATCGCGGTGGCGGCTCGTGAACGGCGAGCAGCTCTTCGACATGAATGTCGATCCGGGGCAGAAGAAGAACGTGTCCGCTCCCCATCCCGATGTTCTCAAGCGACTGCGCGGCTTTTACGAAGACTGGTGGACCGAGCTGACTCCGACGTTCGCTCAGGATGTCGCAATCGCTCTGGGCCACAAAGCTCAGAACCCCACAACATTGACGTCTCACGACTGGATTACGACAGGATCGACTCCTTGGAATCAGTCGCACATCCGCATGGCTCAGACCGGACCGGCCGTTACGGGATTCTGGAACGTCAATGTGACTCGGACGGGTAAATACGTTGTGCGACTACGTCGCTGGCCGCGTGAGGCTAACGCTGCCATCGACGCGGCACTGCCACCCGGAGCCAATGTTCCTGGAGCGACCCCATTCCGTGCCCGGCCCGGGAAACCAGTCCCCGCCGTGAAGGCATCGCTGACGATCGGTGACAGAACGTGGGAAGCCGACACAGCACCGGCGAGTAAAGAGGTTGAGTTCGGCGTGGATCTCGAAGCGGGCCGAACGCGGCTCAGTGCACTCTTTCACACTGCTGACGGAAAGAAGTTCGGGGCGTATTACGCCTACATCGGACTGGTCGAGTGATCTGGGAGGAGCCGCGCGCCGCACGATCCGTAAAATCGTTAAAGCCTGCGTAGCTTAACAGTCGAAAAAAGTGCTGATGCCGCGCACGGTGTGCGCGGTGGCGTACGCCCGTCTGCGCTGGCTCGGCACATGACAACATTGACCATATCTGCAGAGTTTCGACGGAGAATCTCGGGGCAGATTGCGTGCGCATTGCTGCTTTCGGGTTATGTCGTGAGCCTGTCGGGGTGTGCCCGTGAGTGGTATCGCCAGCAGGCCGACGAGGAAGCATCCTGTCTGATCGACGAGAAGTCGTACGTCGCAACCTTTCCGTGGCAGGGTGTCGATTCTGATCCGCGCAGCCGATATCACGACGCTTGGGATCCGGTACGGCCACCGATGCCGCCCGATGATCTCGATTCACATCGGCTCATGCATCACGTGGATGGCATGGACGGCTGGGAGCACTGGCACGACAACGGGTCGATTGAGAATCTCGAGAATCCTGACTGGCGCCAGCAACTGCCCGATTACGTCCAGGTCGATGAAGACGGGTCGCTCAGGCTGGACCTGGGGAACTCCGTCCGTCTGGCGACGATTCACTCTCCCGGTTATCAGCGGCAGGTCGAGACGTTGTACCTGTCAGCTCTGGATGTCAGCACCGAACGCTTTCGCTTCGACACACAGTTTCTGGGTGGATTCGGTGCAGGTGGGGGAGGCTTTGGAGGCGGCCCGCGTTCGTTCTTCAATGACACGTCTGTTGGGGTAACTGGAGACGCGACTGACGGCGGCAATTCGTT
>CAYSJO010000876.1:0-6380 GCA_964431285.1 uncultured Planctomycetaceae bacterium
GAGATGCACGATCGGCCTGCCATCGGGTTCGTCGTCCAGGTTTCGATCCGGAATGAACGCGAGATGCGGCGGTGCTGTGATCCACACTCCGCCAAATCCCAACTGCAGCCCGGAGAGATGCGTCAGGCCATCACAGAACACCTTCCGTCGATTCAGGACGCCGTCGCCATTGGTATCCTCGAAGATCAGAATCCGATCGTGACGTTCGTCCGTGAATTTGCTTCCGTTGTAGGAATAGCTCTCCGCAACCCACAGCCGCCCGCAGTCATCAAACGCGATCGCGATCGGCTGTCGCACATCAGGCTCTGCCGCGGCCAGAGTCAGGCGGAAACCACCCGGTACAGACAACCGAGTGAGGGCGTCTTCCGGAGCCAGCGGATGCTCTCCGTCGGCCTGAGTATTCGTCGGAGTCAGATCATCACCAGTCGACACGGCAGCCAGCAACGACAGAACGATGGACGCACAAAGATATCTCATGACTGCCTGTTCTAAACGGATTGTCGAACGCGTGCCGAAGCCCGGTCATTCACCAATGATAGCACGGACAGCGCGGTAACCTTCCAACGCGGTCGTCGTATGCAGTATGCCGGCCGCACTGAAAAATCATCGTGCCGCCTGCTTTCAGCGACCAATTGGCGCAAGTGGGGGTACTCCAACAGATCGATTTCGGCGCCATCGTTCACTGGCCAGGGGTCAGGCAGAGCAACGGGATGCTTCATGACCGCAGAATCCCCTGCCCGGAGAGCCAGGCTATGGTAACTCACTTTCTGTGCAGCTTCGGTTTGATACGCTGCCGGGATGCTTCGACGCCCTCGCAACTGTCCCGCTGGCATTCTGCTTTGCATCGTGCTGATGACCGGCACGCCATGTGTGGCCGGCATTGGTTACAACCGGGATGTACTCCCGATTCTGGCTCGATGCTTCGAATGTCACGGAGTTGACGGACCAGCACGTCAGGCCGGGCTGCGGCTTGATCGGGCGGGATATGCGACCGGTCCGCGTGACGGACGTCGGGCGATCGTCCCCGGCAGTCCGGATGAATCCGAGGTGGTTCGCAGGATCATGTCGGATGATCCTGACGTCGTCATGCCGCCACACGGGCACGGGCAACCACTCAGTCGCAAAGAGAAGGAGACGATCCGACAGTGGATTTCGGAAGGGGCGGTTTACGAGGAACACTGGGCGTTTCTGCTGCCCCGCAAAGCCGCCCTGCCGAACCACGAATGGGGACACGACGAAATCGATCGCTTTGTGTTTGCCCGGCTGATGGCCAACGATCTGACGCCGAACGATCGTGCTCCGAAGGAACAGTGGTTACGACGCGTGACCTTCGATCTGACGGGGCTGCCACCGACGATCGACGAGGCTGACGCGTTTCTCGCGGACGAGTCCGGCGAGGCGTTCGAACGGGTCGTCGACCGGTTGCTGGGTTCGCCGCGTTATGGTGAGCGCATGGCCGCCTGGTGGCTCGACGGGGCTCACTACGGCGACAGTCACGGCTACGACAACGATCTGGAGAATTCGCAGTGGCCGTGGCGGAACTGGGTGATTAACGCCTTCAACGACAACATGCCGTTTGATCAGTTTACGGTCGAACAACTCGCGGGAGACCTGTTGCCGGGTGCGCGTCCAAACCAGGTGCTCGCCACCGCGTTCAATCGCAATCATCGCATCCAGACAGAAGGCGGAGCGATCGACGAAGAATGGCGGACGGAGTACGTCATCGACCGTGTCGAGACGCTGGGGGCTGTCTGGATGGGGCTCACGCTCAACTGCTGTCGCTGTCACGATCACAAATACGATCCGATTACACGGCGCGAGTTCTACCAATTGTTCTCGCTGTTTAATCAACTCGATGAGAAAGGCTTTATCAACAACCTCCGCGGCGCGGCCCAGCCACGGATGCGATATCGGGCGGATGGCTTTCAGGCGGAAGCGACGGCAGCAAAGAAGATCGAAGACGAAGACGCCCGGAAAAAGACGCTGGCAGAAATCGAGAAGCGATTTCCATTCGTGATGATCATGCGCGATATGGACATACCGCGTCGTTCATTCGTTCTGAAGCGCGGGCAGTACGATTCCCCGGCCGATGAAGTTGTTCCCGGCCTGCCGGCTGTCCTGCCGGGGATTCCTGTTGGTGAAGACGTCACTCGGCTGTCCCTCGCGCGATGGCTCGTGAACGGACGGCATCCGCTCACGGCACGAGTCGTTGTGAACCGGCTGTGGGAACAACTCTTCGGCACCGGGATCGTGCGAACATCCGAAAACCTCGGCATCCAGGCCGAATGGCCCAGCCATCCGGAACTGCTCGACTGGCTCGCCGTCGACCTGGCTGAAAACGGATGGGACATCAAACGACTGCTCCGCCGGATTGTGCTCAGTGCGACGTATCGCCAGACACACGTCATTGGCCGACGCTCCGGTGATGTTTCTACTAAGTTTCCGGAAGCGTATCTGAAAGACCCGGAGAATCGGCTGCTCGGTCGTGGTCCGCGAAATCGGCTGTCGGCGGAAATGATCCGCGACCAGGCACTCGCACTGTCCGGACTCTTGCATGAACACGTCGGCGGCCCCAGCGTGCGGCCGTATCAGCCGGCCGGGTTCTGGGAAGAAGTTGAGAAGCGCGGCACGTTCGTCCAGGACCACGGTGTCAGCCTGTACCGCCGCAGTCTCTACACAACCATCCGCAAGACCGTCGCACCGCCGGACATGGTCCTGTTCGATATGCCGAGCCGCGAGGTCTGTACGGTCCGCCGCGGTCTGTCGGGCTCACCGATGCAGGCGCTGACACTAATGAACAGCGTGACGTACGTCGAAGCCGCGAAGAAGTTCGCGGAACTCATGCTGGCGCGCGGCGGTTCGCTCGACGAACAGATCGCGTGGGGATTTCGACGGGCGACATTGCGGCAACCGGACAGGGCGGACCTCGAACTGATCGTGGCCGGACACAACCGCCGGCTGGAACGCTATCGAGATGATCCCGACAAGGCGGCCCGACTTCTGAAGAACGGCGAATCGCAGGTCGCCGATGACGTCGACAAAGTCGAACTGGCCGCGATGACGGTGGTGGCCAGCATTCTTCTGAACCTGGACGAGGTCATCACGAAATGACGACCGATCCGATCACGACCGCTGCGATGACTCCGGGTTCACGCCGCGCGTTCCTCAGTCAGTCTGCCCACGGGTTCGGCGCCATTGCACTGAACGCGATGCTGGCAGGCGAATCCGCGGCCGCAGGTCCGCTGTACGACGTAACGCCGATTCCGGCCAGAGCGAAACGCGTGATCTACCTCTTCCAGTCTGGAGGACCAAGTCAATGTGACCTGTTCGATCCAAAGCCGGGTCTCGAACGACACCGTGACAAACCGCTGCCGGATTCCGTGCGGAAGAATCAGCGGATCACGACCATGACGTCGAAGCAGGACGCGTTGCTCGTGTCCCCGTCACGGTATCGATTTCGTCCTTACGGAGAGAGCGGGATCGAGATCAGTGAACTCATGCAGCACACCGGACAGATCGCGGACGATCTTTGTGTGGTGCGTTCGATCCACTCCGAAGCGATCAACCACGACCCCGCGATCACGTTTTATCAAACCGGTTTTCAGCTGGCCGGCCGGCCGAGCATCGGTTCGTGGGTCTCGTACGGTCTGGGGTCAGAGAATCGGAATCTGCCGAATTATGTCGTCCTGACGTCGCAGGGAGGTTCGGGGTCGCAACCCCTGTACAACCGGCTGTGGTCGTCCGGTTTTCTGCCGCGTGACCACTCCGGCGTCAAGCTGCGCCGCACAGGCACGCCGGTCTTCTACCTTGCCAATCCTGACGGGATCGACACAGCCATTCGTCGCGACATGCTCAACGATCTGGCCGCGCTGAATCGCCGTCAGTTCGAGGTCGTTGGCGATCCGGAAACACAATCGCGGATCGCGCAGTATGAGATGGCGTTTCGCATGCAGACGAGCATCCCGGAACTCGCCGACATCTCGGACGAACCCGAGAGCGTGCTGAGACTTTACGGCCCGGACGTCCAGACGCCGGGCACGTTTGCCCGCAACTGTCTGATCGCGCGTCGCCTGGCGGAACGTGATGTCCGCTTCATCCAGCTCTTCCACATGGGATGGGACCACCACAACGATCTTTCCACGAAGCTTCCGAAATCCTGCCGTAGTGCCGATCACCCGACAGCGGGCCTCATCACCGATCTGAAACAGCGTGGTCTGCTGGACGATACCCTGGTCATCTGGTGTGGCGAATTCGGTCGCACGATCTACGCCCAGGCAAAAGGAGCCAAAGCCGGCCGCGACCATCACCCCTACTGCTCGAGTGCGTTACTGGCCGGAGCGGGAATCAAACGAGGCCACGTTCACGGAACAACCGACGAATTCAGCTACAACATCGCCGCCGACCCGGTACACGTTCACGACCTGAACGCGACAATCCTACACCTGCTCGGCCTCGATCACGAACGTCTGACCTATAAATACCAGGGCCGTCAATATCGCCTCACCGACGTCCATGGCGAGGTGGTCGAAAACATCATTGCCTGAAATGCATCACACTCGTCCTGCGTTGCTCAGCGGGGAGAACAACGAATGCTTCGTAGTGCTTTGATCTGTTGCAGCTTCGTAGCGATCAGTCACCGGGCGGATTCGGTTGCGGTCGGCGATGACGAGGCTCCGGTCTCAATTGAAGCCGTGTTCAAGCAGCCAGTCAGGCTGCGGAATGTGGCCTTTGACGAGCGCGGACGACTCCGGCTGGTCAGGGAAAATGAAGCCTACGCTGCGGAAGGCGAGTTTGTCTCACAACCGATTGCCGTCGGCGAGGACACCAGAATCCGCGTCGAGTGGATCGAACAATGGACGGCTCCGCAGCGTTGGAAGAAGCACGCAGGCAATCCGATTTATGGCCCCAAGCTGTCCGGCAAGTGGGACACGTGGACCAACGGCGTCTCCATCGTTCGTAATCCTGACGCCAGGACCTACAGGATGTTCTACGCCGGCCGCGGGGGAGCGGGCATCGGATTCGCCGAAGCGTCAATCAACGATCCGCTGACCTGGAAAGAACACGGTGCCAGTCCGGTGTTTAAGCCGCTGCGGAACTGGGAAGGCAATAAGATCAATCAACCGCGCGTGGTGAAGGTGACCGACACGCACTGGCGGATGTATTACACCGGCTGGGGCTACAAGCATCCCAACGGCGGCAGCCCCTGGGCTTTCAACCTGGCCGAGTCGTTCGATGGCGGCGTGACCTGGAAGCGACACAGCGAGGGTCCGCTACTGGAACGCGGCGACGTCACTTCGCCCGACGGCGGCGGCGCCTTTGTGCCGGAGGTGCGGCGCATCGGCGACAAATGGATGATGTGGTACACGGCCATGAAAGTCGGCAGGGGCCAGAGCATTCATCTCTGCCGGGCGACTTCCGACGACGGCGTTCACTGGACCAAACACCCTGGCAATCCCGTGCTCACGGACGACTTTGAGAAGCGGCCCGGGCGTAATGTCATCTCCCGCTGTTACGTGCGTTATGACAACGGCGTGTTTCAGATGTGGTACTCGCACGCCAGGCCTGCCTACCGCATCAAGTACGCGGAAAGCCTGGACGGCATTTCCTGGGAACGCTCGCCAATCGAACCCGTGCTGGACGCCGGCCCGGAAGGATCGTGGGACAGTAAAATGGTCGAGTATCCGGAAGTGGACGTTGTGAATGGCGCGTGGCGTCTCTGGTTCTGCGGTAACGGTTTCGGTAGCGTCGGCTACGCCGAAGGCATTCCAGAAGTCGGGTTGACCGTGGAGATGCGCTCCGGCCGGACTACCGCGCCGAACGAAAGCTGGTCGGAATGGAAAGTGATCCAGCGCGGTGCCACAGTCGGGGATCGACGTCATGTGCAGTTCCGCGTGCGACTCAGGTCATCCAACGCACGACTCAGCCCGGCGCTGCATGGCCTAAGAGTAATCGCTGCTGTGCGATGAGCCGGCTACCGCGACTGGAAGCAACCCACTGGAAACAGCGCGCACCCTGGAAACCGTGCGCGCAACGTTGTTTCCACTTTCCACTCAAATCCGCCGCAACTCACTGCCAGGAAACCACTTGCGACTGGAAATAGGGTGGAAACTCAAAGTGGAAACGTTGCCAGTCAGTTTCCACCCGTTTCCACTTTTGTTTCCACCACAACCCCTGGCACAGCAGGCATTTAAGCCAAAGTGGAAACAAAAACGGCTGTGGCGCGCGCACACCCCTGGTACCCCGTAGGGTCAAAAAACTCCGCCGACCGTTAAATGCAGGCGATTCTTGCACTTCCGAAATCTGAAACATCGTAATCTCAGCCGGTTGATCCTTCGCCAATCTGTCACAACGCAGCGAGCGGCTTGGTGTGCTTCCACCGC
>CAYSJO010000877.1:0-7969 GCA_964431285.1 uncultured Planctomycetaceae bacterium
GTCCCTCCGGGGGGGGGGGGGGGCGCCCGCCCCCCGCGGTGACCAGTTCGTGTCATGGATCCATGAGACCGACTTCGTCCGCGCCGTGATATGGCTGATTCAGAACGAGCAGGTGGATGGTCCTGTCAATCTGTCCTCACCCAATCCACTGCCACACGCGGATTTCATGCGTTCCATTCGCGAAGCCTGGGGATTCGTTTCGGTTTACCTTCAACCAGATGGATGCTCGAAATCGGCGCGGCATTCCTGCGGACAGAAACAGAGCTGATCCTCAAGAGTCGCCGAGTCATTCCCGGTCGATTGCTGGCGGAAGGTTTTTCGTTCGAGTATCCCGACTGGCCATCAGCCGCGCAAGAGCTGTGTCGACAGCGACGCACTGCGGCAACGTAAGCAGCTGCGATGAAAGCGACGGAGCTGGCTACGAACAGGAAGTTCCGCATGACCCGCTGCCCTCGGACGAACACGCCGCCGTTTCGACGGCGACACCGCGAGAAGAAGCCAGCAGCTCCGCAGATCGATGATCTCCAGTCACGATCTCAAAGCCAAGGTCTTCGATCATCTGGAAGTCGTCCGCTGCGGCCTGGCCCTTTGTTGTCAGGTAGTCACTGACAAACAACGAATTGGCGGGGTACAGACCCATCGCCTGCATCGATCGCAGATTGATCTCTCGACCGCCGGCGATGCGAATCTCGGTCGTTGGATTAGCCATGCGGAACAGGCACAGCGTCTTCAGGCAGAAACGCGGGTTGAGCTTGTGGACGCCTTCCAACTGCGTTCCGGGAATCGCATTCAGAAAATTGACGGGAATCGACTCGACCTTCATGCCCTGTAGTTCCAGGGCCAGGTCAACCAGATCGGCGTGCTCTTCGCCCATCCCGGCGATGATTCCGCAGCACAATTCCATGCCGGCTTCCCGCACGATCCTCAATGTGTCCAGCCGGTCGTCGAAGCCGTGTGTCGAGCAGATGTCGTCGTAGAATTTGCGACTGGTATTGAGGTTGTGATTGATGCGATCAACTCCGGCTTCCGCCAGAGTTCCCGCCTGTTCGGACGACAGCAGTCCCATGCAGCAGCAGATGTGCAAACCGTATTCGTCTTTGACGCGACGCACGACATCGGCAACGTGATCGACCTCCCCGTCCGTTGGGCCACGGCCACTGGTCACAATGCAGTATGTCCGAGCCTGAGAATCGTAAGCCTGTTTTGCACCAGCCAGAATCTGTTCGGCGTCCAGCATCCTGTATTTCTCAATTGGCGCCGTCGAATTCTTGTTCTGCGAGCAATAGCCGCAGTCCTCGGGGCACAAGCCACTCTTGGCGTTCTTCAGAAAGTACAGATGAACACGATTTCCGAAGTGCTCTCGCCGAACACGCCAGGCCGCGTCGATCAGTGCTGGCAATTCAGCATCGTCGGCGTTCAGGATCGAGAGGCCTTCTTCAGCTGTCAGCGTGTGTTCGTTGAGAACCTGATCAGCCAGTTTGTCCCAGTCAGCGGCAGCAGCGACAGATGGCATTGAGCAGTCCGATGAAATGGAGTGGCATTTGGAGTCCCGCCGTCGGGCGGCACCTCACCATTTTTGCAATTTCGGCGAAGCACACCAGCGAGTAGCCGCTCGTAGTAACCACATTTATGCGGTTCGCCAGCAGCGGGGCCTGTCATGAGACGAACGCAAATCGTGACGCGTAGGAGTATTCCACACAGCACACAACCCGTTAAATCCTACGAACTGGGCGGACGGCGTTTCACTTCCCAGAAGGTCAGACTGGGACCGTCGGTCGGCTCGTTCCCTGGCAACGGCAGCAGACTCAGAACCAGTGCGAGTCCCACGGAGCTGAAGAATCCGACGGGGAAAAACCACATCGCGAACCAGTCAGAGTTCTGGTTCATCCACCACAAAGTGAACGCCGCACCGATCCATGTCCCGAAAAAGACGCCAGTCGTCCGTGCCCGTGGGATAAACAGGCCCAGCACGAACACGGCCAGCAACGGAGCCGCGAACGCTCCAACCGTTTTCTTGGCAACTGTGAAGACGTCACCAAGCTGTCCGACGAAACAGGCCAGCGCGATCGCGAGTGCCCCAACAATCACGACAAGAATTCGAGCCGACAGCATCTCGCCAGTATCCGTCTTCGGACGTAAATGCGGGAATAACCGGTCGCGGAAGTCGACGACAACTGCGGTTGTCACCGAGTGAATTCCTGAATCGATGCTCGACATCGTCGCAGCCATCAGAGCGGCTACAAGCAGTCCCACAACGCCAGGCGGAAATTTCATGCGAACGAATTGCGACAGGGCCTGGTCCTGCAACTTGAAGCGCAGCATATCCGCACGAACCTGATCCGGCCGGTTCTGATAATAGCCGATGACCTTCTGTTCGAACGACATGTCCGCCGCGGTTGCTGCTTCCTGACTGTCGCCAACATTCGCAAGGAACTCTGCGTGCTCTTGAGAAGCGTCTCCCTGGGGATCCTGCAGTTCGCTCAACAGGACTGGCACGAGTTCACGGGGCTGCTGGTGAAAGAAGCTGAAGAGCCCTGTCCCGATCAGCAACAGACCAGGTAGTACGACAGCCATTCCCAGCAGGTTGATGCCAAACCCCGACTGAGACGTGCGCGCGTCTTTTGCGGCGATGTATCGCTGCACGGCCACCTGATCAGCTCCGAATGCTGACAGTCCCTCGAGAAAACTACCGAGCAATACCGCAACCGTGCCAAACTGCAGAGTCGGATCGAGTGAGAAATCGAGCAACAGGTTTTCGCGATCGGCGAAATACGTGCTCATGATGCCCGAGACGCCACCTTCCGACTGACTGATCAACAGGGCCAGAGCAAACACAATCGTGCCGGCAAAAACAAAGAACTGCAGCACGTCGGTCCACATGACCGCTCGCAAACCTCCCAGCATGGTGTACGCGATCGCGACTGCACCGAGCGCAATGATGACCACGTACTGACCAATGCCCGAGATTCCAGAGATCGCCACGGAAGCCGCATAAGTCGCTGCAGCCATCCAGGCAATTCTCAACAGGATGAACAGAGCACTCGCCAGGCACCGGACGGACACATGAAACCGCATTTCCAGATACTCATAGGCCGTGCGGCAATTCAGCTTTGAGTAAACTGGAATGAATACCCACACGACAACCGGCGCCATCATCCAGAAAGCCACCAGAGCCATGCCAACTCGCAGGCTGCTGGAGTAAGCTGCCGAAGGGTACATGACAAAGCTGTTCGCCGAGAACAGCGTGGCCATGACGCTCAGCCCGACCGTGATGCGTCCCATCGATCGCCCGGCCGCGAAGAATTCCTCGCGACTGGACTGCTTGCGCATGGCAAAGCCCAGCCCCAGCGAGACCGCGAGATAGCCAAGTACGACAGCCAGATCGAGTGGATGAAGAGTCATGTTGGCAGCATCGTCTTGATTCAGGCTGAATCGTGCCACCAATGGCTCGAGGCCTACGCGAGGATTTCCGAAACGACGCGAGCGGGTGTCACGCCCGTCAATCGATCTTTCAGGCCGTTGCGTTCGAGGAACACTTCCTCGTGGTACAGCCCCAGCTGGTGCAGAATTGTTGCATGCCAGTCGGCCACGGTGATCTTGTCCTCGACGGCTGAGAATCCCAGTTCATCCGTTGTCCCGTGGACCACTCCACCTTTAACGCCGCCGCCGGCCATCCAGGTGCAGATCGCGTTGCGGTTGTGGTCGCGACCGGCTTTATTGGGGTCCTTGTCACTGGGAAGCTGAGCGATCGGCAGCCGCCCCATTTCGCCGCCCCAGACGATCAGCGTTTCGTCCAGCAGACCACGCTGGCTCAGATCTTTCAGCAATCCGGCGATCGGAAGGTCGGTTCGCCGACAGGCGTCCTTCAGTGACGTGCCGATGTTGCTGTGATTGTCCCAGATCTGACTGTTAATGAAGAGCTGCACGAATCGGACACCACGCTCGACCAGCCGGCGGGCGATCAGGCAGCGGCGTCCATACGACTCCGTGACTTTCTGATCGATCCCATAGAGGCGTTGCATTTCCGCACTTTCCTGCGACAGATCGAGTGCGTCGCTGGCTGCCAGTTGCATGCGACCGGCCAGTTCGTAACTGGCCATTCTCGCGCCAAGTTGAGGTCGGCCGGGACGGTCGCGACGATGGATGCGGTCCAGCCGGGCGATCAGTTCTCGCTCAAGTGACGTCACCGAATCGGGCTCTTCGAAGTCCCGTTCCAGATTGAGCACGGGCGACGCGGTTGCTCGAAATCGCGTCCCCTGATGATCGGGTGGAAGATAACCCGCCTGCCAGTTGTCGATTCCGTTGACCGGCAATCCAAGCGGATCGTCCAGCACAACGTAGGCGGGCAGATTGCGATTTTCTGACCCAAGTGCGTAACTGACCCATGCGCCCAAAGATGGACGCCCGGTGAATTCGCTGCCTGACTGGATCACATACAGAGCCGGCTCATGAGTCAGATTCGGCGTTTGCATCGAGCGAATCAGTGCGAGCCGATCCACCTGCGTCGCCAGATTCGGCATGACGTCAGACACCCACATCGCACTTTCGCCATGCTGAGCGAACTTGAACGGACTCCGCATCAGGGCTCCGGCCGCGCCGGGGAATTCGACCTCGCCAGCAATGCGGTTGAAGTAATCCTCACCGTGGTGTTTCGTGAGTTCCGGCTTCGGATCCAGCAGGTCCATCTGACTTGGTCCACCATTCATAAACAGGTGGATGACGGACTTTGCATGTGGTTGGTGATGTGTCCTGACTCCCGGCAGCGTGTTTCCGGCGGCGAAGATGTCCTGATTCAACAGGCCCGTCAACGCAGCCGTCGCCATTCCGGAACCGACATTGCCGAATAACTGACGACGCGAGAATTGTTGGGAAATCTGGCTCACCCTGGTAGTCCGTCAAAACTGAAACAACATGTAGCCGAACTCGCCAGAGTCTGGACTTTCGCAAGCGACCTGAGTCTGGCGACTTCGGCTACCCGACCAGTGCTCAATCGACATAAAGAAATGCTGCCGAATTCATGATGCCGTGACAATAACTGGCCAGTGATTTCTGTGCGGCTTCTGATTCTGCGAGACCACTCGTCTGCCAGCGTTGCTCGAACTGTTCAAGCAACTTAACACCAAGCTGCGATTCCTCGGCGGTTGGTTCGCGACTCATCGCCAGACGATACACGGTTCGCACTCGTTGGGTGGGTTCGGGGCCGGTCATACTGCTGACGCGTGTGGCGAAGTGACCGGCCAGTTCGTGCACCATCGCGTTGTTCAGCAGATGCAGAGCCTGAGGCGCGACGATCGCCTCGCCCCGCTCCAGACAATTCGGCCCCCTCTGTGGAAAGTCGAAGTTCTCCAGCAGAGTGGGGATCTTTGTACGACGTTGCTGGACGAAGATGCTGCGACGCCAACCGGCGGGTGTGCGCCGCGATGTCACCAGACCATCGGGACGTTCGTCGACGGCATCTGGCGGACCGAACGGCGTCAGATCGAGCTGCCCGGAAACACTCAGCAGCGTGTCCCGCACAACTTCCGCCTCCATGCGCTGAAGCGGCATACCCCACAGCAGCTCGGTTCGAAGTTGCTTGTCGGGTAGGTCATCGCCCTGCGATAGACGCGACGTCTGCTGATACGTCGCTGATGTCACGATGAGACGGTGCAACCACTTCATACTCCAGCCCTGTTGCATGAACTCGACAGCCAGCCAGTCGAGCAGTTCTGGATGCGTTGGCGGCGTGCCGGTTTTGCCGAAATTGTCCAGCGTCCTCACGATGCCCTGACCGAAGTGGTGCTTCCAGACGCGATTCACAAACACGCGTGCCGTGAGCGGGTGGTTACGATTCGTCAGCCAGCGAGCCAGTGCCATGCGACGCCCGGTTTTTGTGGCGTTGGGCCACGGCGGCTGGACTTCGAACACAGTGGCATCATTCGTCAGCACGGCCGGAACTGCTGGCTGCATCAACGAACCGGGTGTTTCGTAATTGCCGCGCCGCAACAGGTAAGTCGGCGACGGTTCTCCCCGCGACCACAATGCACGAATTCGCGGTTCGGGACGTTTGCCCGATTCGGCCTGCTTGATCTGCGCCTCGATCTCTTTCTTTTGAGCGTCGTCAGATTCGGATTCCAGTTTTTTCCGAAACATAGCCACCTTTTCGGCAATTGTCTTCTCGTGCTGCTCCCATTCGCTGCGTTCGGTGGTCGTTACAAGCGGCAGCGTTCGAGGTCCCTGTGACTTGAGCCAGTCGTGCTCGTCGTAAGCGTCCTTCAGGATCGCCGTCAGGCTGTAGTAGTCCCGCTGAGAGATCGGATCGAACTTGTGCGCATGGCAGCGAGCACACTGAATCGTCAGCCCCAGCACGGCCGAACTGAAAACCTGCACCTCATCCGCAATGACCTCAAGCCGGTCCGGTACAAAATTCGTGATGTCGGCGAAAGTACGATCGGGCGTAGTCCGCAGGAAGCCTGTCGCGACCAGGTTGTCATACAACTCCTGAGTGATCTCAGTTGCGTGTTCGACGTCCGCGAGCTCATCTCCAGCGATCTGTTCCAGCAGAAAACGGTCATACGGTTTGTCTGCGTTCAACGCGCGAATGACGTAATCCCGATACCGCCAGATGTGTGACCGCACACGGTCCTCGTTCTGAGCCCCTTCGGAGTCTGCGTAACCGGCAGCATCCAGCCAGTGCCGTGCCCACCGTTCTCCGTGACGAGGTGAATCCAGCAGTCGATTAACCAGATGAGTCCACGCGTCCGGCCGCTCATCAGTCAGAAACTGGTCGATCTGTTCGAGTGTCGGTGGCAATCCAGTCAGATCAAAACAGACACGCCGCAGCAATGCCGCGCGATGGGCCGGCCGTGCGATCGAGAGTTCGTGCTGATTCAGCCTGTTCTCTATGAACGAGTCGATCGGATTACGAAAACGTCTCGGAGTCTCGGGTGGATCGACCTGCCTCGGCGGAACGAACGACCAGAACGAGCGAGCATCGTCACTGATCGCGGCGCGTTTCGGCGACACGACTGCGTCCGCTTCCGGAAGTCCGGCCTGAATCCACCGTTCAATCGTGACTCGTTCGGACTCCGTCATCGGTTTAACGCTGACGGAAACGAGCTGACGCCGCGGTGGCATCTCTTCGTTACGAATCCGCTCGATGAGTCGACTCTTTTCCGGCTGTCCGGAAACAACGACCGGACCGGACTTGCCGCCCTTGAGGATGGATTCACAAGTGCGCAGATCAAGCCCACCGTCCTTGCGTCTGGTGCCATGGCAGGCTGTGCAGCGCAACAACAGAATCGGAATGACATCGTGCTGAGTCACCCGTCGCTCAATACGTGGCGGATTTCGATACTTCGCGCCGCTGGCGATCCACAGGCGAATTGTCTCCACCTCTGACTTCGTCAAAGGATTCTTCCCCACCGGCGGCATTTCGCCGGATAGCACTCGGCTGAGCAGCAGACTCTCGCGCGGTTTTCCGGGACTGACAACTTCACCAGATTCACCACCGACATGCACGCCTGCCGCCGAACTCAGATTGAGTTCCCCTGCCTGTCGCTTTGCGTTGTGACACTCGCCACACCGGGCGACCAACAGTTTGCCGACGGCCTTTTCAAACACGACTTCGGCGTCCGCAGCATCGGCACCTCTGGCAGTCGCGGCTGCAGTCCACGCTGTTAGCAATGAGAGAATTGCGGTCCGAATCAGCAAGCGGGCACCTCCACCTGGACGAGTCTCCAGTCCACACCTCAGATTAGCATGCACTACCAAACCTCAGATTAGCATGCACTACCAATGACACAGTATCCGCCACTGGCTCTCCAGGATAACCAGGTTAGCTGCGTCTGCATTCACTTGCTGGATCGGCGGAAGGGCCACAACACTAACAGCTGTCACGACAAACAGAATCCCTGATACACTCACTTAACAGCCCGATGAAGAACCTGGCCGTGTAACGGGGAATGATTATTCTACGTGTGTTCGTTTT
>CAYSJO010000878.1:0-30774 GCA_964431285.1 uncultured Planctomycetaceae bacterium
CCGTTCCCCCGGTTTTCCATTCTGCCTGTGCGACCCCCAGAGGTGTCACGTTTACGAGCCGGCTGTTGTAAATCTCCAGTCTGGTGATGGCGGACTGACCGTACCGGATCGTGTGGTTGCAGTGGATTGCCCGCGTGGTCATTTCTGATGGCGCGATCACCTGGAATCGGCCGTGCTCGAATCGCGACCACAGCTCCAGCCAGTGATCAGGGTTTGTAACATCGCCCGGATACGGAGCATCGCTTCTGAGAGCGAAGAACTTTGCCTGTCCTTCCGGGTGCGAAGCTGCAAGCTGCACGGACATCGAACCGATTGACACAGCCCGGTGGAATGTAAGGCGGTACGAATAACTGCGTTCTTCAACCCACTTGCGACCGGTGTCGCCGGCCTTCCAGCTACCCTGCTGCTTATCCAGCAGCCCGGTGAGGAGACGTCGGGAAACCCGTTTGCTTTCGCCATTGAACCAGGTCTGCGTCGCCTCGTAGTCGACATCCTCGCCAGCCACGGTCGTTCGAAACGCGTTGCCCGTCGTCGCGTCCGAAGCCAGAGCACACGAGCAACTCCCAAGCACGACAGCTATTGAAAGAATATGTCGCCTCATGACGCGCTCCCACTGCCCGGTGTTTCTACTGATTCCACTACGACTTCTGGTTCTTCTGCTTTCACAACTTCGTCGAACATCGCCTGCAGATGCTCCTCCGGAACTTCCTGCGAGGAAATGACGAGTCGGAAGTTTGTCTTACGAATGAAGAACAGGATCTGCTTTAACGTGAGTTCGTCTGGTGTGTCGTTGAAGTGCCACACCACATTAACCGACTGCCGCACGCTGGCATCGGGGATCGTCCGCATTTCCAGAAAGTCTACCAGGTCCTGCAGGACTCCTTTCGAGGTAGATTCGCCCTCAACCGTGAAGCAGTACCTGTCGAACCACAGCGATTCCAGGACGAATTCACTGCCCGGAACTTCGTCGTCCTCATCAAAACGCAGACGACGCAACGATCGCTGCAGAACAGGCACTTGAGCAGCGACTGGAATGAATCCGAGCACTGCAACAGACACCACCAATGTGATCAGTGGCGAATCTTCGAGCGACCCGACATAAAAGCGCCGCCAGTCCGCGGCGACTCCGTATCGTGTCAAACTGCCCCCAATGACCAAAGAAAGTACCAGGCCAAACGCCAGGATGCTGATGAGACGAGGCGTCGTCCGCGGCAGTGCCTGCGTCTGGCAGGGCTCGCTCTCAGAAAAGCAAAGGAACGTCTCGCCCTTTCGTACCGACAGTTCCAGAAGGTCACGGACCTGCGACCGCTCATTCGCAACCAGCCAGGTCGCATGATCCTTCGGAGCAACGGCATCCACAAAACGGCCAGCAATCGGAAGCGGAAATACAGGACTCTGGCTCACGTTAAACTGTCGCAGATAGTCTAACACAACCCAGGCGATGACGACCAGGAACAGTAAGCGCACGACAAACAGATTCATTCGGTCCCAGGCCTGCGCGCGATAGACGTCGTCTTCCTCCATCATCCGAATGTCGTCGGTGACCGCTGCCTGCAAACCCTGGAGCTCCCGAGTCCGATCAATCGATTTGGCGTTTTCGGCGGCATCCGTGAGGTCCGCGTCTTCCACACGCTTGCCATCCGCCCGTTCTACTTTGCCTCGACTTCGATACGCAAGTTCTGAATCTTCATCGGTCTCGGTTGATGCTTCGCCATTGCTGCCTTCAAGGTCGCCGAAGCCGTCCAGGTCGGAATCACCAGGTTCGGATGGCGGAGTATCCTCTTCGGGCGACTCCCGAGTACCGGAGGTCTCGTCTCCCGAATCAGGTTGCTCACGTTTGTCTGGAACAGCCGCATCCGGGTCTGGCGGAGCGTCTTCCGAAGGTGTCAGATTGATTTCTGATTCAATCGACGTCGCGAGTTCAGATCGCTCTTCCGAGGTCTCCTTCCGCTGGATTTCGGCAGCCTGTAGCGCCACTTCCGACGGTCGGGCACGGATGTCACTTACCGCGCTGGAATTCAATGACGCCAGATGCCATGCGAGGACACAGCCGATCAGCAGCATGGCCGAAACCCTGTCACGACTCTCGACACAAATGAGCAACGCAGTACCAAAAACAATCCAGCCGAGTCCAAACACAAGACTGCCGTAGTCAAAAGCGTGTACCGACAACCACACAACCAGCGCCACAGTTGCGATCCCGCCCAGTGCTGACAGTCGGCCAAACGACCGTGCTTCGCGCAGCATCAGCCAGATCGTCGCCCCGCCGATGAGAACGGACAGCGTGCCGACGAACTGAAAGTACTGCCAGAACTTAAGTGGGAATTCCCAGAACTGCATCAGTCAGTCATTCAGAGAGGTAAAGTGGTCCACAATACGCTCGACGGGAAAGCTGCTTTCATTTCTTTGCGTCCTCCACGACCTTCTGTTCTCAAATCATGAACACAAGGTCGCGAAGGACGCAAAGCGGGTTATTTTCGATACTTCCTTGTGAGAGCCAGGTAGTTCGTAAATGAGTAGTAAATAATGTTGATACCGACCTGATACGCCCCTTCTGCGGCGTCGGAGCCTATGCCGTTGTGTCCAGACTTCCAGGCGTCGTTGATGTCACCGGGGTGGTAGAACACACACCAGCGACCCTTGTGCTTGATACCCAGGCAGCGATGTCCACCGTGATGCCACAGCGACGGCGGACCGTTGTTGAACCGATACGGCATTTGAAACAGCGGGTCATCGTCAGCGATCACACGCAACCGCTTCCCTGGGAACACCTTGGATACGAACGACACGAAACTGTTGTGGAATGACGGATATCCACAATCCGCGAACAGCATTCCCCCGCCTTCCAGATACTCCCGCAATACCCGAGCATCACGAGAACCGACACTGATGCCCCCGTTTCCCGTCATATACACGAATGGAGGTGCATACCCCTTGCGGTATTTCGCGAGGTAGTGAATCGGATGACTCTCTGAATAGGAACGGATATTGAAACCCGTCTGACGCTGAAACTCGTCGAGGAAATTCATGTCTGCACGGCCGTCGTCCGCACCCATTCCGTCGTCCCACTCCGGACCACTGTACGCCAGACGAATGAAGCGGACTTCGTGGTCTTCCATGCCGTCAGGCCAACCACCCGTTGTTCCACCTCCAGCCCCCATCTTGCCGGCCAGAGCGTTGGTGGCTTCATACGGGTGCTCGATCATCTCCTTGATCTGCTCTTCGACCTCCGAATCCTCGTCGAGAGTCGGGACGCGGAACGAAATCGATGAATGTGGATTCAGGATGTAAGTCTTCTTTTCAACCTTCTTGGGCTTCACAACTCGGACAAGGGCGACGACCGGATTGCCGCTGCCTTTCGGTACGCGGTAGTCCTCGACACAGCCGTAGAATGACAACAACCACGGTAGAATGATCAGGAAAAAGGCGTGAGCCAGCGCACTGCTTTGCCAGCTCCGACGGTATTGAGGATCGCGGCCGCCTGTTCGAACATCCTCAAAGATGACATCGCCGGCCGCCTCTTCCACGAAATCTCCGCAATACAGGTGGACGACTCTGGCGCTGAAGCTGTAAACGAGAAGGACTATGTAGAAAAGCGTCAGCAGCGCGACAGGCCAGGCAAGGTCATACCACCAGAAGAACTGTGCCACTGAGGTTTGTGCCTCGCCAAAGTACAGCGTCTCCTTGAGGAACCCGGCGACGCGCCAGGCGGCCATCTGATAAAACAGGCCTGAGAGCATCACGGCTACCATCACCGTTCGAATGGTCCACAGTGACCACGTCCGTCTGAAATAGCCAAGACTGGAGGCGACAAGCAGCACGACCGCAATCATAGCGGTGACGATCGCGTATCTGTGGAAGGTGTCGTGATAACCGCCGGTCAGAAGGTGCCGCGCTGCCGTTGAGCGTTCGCCTGGGTCTCCGAACATCCAGTCGAATGCGGTCATCGACAGCGTGTCAGCGACGTCTTCGTCTGACGCTGCTTCTATCAACTCGTCAATGTTTGAAAAGACGTCCGGGTAGGTGGTGCGGTCTGCGGGCGTTGCATTGACCAGCAGACGATCCAGAAGTCCGTCCGCCTTCAACTGACTGACCGTTGCCTTGAAAGCATCCGGCTGCTCGGCGCTAAGCCAATCGACGACCTGATTCGTCTCGTCATCCGTTACGACCCAGTCCATGGGCTTGTACGACAGGTTTTCCAGCATCGACGTGTAAACGAGGCTGGTACCCTCAAAGCGTCCGGAGGCGCTGGCGAGTGACCTGTGCCATCCGTGCGGAGCGGTCAGGACGAAGTACAGCAGGACGAAGGACGTCAGACTGAGCGGCAGGCAAAGCGCAAAGGGTTCTCGACGAAAACCCTTGCGTGACGGGCCGTCGGCGGATAAGGCCGATGTCGTGTTGTCTGACGAGTCCTGCATTCAGTCCGGTGACCGCTGATGTCGGGTGAGGCAGTGTGATCTGTCGAGCCGCGTATCTTCGGACGGGCCGGGAGCCCCGTCCGACCGGTTTCAGTTGTCTCCCTTGAAGAACTTCTTCTCGAGTTCGTCCAGTTCGGAGGCTGTGGCCGAATCACTAACTCGTTCTTCGACTGCGGTTTTATCTCCTGAATCCGCGTCGGCTGCGGCGACAGCAGGCGTATCATCACCAGGCTCAGTCGGCGGAGTGGAGTTGTCAGCTTCACCAGGCGAATCGGAAGCCGTGTCGTCTGCCGGTTGCGAATCATCTGTCGGAGTGTCAGCCGGAGCAGTCATGAAGTCAGGCTTATCCGAGTCACGACGCGCCAGCCGCCTCTGTTCAGCACCAGCAGGATCAAGCCACGTGTCATTGATATACGAGAACGACGTGAGGCCGATGAACACCACGTGAGCCCCCAGCGCAATGAAGAGCCAGAAGGCAACCGGCGTGCGACCGAATCCGGAAATCAGGTCGTTCGGCGAAATCTGCTCCGTCGAAACTTCCCTGGTGGTGGTGTCTTCTGACATGACGGTAGTCCAGTTTCTGAATGTGTTACGCGTTACTCAGTAGCCACTGTAGATGGTTCACCTTCTTCACCGACGACGGCGATCAATGCACCTGCTTTGGCCAGCGAGTCAATCACTGGCTCAAACACGTTACGGCTGGCTTCGTGATGACACTTGAAGTGCACAATGCGTTTCTCTGGCTCTTCGATGCCATCCAGCAGCGCAGTGACTCCAGCTTCGATTTCCTTCGGTGTGTCGACTTCGTATTGGTTCAGCCAAAGCTGACTGTCCTGGTCAATCAACACGTAAACTTCTGCTTCACCCAGGAGTTCGAGCGTTGGCGACTTCGGCAGCTCGAGCTTTCCCTGCGGCTCTTTGGCGAATGTGCTGGAGAGAATGAAGAAGATGACGAGCTGAAACGCAATATCCCCAAAGCTGGCGAGCTGCATCACGCCGCCATATCGTTTTTTGCGTTTTCTACGTCGTTCACTCATCGACTCAGTTCTTCTTATCGTCTTCCCGGACGATGCTCACGAAACCGCCGTTCCGTGTGATCGTGACCATCGTTTGATAGTAGTTCTGGTAGATCACACTGGAATCTGCCTCGATCAGGATGATGCGCTTCTCATGATCCGTCTTACTGGCGAGATCCAGCTTCGCCAGAATGTCGTTCAGTTCGGCGAAGTCGTTGACATACTTGTCGTTGTACTGCACGCGGTCGCTGGTCAGCGTGATCGTCGGTGTCTGTTCGGCTTGCTTTTCACTTTTCTCTCCGGCCGGAATTTCAGTCGTCATTCCCTTTGTCTTGACGAATGTCGTGGTCAGGATGAAGAAAATAATCAACAGAAACGCAATGTCAGCGAACGCCGACAACGGAACGTTGTCGTCCTTGCGACGGTCTTTGCGAATTTGTCGACGGTAATTCGACAGCATGGTCTGGTCTTTCAGGCCGCGGTCTCTTCGACTTCAACACGTGTCGCCACGAACTCAAGAATTTCAGCACTGGCTTCTTCGATTTCCAGCTCGATGCGGTCAGCTTCCGACACGAACCAGTTCAGCGGAACGATGGCGATCAGAGCGATGATCAGTCCGGCCGCAGTTGTAATAAGGGCTTCAGAGATACCTCCCGCCACTGCGGAGCCGGAGACGCCACTTTCCCGCATGGCCGCGAACGCCGTGATCATGCCGACAACTGTGCCCGTCATTCCGAGCAGCGGTGCCGCGTTACCGACCGTCTGCAAAACTGGAAAGCGACGCTCCACGGCGCTCATGGCATGGATGGAATAATCTGCCATGGATTCCTTCATCGTGGCCCGCAGCGATTCCACTCGCTTGTGCAACGGTTTGTGTTTCTCATAAGACCGCAGGCCCGACAACAGGACCGCAGACACCGGACCCGGCGTGCTGCCACACAACACGGTTGCCGCCGTGATTTCACCCTGTTCCAGCAGATCAAGGATGCGGGCACGCAGAGCGCGATTGTCCAGACTTCGATGTTTGTAGAAGGCCCAGCCACGGTCGAATACGACTCCGATGGCCACGACACTGCAGATCATGAGGGGAACCATCATGATCTGACCCTGAATAATGTACTCAAGCATATTACGAATCCTGATTGTATATCTGAGACAGAAACTGGTATCCGTCGACCGGGCTCACCCGCAGAGTGTTGATCCGCTCGTCGATATCGGGTGCCAGCACGAGCGTGCCGGTCACATGGTTGTAGACACTCTCGTAGAGATCTTCGTAAGCGAGCTGTTCAGCCAGCGGCCGTTTGCCGCCAGCAAACAGAATGAGGTGTGCAGGCGTCGCTGCCACATGGATCCGCCTGTCGTGTATCCATGAGCCAACGTCGACTCGTGAGCGTGATTTTACGAAATAGACAATTTCCAGATCTGACAGAACTTCGTGCCGTTTCAGCAGCCGCTTAAGAATTCCCTTGTCCGTCGGCAACTTCTCAGTCAGCCGAGGAGGAAGAGTGACAGGTGAGTGGGCGGTCACGGATGAGGTCATAATTGCCGACGGTAGAATGAAGCAGGTCCAGTATTCGCTGCCTCTCTGTAACCTTCGCGACCTTCTGTCGAACAGAAGAGCACAAAGGCGACAAAGAGAAGACTGACTAAGGCGCTTCGCCACCCTCGGCATCGATCGTGGCCAGGCCTTTGTCAGAGGCCAGACGTCCGCGGGCGTACTTGGCCCACTTGCTTTCCGGATATTCCCATGTGAGCGGCTTGAACACGCGGTACGCCGCGATCATGTCCGGCTTCTCCTTGCGCATATGAGAGTCCGCACACCAGTACATGGCTTCGGCACGAAGGTCCTTGTCAGCATCTTTGTTGTCGATGATCGCCTCGAACGTCTTGACGGCGTCCTCGAAGAGTTCGGCTCGCATGTAGCACTGAGCCGATCTAACGAGCGTCAGTTGTGCCAGGTTGTGATCCGGGAAGCGCGGCGCGAGGCGAGAAAAGACCTCCGCCGCCGTCTTAAACATGTCGCTCGACTGGATCAGAATCTTTTCGCCTTCAACCGGGTCTTCCGACTCCGAGGCAGCCTTCCGCATCTGCATGCCCTTAGTGTGGAAGTACTGACCCAGCGAAGCGATCGTGTCGGCGATCAACTCGTGGTCCGGGTAACGGTACGAGAGTTTAACGTACTCTTCGCAGGCCCGGTCGATGTCACCCATCTTTTCAAGCGCCTGGGCCTTCTTGTACTGACTCTTGGCAGCGTACGTACTGTCCGGCCAGGCAGAGACAATGGTGCTGAACCGGTTAACGGCTTCCATGTAAAGTTTTCGAGCCTGCTCGCCGTCCTCGGTATCCTTGGCAAACTCCAGACTCAGGTTCGCCAGTAGATAATCGGCCTGAACCTTGGCCTTGGTCTGCGGATAGTCGCGAATGGCTTCTTCGAGCAGCTTCTTGCCCTGCTCGATTTCCTTGCGGGCGATGTCCTGCTGCCCAAGTTCGCGGTGACGTTTCGCCAGTTCGAAGTACGCTTCCGCAATGGTGATCTGAGTCTGAACGGCGATTTCTTCATCATTGAATCGACGTGTGAAGGGCAATACGAAACCGTCCGCGCCCTTAAAGACCTGCAGGTCGTGAGAGATCGTTCTCTCGCTGCCCGGCTCCGTGTACGAGAAATTGACCTGGTCACCGTACTGGACGGGCAACGCAATCGAATCCGTGGCATCGAGGATCGCTGCGGCACTGTCCGGAGTCGTGGTTTCGGTCGTTTCGTCCGATCCGGAATCGTCGGCTTCAGCGCCCTCTTCCGCTTCCGTAGTGGAAACGCTGGCAGTCGCTACTGACTCGCGGTTGTAAACGAGATTGACCAGACCTTTGAAGATTCCGGAATGTGAATATGTCTCCAGTAATTCGAAGGTCTTTGTGACACCCGACGTTGTCGTCGCTGTTACGCGGACAATGTCCTTCTCGTCTGTCAGATCGCGTCCCGGTGCAACGACTCGGAAGTAGGCATTCTGACCAACGTATAGTCCAACCACGGGAGCCTGGTACTTGCGGTCCATCACATCGAACAGAGCATCGGATGTCAGCGAAATCGAACGAGTCATCCACTGTTCGTTGCCGTCCTCATCTTCGTACTTGAAGCCGATAAACAACTCGTCATCGCCACTGATGCTGACGTAGCTGGGTGGCGGGTCGAATTCGTCGACCGGACTCGGAATCGCGTACGACTTTGGCGGCAGGTCATCCAACTTCACCGGGATATGGAAGCCGAACCGACCGTCTTCGAGAGGTTCAAAGGCAAACGGGTCGGCCACGACCTTGAGCATATGGTAGCCCGGTGGGACTGGGCCGCTTCCAGCCGTGCTCGGTCGCGCGGCCAGTTTAATCGTGCCCCGGATATTGATATCAAACGGTGGTGGTGGCGGATCATTTTCGGAACGAGGTTGAGCCGGCAACTTCGCCTTCGCCTCACGCCCCCGTTTCGTCTGTACGAAGATTTCAACAGTGCTCTCCGGGCTGAGAGCCACATAGGGAAACAGGATTTCAATCGGCACTGGGCCGCCAATCACGGCTGTGCCATGCTCAACATCCGGGTCTTCGGGTCGGACGGAACTAAGAGTAAACTGCGGAACGACCATCTCGTCGGACAGGTCTTCGTGGTTGACCGCCGGCAGCTCTTCGGCTTCAAGCAGTGTTGCGATCTGCTCTTCGGAGAGGTCCGTGGCGGTCACGTCAAAGACGCGCAGCTCCGGGTCGCGATACCAGACTTGTTCAACGGCCGTCGATCGGACCCAGGGAACTCCAGGGCTGATATTCTCGCGGTCCACATAACTGATCTGAACCTCGTCATCGAGTTCGACCAGCAAATGGTTCTGCGCCAGTTCAAATGGCTCATCTGATTCCGCGGGCTCGGCACCATCAGCCGACAGCGGACGGAGGGATTCCCCGGCTATTGGGAAGAGCCGTCCAATAAAGATGCCCGAATGCGGTGCCGTCTCGACGGCTGTCAACTCAATGGGAGTCTTGCTGCTGGTTGCTCGTGCCGACAACGTAACCGTATCCAGTTTCTCAGACACGTCCAGATCGGCGTCGTTGATGTGCACAAAGATAGGTTCGACTTCCGTTTCTTCGTCTTCGAACTCACCTGGTTGAATCGGTCGGAAGCGGCGCATAGGGACAAAACTGATGTTGGATACTCCCGCCGCGTTGACATTCACCTTTCCGAATGCAGCACTGATCCCGCCATTCGTGTAAGTGGCCGTCAGAGAGACTTCATGAACGTCATTACCACGCGTGACAACGCTGGGGTCTGTGTAAGTCACCACAACAGTGTCACCCGATAGGATTTCGAGTTCGTTGTTCTGCCACAGATCGCGGAAGTCGTCCTGTGTCGGCAACACCTGATTGTCGTCACGGTCGGTAAGCGTCACCTTGTTGATGGCCGGAGCCGACAGCTCGTAATCGTTGATTGACAGTCGCACGAGTCGGCCGCGACGACGGCGATCGAACTTGATTGTGAACTCAGTGCCATCTTCGTCTGCCGTGACTTCTGCCGGCGGAACATAAATGGCGTCGCGAATCTGCGGATTCCGAACGATGCTGGTCGCTTCATTGGGGATTTGCTCAACAAACGGTTCTTCCAGCGTATCCCACGTCAGATGGAACTTCGGCTGAGTTCCCTTACGTGCGACCACGTGCACATCGATCGTGTGCACGCCTTTCGCGAGCGAACCTTTAAAGGTTGTTCCCGAGCCTGCGGTTTGCGGGCTGGTGGCATCGATGTTGAGGAAGTAAGCGACCTCTTCACCGGGCGTTTCGCTTACCAGAGAAACGGTACGCACCCGGCGGTGCTTCATATGGAAAGCCCCACGATAGTGCAGGATATAACACTCTCCGTCCTGAACAGCCTTGTCCGTCGTGACTCTGAGCGTCGGAGTCAGCAGTCGCTGAACCTCAGCATCGTTCATTGACCCGACGAGCGAATCGATATCAATCTTGATGATCTGTTTGCCATCGGTGATGCGGTCCTTGTTGAGATAATTCAGGACTGGGCCGATGGTTTCCGGAAGTTCGATGTCCTTGAACCTGGGAACGGCAACGACTCGCATCGTGCGACCGCCATCCCACGGTTGGAACGGTTTGGGCCAAGTACCGACAGTCGTCCAGTCCTTGCCATTAAAGGACACCTCAACTGCGAAGTCTTTCAGAAGTTGTCCGATCTCGCCGGCCGAAACGGTCAGTGTGCCGAGTGACACGTTGTCATTGAGGTCGACGCCGAAGTACTTCGGCCGAATACCATCCGCCTGAGCGGCCCACGCAGGATACTCTTTCGGCGAGATGCAGTAATTCGGATCGCGTCCTTCAAGCGAATCACTTGAGAAAGCAATCGCCTGGCTGGACTGTGTACGGACAGACGCTTCAAACACGCCCGTGTATGGTCCGGTTTCGGTGAGCACGAACTTCTCAATGCGGTCACCGCTCGCTGCTTTGACTCGCACTGGCAATTCATCAATCTCTGCCGATGAACTACGGTCCGGATCCACTACGCGAAGATTGACTTTATTACCAGGTTTGACCTGATTGTCCGAACGGCGTGCTGCTAACGGGATCACAGCCTGAGTCGTTGTTCCACCGCCGTATTCGCCAAGCCGCGAGAGAATGAGTGCTTCAAGCGCTTCCGCTTCAAGTTCTTCCGGAGTGCGAATCGTACCAGACGACCCGTACAGAGCTCCGTCTGTTGCCACGATTAGCGACGGCGGCTGGTCGAAGTTGATTTTATGCGCCTTTTTGAATCGCTCGGAGAAGTCGTAGAAGACTTCATCGCGACCGAGCAATTGCAGCTTCTTGTCTCCTTCCTGGGAATCGGCCATTTCCGTGTCGATCTGACCGCGGAATCGGGTACGTGAATCGCCAAAGGGCAACAGACTGAAAAACTCTTCGTCACCTGAGCCTGTCCATGCGCGGATTTCGATATCCGTCGCACGGCCGACGATTGCCAGGTTCTTGTCTTCCAGACTGACCTTCAGCGGTTTCCCCGGGACGATGATGCGCTGAAGAGTCACGCTGCCGATTTCAATTTCGACAACCTCTTCGATCTTCTTCATCGCCAGGTTCACGCGGCCTTCCAGAATCCGGCCCTCTTCGTGCTCACTGTTCCTGGCAAACACGTTGGTCAGTGAATCGCGTGACCCGTCGAATTCTTCCTGGTCAAACTGCACACGGGCCATCATCAGCCACGCTTCGGCCTGGATGACCGGGTCATCGCGTTCCGTAATCGGCGACACGATTTCCAGCGCCGAGTCGTAACGTCCCTGAAGTCGATCGACATCGGCGACGGCCAGTTCGGCTTCGGCCTGCGCACGCGTGCCGTCGTATTCGCTGGCTGCAACGATCCGGCTGAATTGCGCCCGGGCTCGTGGATATTCCTTTTGAGCGAGAGATATCTGCGCGTAAACGTATTGCAGTCGGGCACGGACCTCGGGATCGAACCCGCCCTCAACTGTGCCGAACCAGACAAGCATGTGTTGAGCGAGTTCAGTCGCCGCTTCAAACCGCGAGGACTCCAGGTTGCGCTCGATCAGCCACATCGAGTACTGCGGATCGAGATCGCGGATTGTGTCTTCGATCAGGTCCGTATTCTTCAGATACAGCTCCCAGGCGGCCTGCACGCGGCCCGTCAGCCAAGCGTTCTGTGACGAAAAAATGGGGTAACGCGGATCACTTTCTTTGACCGGGATTGCTCCGCCAGTTCTCGACAGATTGATGTTGCGGAGTGCGGATAACTCAATCCGCTCGTTGACTGGCAGGAAGGTCCGCAGCATGTCCAGTCCAGTAGACGCCAGCACAAGTCCCAGTTCGTTACGTCCAAGTTCGTCACGATTGGTCGGGTTGTTCGGATCAACTGGACCGAGTGCGATTTCCCCTTCCGTGATTCGTCGGGTAAACTCCACAAGTTTCGTCTTCATCTTCCACGACGGGCTGTCAGCATCACGTGCAATCCGCCACAGGTGTGGAGCGAGGTCTTGAAGTTCGCGGACTCGACCGTGATTGATCAAACCGTCCTGGAGCGCGAACAGCATTTCGTGCTGATAAGTGTTGGGCCAGCGGTCCGGCATCGCGCCGGGAAAGACGCTCTTCAGCACATCCAGTTCGGCCGACGAAAGGTCCGTTTTCCGGATTTCTGTCAATGCGCTCATCGTGGCTGGTGGCAATCGACGCGGGAGTGTCTTCAGTTTTGCAATATAGTCGGACGTTCGCTTGAACCACTGCTCGCGGCCTTCCGCCGTGTCGACAACCGGCTCTGTGCGAAAGTAGCCCAGGCCCATCGCGTACTGGTCGAAGCGAGTCGTGCCCCAGCGTCCTTCAATCGCCTTCAGCATGGCGTCTCGCTGTGGCTGGTCCGCCGACAGAGCCCGCTGCTGCCACGACCAGAATGCCGCAGGCGGCAGATTGTAGTTGTAAGCCGTCTTCGTCAGTGAAGCGGGCATTGCTGCCGTCGGATACGTGTAAGCCCCGTGAGGAATGGCAATGCTGTACTGATAGGAGTCCTGCCCCATGACGTGCGCGACCACACTGTATCCGTATGCGACGGGGGCAATCGCGTTCGCCGCAATCAGTTCCGCCGCAGAATTCACGATCTTCCGTTCCTCGTCGAGTCCCCCAAACGTGAAGTAAGCAGGGTCAGGGACTTTGGTCCGTTTCGCTTCCGCAACGAACATGTCGTCGAAATATCGCTCGACGGGATACTTCTCCAGCAGCGCAGGGAACCGATACTTGATCAGGTACATGGTCGCGCAGGTGGCACTACGGTACGGCATTCCCTTGTAGGAATCGGCACCGGGATAATACATGTACCTGTGAAAGACGTTGCTCTGCACAACCTTCTCGCCGACATCCAACCGCCAGTCGTACTGAGTCCAGCCGCTGCCGCGACGGGTAAATTCGAACCAGCGAAACAGTTCGTTATCGAACTGGTTGCGATTCAGAACGGTCATCAGTGCATCGGCAATGACCGAGTTGAGTTTCTGCAGGTGCGGCTTCGCACCGGCCGGAGACCCGTTCCAGGCCCATGATGTGCCACCATAGGCCAGCCGGTTAACGACGCGTGCGATCTCGCCATTATCGCCGCCCGGAACGAAGCGCGTTAAGAAGTCCTTCAGGATGGCCAACCGCATATCGAAGGTCGCAGCATCGCCTCGTTTATCGAGCAGGTAGAAGACCAGTGCCCGCCCATACGGAATTTTTCCGGCCCGATAGTTTTTCACTTGGGCATACAGCTGAGTTCCCAGCGAAGCATACTGCGCCCAGTTTCCGGTTTCCGCCGCCATGTGTACTTGAGCAGTCAGCCGCGCGGCCGTACTCGGAGCCTTGCCGAGGTCCGGAGTTGTACGCCGTCGCTCCGTCTGAATGGCACGGTCGATTGCCACGAACTGGTTCAGAACCGCCTGCGGAACCTGCTCCTCTTTCGCCTTGGCGGCGGCGCGCACCTCTGTCGTCCACTTTTGAAACTTGTCATACAGATTGTCGTAAAGATATGCGCGCTGGGCGTCGGTTGTGGGCAGCCACGCGAGCGCAGTCACCCGCCCTGCGAACTGGGCCTTGTCAAGATGGTCGAACGCGTACTCGAGCTGGCTCCGTACCATGCTGCGATCAAAGACCGCCGCAGGCGTCTTCGACACACCTTCACCCAGCTTCTGCCAGGCCAGGTAGTGCGTATCGGCCGGCAATGGTTCGGTCCGTTCGAACCGGGAGTAGCTTTGCCAGATGGTGTTGACGTACGCGTCGTAGGCCGATGTCAGTCCGGTATGCCAGGTTTCGTTACGAAGCCAGTGGTCAACCACTTTCTGCAGGTCATCACTGGTCGCCAGCGAGTTGATCACACCGGCCCGCTGCGAACCAACACCAGCCAGAAACTTCGCCTGTCGTGTGTAGAACTCTTTGGGCTGGTTCTGATACGGCCACTGAATGAAGTCCGAGTAGGACGCCTTCTGGAAAAATTGAGGATACCGCTCGCCGAGGATCACCAGTTGTTCCGTGTTAGCGCGAACGAAGTACGTCCACATGGGAGACTTGAGCAGCAGTCGCTTCTGATGACCGTCGACCTTGCCGAACATGTAGGCAAAGAATTCAAATGCCAGCGGCTGCTGATCACGCAGACGAGACGAGCCCAGATAATGTGAATGGGCACCCGTTCCGACCATCAGTGTTGCCATGATGTCGAGCGCATTCTCCACTGTCGGGCGACCATCAAAGTTGGCTCGTGCTGACGCCAGGACCTGCTTGTACTGATCGTTCTGACGCCTCTCTTCCTGGCCGGTCGCCGTGGCATAGTGCTGCAGCACGGCCACGTAAAAGGCGTACCGCCTGGCCCGATGCGGATCGTTCCGCACAAGCGGTACGCATTTTTTCAGGCCCTGCAGTGCTGCAAAGTGTTCGCGCTGACACCACGTGACCCGGCTCATGACCCAGTCGAGATGCTCCCAGTAGTACAGCCGCTCTTTCTCGAGAGGGATCCGCTCGGCGAGCACAACAGCCAGAAAATCGGCCATCCGGCCAAAGTCGTTTCGTTTCTTCGCATGTTCCAGGAACCAGTAGTCGAATCTCTTCGCCAGATCATGCTTGCGGAATTTGGCCATATGCGAAGCGATCGTGGCATAGGCGTCATCAGTGGCCTGCAACTGATCGACAAGCACTGTATACAAGTGCCCGGCCGCTTCGGAGGCCACAGCATTATCGGGCGCTACTGCCAGATACTTGCGATAGCGAGTCACCGCCGTGCGGTGGTCTCCCACCTGTCGAGCCAGATCAGCGGATCGCCGGACGACTTCCTGCTGAGGCTGGAAGTGATGCGACAGAAACCCCTTCATCGCCAGGTTGACGGCATAGGACCGTCCGTATTTGCGAGCGTGGACCAGAACCTCGCCAGCTTCCTGATCGGTCGTTCCACCGGGATCAGTCTGCAGACGTTGCAGAATCTGCTCAAACTGCTCCTTAGGATCCGGCGCCTGCCCCAAACCGGGCGTCGTTAGTAGAAGCGGCAACACGAACGCCAGCGATACACAAAGCCGTGTCATAATAAAACTCCAACTCGTTATTGGCTTCTACTGGTAGATTGTTTGCGCTCTGAAGCTTCGGGCTTCTTCTTTGCGATCTCTGCGTCCTTCTGTTTCAGACCGTTCGAACAGAAGACCTCAAAGAGTCGATAAGCGAATTTACGAACTTTCCGATTCGTCACTGGAATCGTCGTCAGACTTGTCCTCAGAGGACACACCGACTCGTTTTTCCAGCAACGGCAATACTTCTTTCGCACTGCTTGCGTAGGCCGATCCCGGGTACTCGAAGATCAACTGCTGACATTTTTCCAGGGCCTTGGCGTAGTTGCCACGCCGATAGGCGACCTTCACCCACTTCAGCAGCATCTCATCCAGGAAGGTGGCATCGGGATACTTGTCAAAGACCTGCTCCAGCAGATCGTCTGCTTGGACGTGGTCGCGAGTTTCCATGTAGTAGTCTATCAGCTTGGCCAGCGACGGGCCGGCAAACGGGCTGTCCGGATACTTCTCGGCACAGACGCGATAGGCTCGCACAGCGCCTTCCGCGTTCTTCAATGTGAAGACTTCGCCGGTGTCGAGTTGGGCATTCTCTCTTGCGTCAGTTTCCATCGCTTCGGCGATGCGGTACTGAGCTTCGCCTTTGGATTCCGATCGGGTCAGTTGCAAAACTTCGGAGAAGACTCGAATCGCGGCGCCGTATTCCTTTTCCTTGATTCGAATCTGACCGATGCCCATCAGGGCCTGATCGACAAACGGCGAATCGGGATACAGTCGATTAAAGAGTTTGCAGGTTTCGATGGCCTGACCGAATTTGTTTTGAACGATGTACAGCTCCCATTTCAGTTTGAACGCCTCTTCCTTGTATTGAGACGGAATGGGAGTGCCGACACGGATGATCGGATCGACGCGGCCAAGTCCTTCTTCGGCCTTGGTACCGGCTCCCTCTTTGAGACCCATGCTGTCGAACAGGCGGGCCAGTTCCAGCAGCGCTGTGGCTTCCACAATGCCCTTGCGCGCCTTGAGCAGTTCGTCCTGCACAACATTCTGTCGTGCAGTGACGCCGGTGTTCAGTTCGCCGCCGACAATCTTGCGCGCTGAAGCAACACGTGCCGACCGACCGGTGATGTGCAGGTCATCAACAAACGTCACGATGACTTCATCGTCGACCGCAGCCGACAACGCATTGTCCGTCTTGTCGACGTTCTCGTTTTCTTCGTACGCATGAATTTGAACGCTTCCGCCAAAACGGCCGGAATGAATGGCAACCGGCCCGGCGGGAGTCTCAGCCGGCTTTGTTCCGCCGAACTCTTCGTCCGTGTCAGCGTCGGTCGCGTCATCGGCACCAACGCTCTCGTCGAGTGCAGATGGAATTGCAATGACAGGCTCAAGTTCTGACAGCGTGACCGTGACTTCGTCACGTATCTTGTACTGGATTTCTTCTTCCTCAATGCCAAGTTCTTCAGTGACGACCGACTCTCGCGCGACCAGTCGCTCGTCATCTTCGGCGGAGCGCTCGCGGTAGCGACAGATCACGCGGACCTTCACCTGGTCGGCCTGCGGCGACACATCTTCGTCTGCGTCGCGGACAAGGAGAAACAGCGGCTGCTTGAGGAATGCTGCGACAGCTTCCTGCTCATAGGTGGCAGTCGTGATTGACACTGAGCCGGTCGAAACGACCTGGACGATCTTCTCGCGAGCAACATCTTTCTCGCCGAGCTTCGTGTTGTCGTCGAGGTATGTCACAGTGATGTTGTCACGCCCGCGAATCTGCAGGACTCCATCCTTCTCTGTCGGTGGTCCGACAGCGGTCGGAGTCGAACTGATGTAAGTCGCGTCCTTACCCGGCAATTGCCGCGCCTCGACTTCTTCGAGGTCACCGGCCGCGGACTGCAGGCGGATACCGATGGGACGATTCAGGCTCTGCAGAATCGGGAAGTCGCCGTCTTCGATTTTCACATAGAAGCGACGGCCGGCTTCGACAAACTGCATTTCGGGACTGTCCGGGTCAACGAATGTGCCGACCAGGTTCAACGACTCAATGGCCTTGTTCCAGTTCTCCTTGGCGAAGTGGCACATGCCGATGTAATAGTAAGCCTGATTTGACCAGATCGTATTCTGGTACTTCGTGGTGATACGCCGCAGCACGGGAAACGCCTTGGCAAACTGCCGTGTCTGGTAATAAGCCACTCCCGTCAGATACAGGCTTTCCAGATACATTTCCTTCAACTCACTCGTGAACTGTTCCTCTTCCAGACGCTCCAGATCACGAAGCTTACCGAGGTAGATAATTGCCTGAGGCTGCTGAAACTGCGAAATGAAGTGTTTGCCGAGGGCCAGCCAGGCCTCATAGCGAATCTGCGAATCCGGGTACTGCTCAGTAACGGATTCCAGCATTTTGACGCCGCGGTCATATTCGCCGACAAGGATCAGGTCTTGGCCGCGCTTGAACAGGCGGCTGGCGGCGAAGTCAGACGCGGAGCCTCCCGCTCGGCGATAGCCGCGCTGCGGGGCCTCTTCTTCGCCAGTTTCCTGAGCATAAGCGGGTGTGGCGACGAATCCGGCCAGAAGCGTGAGTGATAAGACACGATACATAAAACTGGTCCGCTGGAGACATGAGCTGAAAAGAAGTCACATCAATCACTGTGAGGCTTCCATTCCCCGGATCTCTCAGACGGCGTTCCATGTCCGTCAACTTTGCATATCGGGATTCACTTCGTTTTCTTGACGCCGCCGCCAGTGCGGTATCCCAGCCTTTCCAGGGAATCGTGGGCGACACTGGACTGCGAGCTCTTGGGGTACTTGTCCATAACTGCAAACAGGCTGGCGACGTACTTCTGTTTGATGCCGGCCGAGTTGTAGTAGTCCGCGATTTTCAGAGCGGCTTCGGACGAGTGAGGTTTGAAGAAGTTTTCCACTTCCTGCAGCTGAGCAATGGCCTGGTTCAGCCGACCGAGTGAGCGATAGCATTCGGCGATTGGATACAGCGTCGTGGTTGGCGTGGGCGGCTGATGCTGTTTGTAGCAGCCGACGGCGTCCGCAAATTTACCGGTTATGTGCAGGAACTGAGCTTTGATCAACACAGACTCGTTGGCGTACTTCGCGACTTTGATCATCTTTTCAGCGAGCGGCAGACCCTGATCGGTGTCATCAACGTACTTGTAGTAACGCAGCACCTCCATCTGGCCGTAGTCCTTGTCTGACACCAGGGCACAGACCTGGATGATTAAAGACTCTTCTCTATACGACCAGAAGAAACGCGCCAGCCCCACAAGTCCTGAGTCATCGTATTCGCTGAGTTTCAGACGGCCGAAGACGGCACGACCGAGTTCCTTGTTACCCACCGGCGAGTACATCTTGCGCATGACCGAGTCGATCTGCGGGTTATTCATTTTTGAGAAGTCGTATTTCGCGAAGTACTCGTCCACTTTGGCTTTGTGGGCGGCGAACAGAGAAATCCATTCGGTAATGCGGTTGTAATTGCCGGGCTTGTACTTCTGTTTGAACTGGGCATCCAGACGCTGTGCCCACTTGGCAGTGTCGCCTTCGTAGCGGCGGATGTAATTGGCGCGAGCGATGTGGAATTCATCCCAGTCGGGAAATTTGCCGTCCATCTGGGCGGTCCAGTACTGGTAATACTGGTCCTTGATGTCTTTCTGCAGGTCCGTGAACGAGCCATGCGAACCGATGTAGCCTTTAACGAAATACCAGTTGTCCCGGTCGGCTGACTCCTTATTGGCCATGATGTCGGGACGCGCAGTGGAATGGAACGCCTGCATCTCGTCATAGAATTTGCGGAGTTCCGGTTCATTGGGTTCTGTCCGGACATAGTGGGGGGTGACTCGTTGCAGAGCCGCGTATGCGTCCTGAGTAGCGCCGTCGACAGTTCGGAAGTCTGTTGCCACCTGACGCCAGTACTTGATGGCGGCGGGACGCTTCTCCTGCCGGTTCAGTTCATCGGCCAGTCGCAGGATGGCTGATGCGGCGAGACGCATTTTCGAGTAGTCGACGTCCTGGGCCATTTCCGCCCAGCTCTTCATTGCCTTCTGCTCGTCGCCGTTATCCCAGTGGGATTCACCGGTGTAGTACAGACACGCAGCCGCGTACTTCACTGCGTTTGGGAAGTAATCCAGAACTTCGCGATATTCCTTGATGGCCTCGTAGCGCTTCTTGTTCAGTTGCAGGCAGCGGCCTTTGCGGAGCAGCGCGTAAGGGATTGCTTTTGACTTGGGGAACTCGAGGATGAACGAGTCGTACTCGGCGGCTGCACGCCGGTAATCTTTCGCGGCAAAGATTTTGTCCGCCTTGCTCAGGCTGAAGCCTTCGAACGTATCGAGCTTCTTCACTTCAGCCGGTGAATAGACGACTTCGGGGTGAGTTTGAGCCAGAACTGTCTGCAACGTGAGCGCACACAGCAGCAACGCGCCTGCAAAGACCCGCATGTTCATCCGTCCGTTTCCTCGTCGTGAGAGTGCATTCGGAACGAATCACTCATCCTTTATGAGTTGAATTGGTCAAAACTTCAAGCAAATCCATCCATAACATTTTCATTGTCAGAGATTCGACGCTGGCCCGGACACGAACGGACGTCTCATCGCAGATACAGGGCTTTCCCCCAGCTGGGGCCGTGATGAAAAAACACTGACTGTGGCAGATCGAACGTGCCCTGAGATTCGTGGTTGGTGACTTCGACAAGCTGTCCGCGTGCAATGCGTCCGTCATTATCACTCCAGTGAGCCATCCACAGGGCCGGGAAGACTTCCCCGCCCTGCGGCGGTTCAGCCGCACAGTTCAGGAGCTGCCACGGGATGGCGTACTCCAGCCGGTAACCGCGGCCGTCGTCGTCGTCAAGAACGGTGCCCTGCCAGCCGGGGGGATCGCGTACTTCGCGATGCATGTCGAGTCCGTACTGCAGTTTGATCTGCGGACTCGAACTGGCAGCGTCGTACCACATGATGATGCTGACGATCTGCTCGCTGGTGACTTCCGGACTGAAAGGTTTTTTCGGCGGATTAAATGTCCCCGGGTCGATCATGGTGCCGGGCAGTGGCCAACCAAGTTTGCGGTCTGTTGAAATGCGGACGATCACGCTGCCACCAGCAAACTCGAAGCCGACCGGGGCTGAATTTCGCATGGGTTCCGGATCGCCGACATACGCGGCCACATACAGGTGGTCCGCGTCGTACATCATCATGCCTTCGAGAAAATAGGTCTCGGCAAACGGTGGCAGGCAGGCGGTGTGAAATGCCAGTTCCGGATTCCACTCGGACAGATCGGCGTCGATGCGAGGTCGGGACTCCGTCCATGCCACATGTACGGCATCAATGGAACTTTGACTGTAGAGCAGTCCGCCGTACTGCGCATCGGGCTCCCTGGGGAAGAGCCGGCGAATGAAGCGTGTTTCCTTGAAGTCGGTCGCCCGAAGCTCACCGCTCGCTGCTGCCCGCAGCGTTTCTCCCGCAGCCACCTGTTTTCTGGTGGTGAGTCCGGTGATCTCGGCTTCAACTTTGCCCTCGAAGACCTGCAGCTCGGTTTCACCCATGGGCGAAACGCTGACTCCGAATTCTGTCCCGAGGTCGACTACCCGCATTTGAGGCGTTTCGACGACGAAACCGGACTGTCCATCCGGCACTCGCACGACGACGTTGCCCGAAAGCAATCGTGCGTGCAGTTCGTCTGTCATCTCGAGGCTGACGGGAGCTTCGATCACAAGCACTGTGCCTGAGCCAGTCGCCAGCTCGATCAGCCCGGACTGCCAGTGCCACGTGTTCGACGCCAGCCTGGTTCCGGTTTTTACCTCACTTCCATCGGCCCACTGAGCATGCTGACTCGCCGTCACCGTCACGAGTACGGATGGGCCCAGGCTTTCTGTAATGTGATCCCCCTCGGCGGAAAGCGGGTTGTTGACGCCCGCCGTCTCGTCCGGCCTGTCAGATGGACCGGAAACCCACAGCCCAATCAGCAACACACACGTTACGACCCCCAACACAAGCAATCCGGTCAGACTCTGCTTCCGAATCAGAGTTCGACGATTCTTCTCGCCGTTGAAATGCAAAGAGTTTGCGGCATCTGCGGAGTCGTCCACCAGAGTGGTTGTTCTGGCCAGCACATGCAGGCTGTCAGTTGGCTGTGGCGAGGAGAATTCCTCGACCAGCCGCAGTTTCTCACGCACCTGCACGGTCGCCCACAGTTGCTGCTCACGAACGTTGGCTTCGACGAACGTCCGCAGGCCTTCCGGATTGGACCTGAGCCAAGTCTGCAGTTCATCCAGCTCAGTCGGCGTGATCGTGTCGTCAAGGAATGCAGCGATGAGTTCTTCTGATCTGCTCACGATACGCCTCCCTGCGATCGCAATTGAGCCACAATGCAATCACGCAACTGTTCGCGGATGCGCTGCAGTTGTACGCGAATGGAACCGGCGGCGAGCCCGAGCCGCTGTGCCATCTGGGTGGCATTGAGTGCCTCGAAGTACCGCAGCCGCACAAGTTCTGCGGCTCGCGGGGCCAGCCGCCCGAGGCAGATCTCAAGGGCTTGCTGCTCTTCACGGACAGAGACTTCAACTTCGGCCCACAATGCCGTGAAGCGTTCGAGCAGTTCATCGTCCAGGGCCACGGCCCGCGACCGCGAAGCATCACGACGATGAGTGAGAAGCTGCACGCGAGCGCCCCCCAGTGCCCAAGGCAGAAATGGTCGTTCCGAGTCGTACTGCTCAAACTTACGCAGCAGCGTGAGTGCCGTGTCCTGCAGCAGGTTCTCAGACACGTCCCGATCACCAGCCAGCGAATGCAGATACCCGGCCACTGAGGGCTGGTTCTCCGTCCACAGCCGTGTGAACTGTTGGTGCTGCGGATCATCGAGCATGACGGGATATCTCCATAGGACGGCAAGGTGTAACACAGAATCCCGACAGATTTCGAAGTCTGCGATAGCCCGATTGTTCGACGGTATTCCTCGATAGCCATACGCAATGGGATCAGTATCCTGTCCGGTTCAACTGCCGTCCGCCCGTGTCCCTTAGCTTCGAAATGGACCTGGGACGGCTTCTCGCTGAGACCGAGACCCTGGACGAATCGTGATCAAAGGGCCCTTCATAGTCCTGCTGTTCGCAACGCTGCTGACCGCCGTCCCGGATGGGTTACGCGCGCAGCCTGGCGCGGATCTCGCCGAGTTCTTCGAATTGAAGATACGACCGGTGCTCCAAACTCGCTGTGTCAAATGCCACGGCCCGGACAAAGCCAGCAGTCAGTTACGGCTGGATTCCCGCCAGGCCCTGCTGAAAGGCGGACAGCGCGGGCCGGCAATCGTGCCGGGACGACGGCAGAAAAGCCGCTTACTGGTAGCTCTTCGGCAACAGACCGATGACCTCAAGATGCCACCAGACGGAAAGGTCTCTGCGGCGGTCATCAGGGACTTCAAGACCTGGCTGGATGGCGGAGCTGTCTGGCCATCCGAGTCGGCGAGAAC
The DNA here is from genome assembly GCA_964431285.1 of uncultured Planctomycetaceae bacterium. Classification (GTDB taxonomy): domain Bacteria; phylum Planctomycetota; class Planctomycetia; order Planctomycetales; family Planctomycetaceae; genus CAUZFZ01. The sequence goes on from CAYSJO010000878.1 coordinate 22,939, forward strand.
GAATACGTCGGAGAAGCCGCATTCGCCACCAGGGCACTGGGCATTTCAGCAACTGAGAAGAGTCGAGCCACCCGATGTACCGGATTTGCCGACAGGACATCCGATTGATCGCTTCATTAATGCGAAGTTGCTGGCCAAAGGCCTGACACGTGGTCGACTGGCTGACAGACGGACACTGGCCCGGCGTGTGACGTATGACCTGATCGGCCTGCCGCCAACGCCTGATGAATTGTCACGTTTTCTGGCGGACGATTCGTCGACAGCGCTCAGCCATCTGGTCGATCGGCTGCTGGCCTCGCCGCGGTATGGCGAACGCTGGGGACGTCACTGGTTGGACGTCGCGCGCTATGCCGACACCATCGGCAACAACGCCGACTACCCTGTTCCGGAAGCGCATCTGTACCGGGACTACGTCATCGATTCGTTTGCACGGGATCGACCTTATGATCAATTCGTCCAACAGCAACTGGCCGGTGACATCCTCGCTCCGAACCAGCCGCAGAACGAGTTCAGCGAAAACGTGATCGCCACCGGCTTTGTCGCCCTGTCACGGCAGTTCGGCAATTACCGACATGAAGCCCCACACCTCGTGATCGAAGACACGCTCGACGTGATCGGCCGCGGACTGCTGGGGCTCACTTTGCGTTGTGTACGTTGCCACGATCATAAGTTCGATCCGATCAGCAGTCGCGACTACTACGGTCTGTATGGCATCTTCGCCAGCACGCAGTATCCGTTCGCCGGGTCGGAAGCCGCTCCGTTTGCAGATCAGTTGATTCCTGTCACACGCCCCACGTTCGGCCACGCTGCAGACGGCGATGACAGCGGCGGGAAGATTGCTGACCTCCGCAGCCGGATCAATGCGATTGAGCGGGACTCAGACGAGGCCCGAAAACTCCACGACTGGAAAACGAAGGCGAACCAGTTACTGCAGCGTATCCACGAACTGGAACGCCTGGGCAGCGACGCCGCGCCGCTTCGCGATGAACTCAGCCGTATCGACCTCTACGCGGCGGAGTCCTATCTGGGCAGCAAAACTAATCCTCTCAAACAGCAGATCGACCGCCTGGAGCGGCTGGCAGTGAGCATCAAGGCATTTGCCGTCGCCGAAGGTGAGCCACGGAATGCGCGAGTACAGCAGGGGGGCGACCCAACCCGGTGGGGTGATGTTGTTTCACGCAGGTTTCCGCACGTTCTGTCGACGACACATGATCCTGCGATTCCCGACTCACAAAGCGGACGCCTGCAACTGGCCCGATGGCTGACTCGACCTGACACGCCAGCCGGCAGCCTGCTGGCACGTGTCATGGTCAACCGCATCTGGCAATGGCACTTCGGAAAAGGCCTCGTCACGACGCCATCCAGTTTCGGCTACCAGGGAGCGGCACCGACTCACCCTGATCTGCTGGATTGGCTGGCCGCGCGTTTCATCGCGAGCCGCTGGTCCATCAAAGAGATGCACCGACTCATTCTGTCGTCCAGTACCTGGCAACTGGCATCTGACCACGATCCACGAAATGACAAGGACGCTGCGAACCGGTGGTACTGGCGATTCGACCGCCGTCGCCTGGATGCCGAGTCGATTCGGGATGCGATGCTGGCCATCAGCGGAAATCTGGACGTTACTCGACCCGGCAGGCATCCTTTCCCCGACCGATCTCAGTTCAACTACACGCAGCACAATCCGTTTCAGGCCGTGTACCCATCGCAACACCGCAGCGTGTATCTGATGACCCAGCGCTTCCAGCGGCATCCTTATCTGTCCCTGTTTGATGCACCTGACACCAACACCACGGCATCACAGCGACGCGTCTCAACAGTCCCGCTGCAGGCGCTGTACCTGATGAATAACAAGTTCGTGTTCGCTCAGTCCGAGGCTCTGGCGCGCCGACTGATTACTGCGTCGAATGACCGTCGACAGCGAATCCAACTGGCGCATTCCCTGGCCTGGGCACGACCGGCAACTGCTGCTGAGGTCGATGCAGGTGTGGCTTACGTGACGCAGTACAGCCGAATGGCGTCGGTCGATCCGGAATTGAAGGCATGGGCAAGTTTCGGTCGCATCATGCTGACCGCGAACGACTTCGTGTATGTTGATTAAATGCCGCTTCTCACATCCGTCTCTCGCAGACGCGTCCTGCAATCGGCCTGTGCCGTGACTGCCGCGGGTTTGCGCAGTCGCCTTTCGCTGGCGGCTCATCTGGACGACGCGCATCCCCTCACGCCGCGACCGACACACCATGGGCCCCGTGCCAGACGGCTTGTCTTCGTCTATCTGACTGGAGGCATGTCGCATGTCGACACGTTCGACGACAAGCCGCACCTTCGGTCGGACCGCGGAAAGACTGTCCAAGGAAGTAATTCCGTTCTGGGGACGATGTATCTGATCCCCTCACGCTTCCGATTTCGGCAATACGGTCAGTCGGGAATCGCCGTGAGCGAGCTGTTTCCCCGCCTCGGCGCACAGGCCGATGACTTGTGTGTGATCAACTCGATGCACACCGACCACCTTGAGCACTTTCAGGCCACACTGGCGATGCACACCGGTTCCACAACCGTGCCGATGCCAGGATTCGGAGCGTGGATCAGTCATGGGCTGGGCACGGTGAACCGCAATCTACCGTCGTATGCAGTGCTCGCGTCCGAGATGCCTTACGCCGGATCACAAAACTGGGACTGCAACTTCCTGCCGGCGTATCACCAGGGCACACGCATCGAACCGGGGCTTGAGCCCGTGCCCAATCTGAACTCGCCGGTGAAGTCCGTCACTCTTCGCGAATTGGAGCAACGCATGCTCCGCGATGTGAACGAGCGGCATGCGCGTCTGCGGCCCGGAGATCTGCAACTGCCCGCTCGCATGAACAGCTTTCGGACGGCTCGCGGATTAATGAACGAAGCGCCCGAGATCTTCGACATTGGTCGGGAAACAAAACAGACGCTCGATTCCTATGCAACGGAGATCGATGACCGGAAGTCGTTCGGATGGCAGTGCCTGATCGCTCGACGTCTGCTCGAACGCGGCGTGCGCGTGATCGAACTGTTTCACCGTGGAGCTGACGAAAACACCAACTGGGATCATCACTACAACGTGGGCAAGCTGACGGGCGTGTCGCAGCAGGTCGACCAGCCGATCGCGGCACTGATCAGCGACCTCAAACAGCGCGGCCTGCTGGACGACACGCTGGTCGTCATTGCTACAGAATTCGGGCGCACGCCTTACGAGCGGAAACGCGACCACACGGGTCGTAATCACCACAAAGACGCCTTCACATGTCTGCTGGCCGGGGCCGGTGTGCGGAGCGGACACATCCACGGACGCAGTGACAAATACGGTCTGACGGTGGAAGAAGACGGCGTCCACATCCACGACCTGCACGCCACTATGCTCCACCTGCTGGGCCTTGATCACACGCGACTAACCTACCGCTATTCCGGCCGCGACTTTCGCCTGACGGACGTGTATGGGAAGGTCGTTACCGAAATCATGACTTGAACAGAAGGTCGCGAAGGGCGCAAAGACAAAACGCCTCGTCACGCCCTTTGCGAACTTCGCGGCCTTCCGTTCCCGGTCAGGACAATTTGAGATCGGTTTCTCTATGACAACCACCATTCGCGCTGGGATTCTGACGCTCGCCGTGGCTTGGAGTACCGATCTGCCCGCCGCCGAGGACTGGCCGCAATGGCGCGGCGCCAATCGTGACGGCAAAGCGATCGACGAATCCGCTCCAGTCAAGTGGTCGGAAACTGAGAACGTCATCTGGAGCACGCCTATCCCGGGGCGCGGCCAGTCAGACCCGACGCTGGTCGGTCCACACGTGTTCCTGACGACATCCGACAAGGCAAAGCAGACACAAAGCCTGCTGTGTCTTGATCGCAGTACGGGCGGAATCCTGTGGCAGACCGTTGTTCACAAGGGCGGTTTCGAATCAGCGGCTCACGAAAAATGTTCGCTGGCGGCGGCGACAGCAGCCTGCGACGGCGAACGTGTTTACGTCGCCTTCCTGAATCGCAAAGCCATTTCTGTCACGGCCTTCGGCCTGAAAGGTGAGCAGCTGTGGCAGCAGAAAGTGACCGACTTCAATTCGAAGTTCGGTTTCGGAGCGTCGCCGCTACTTTACAAGTCTTACCTGATCGTCGCGACCGACAATCAGGGAGGAGGTGCCTTGACCGCCCTCGACCGCAGCAACGGGAAAGTTGTCTGGAACACTCCACGGCAGGCAACGCCTTCCTATTCGTCGCCAGTCGTTGCATCAATGGCGGGTCGACAGCAGCTGCTGATTTCCGGAGCCGACCGGATTACCAGCTACAACCCTGACGACGGCAAGCTTCTTTGGGAATGTCAGGGCGCGTCCGTCCAGACTGTCAACACGATGTCGTTCAATGGAGATCTGGTCTACGCGGCAGGAGGCTATCCCACGAAAGAAACGCTCTGCATTCGAGCGGACGGTTCAGCCGAGGTCGTCTGGCGGGAGAAAGGCCAGATCGCAAACGTTCCCTCGATGATCGCACATGCGGGACACCTCTATTCCGTGACAGACGACGGCATCGCCATCTGTCGCGACGCGAACTCCGGCACGGTCAAATGGAAGCACCGGCTGGGAGGCACCTTCAGTGCGTCGCCAGTCCTTGCCGGGCAGCACATCTACGCCAGCAACGAATCCAGTCAGACATTTGTCTTCAAAGCGACACCGCAGGCGTTCGCCATGGCCGGTGAGAACAAACTGGGAGACGAAGCGTTCGCCAGCCCGGTTGTCTGTGATGATCGACTCTATCTGCGCGTGGCCGATTCATCCGACGGCCAGCGACAGGAGACGCTTTACTGTATCGGAACGAAGTGAGGCACATCATGTCTGTCACGCGTGTCTATTCAGAACGGGTCCGCCTGGTGCGTCTTCTGTATTTCGCGGTTCTGTTCTGTCTCAGTCCAGATATCTGCACGCCCACGCGGGCAGACGAGCCGGTGACCGGTCCGTACCTGCGGGCCACGGTGGCAGCAGGTGCGATTGAGAGCGACGTGTCCGAGGGCATTGTGTTCCGGATCGGACTGTCCTTTCCCTACCGGGACGGTGGGTCAACATCACCCGCGGCAATCGGGCATCTGTCGCAAGTCTTCACGCTGGCTCCGAAACCGCCCGGAACGGCGCCGGTCGTCGCCGCGACCGAAGAAGAACCGGGATCGAAAGCCGACCTGCCGAAGTTGCCGGTCAACGTCCGGTCAAAGACGTCGACACTCGATGACCTCCTGGGAGGTTCACCGGACGCAGCCCCCAGAAAGAAAGTACCGTCAGGCCCGAAGTCCGCTGAAGATCACTCAAAGCCTGAGACAACTCCGGCCGCAACGACGCCAACACTTCAGTTTTACGACTCAGGTTCGCGCTGGAAGAATGCGGAAGCGTGCCGGCCCGTATCTCTGCTCAAGCCAGGCGAAGCGTCCGCTCTTCTGGACATCCAGCCGTTTCTGCCTGAACACCAGCCTGGAAACGCGTCGCGTCCCGCACCGGATCGAGCGATCATTGTCTACGTCCGAGTATTCGAAGGCCGTGAGTTGAAGACGGTCCGAGCACCAGTCCGACTTGAACTCGTGTCGTCCGCAGACGCCACAACGACACTGGCCGCGACGGAGATCAGCAGTGGTTTCTTCGGGATACGGTTGCAGCATCCTCGCGGCCCGAAACCGAAGTTTCAGGACGAAGCCTCTCTTCGCAACGACTGGTATGAGCAGACGCAGTCGATCCTCGCCACACGGTCCGGCCGCGAGTTCTACTCAGCGCCCGACGCGTCCCGGCGGGCTCAGGCAACACGGGACGATCCGATTGCACTCCAGGCCCTGTTGCAGTCCCGATCCATCCGCGCGGGCGACACGATCTGGCTGCTAGAGGGCAGGTACGCGGCTCCCGCTCATCAACACTCGGAGCCACCCCCAGAAATCGTGAAGCGGGATCCCGTCAAAGCGCCGGATCTGCCCGACGACATCGGGCTCGGCGGAAAAAAGAAACCGGCAGGACTCGACGACCTGCTCGGTGCAGAGCCCGCCCGAAAACCGAAGACCGTCACGCGTCATTACTTCACATCCACGTTGACCGGTCAGCCTGACAACCCCGTGATTGTACGTTCAGTGCCAGGCCATCGCGTGCAACTTGAAGGCGGCCTGAAGATCACTGGTGCTCACACGTGGTACTGGGGATTTGCAGTCGGCGAAGCTCCAGGGCGTGCGAATTCCCGCAGCACTGCGACGCGAGTCGATGTGAACTGTCCAGGCGTGCGACTCATCAATCTCGAATTCCATGGCCATCGTGAAGGTCCCGTCGTGCTCTCACGCGATGCATTCGACACGGAAATCCATGGATGCCTGATCCACCACATCGGTTACTGGCCGCAGAAGCATCCGCTCAGCGAAGGCTTCTCGCCAGGTATCGCACTCGGCTCGTTCAACTCCGGCGGCGTGATGCGTATGACCGACAACATTGTTTTCGACAATTACGGACCAGGCATCACATTTCCCACCAGCGATGAGAATTCGCACAACTTTGTCGTCGAAGGCAATGTCGTTTTCGGATCCGGCATGCCCAGGAATCACCCGGCCTGGCAGCCTCCCAATGTACTGATGAACTGGCACGTTCCCATGCAGCGCGTCTTCTTCGCGGACAACATTCTGCATCAGTCGATCAGCAACGCCCCGAACGTGCGGTCGATAGCGTACTCGCCACTGCTGGGATGGGATTCCAGAGAACTCGTCATGCGGAACAACATTATCAGCGGCGGCCGGATCGGCCTGGATTTCGGTCACTGGAGCCATATGCGCGTCAGTGACAATACGATCCAGGCAAGCACGTCGTTTTTCAAAGCGTCACCCATTCATTTCATGTCAGACGGTACTGACTGGAACAGAAATCTCTACATTTCACCGCGAATCACGGGGACAGCAGAGAATCCGTTACTGGGACTCTGGGGCGGGTCAGTCGATTTCGCTCAATGGCAGACCAAACGCGGCTTCGATCGGGACGGCGAGCATGTGGACGGTGAGCGGTTGCCAGCCGTAAGAGTCATGGTTCGGCCCAATCGCTATGAACCTCATCGAGCCCACGTCACTGTTATTGGTCGCGACGAATCAGACAGTTTCCAGGTCGACCTGAAAGATGTGTTACAGCTGGAGCAGGAATTCCAGGTCTTTGATGTCCACGATCTGCGCACACCACTGCTTTCGGCACGTTACGCCGGCGATGTCTTGAACATTCGACGAGAGACGTCGGCCGAATGCTCTGCCTGTGTCGTGATTGGAAGGAGTCCCGATTGATGTGAAATCGTTCGGTAACAAGCCTTCATGAGACCGTCGACCAGTGAGGCTTCATCTCCAGTTCGGTTGCCGGCACTGTCTCACCAGACAGGAAGTTCAGGTGTGGTGATTCAGCCCTGAAGTTCCTGGAACTGTAGTTGTGGCTCGCGGCTGACAGAATGGCGCAATCAGCGGCATCGGTTGGATCCCTCACCGCAGACATGCAAGCGCTTACACTCAAGTCGGGCTCCGTGGCAGTTTAGCAGACCACCTACGCCTCGAATGAGGACTCAAGTTGTTCATTAGCCAAAGGCGACTGTTCGAATCCAGCTTCTCCAGCTCCTATAGAACCACTTACCACGAGGAAGGGCGCGGTTGGGACCGATCCATCACATGGTAATGAATTCGATGTCCACCCGGAGGTATAGTGCATGGATGACGCAGAAGGTGAAGGAAGTCGAACAAGTGTTAGGCTCTGTTTGAAAACGACGCGTATTAGAAAATGACTCGCATGTACCGCTGAATGAACGCCAGGCGAACGATACCACCGAAGTTCAATGCGG
>CAYSJO010000879.1:0-11113 GCA_964431285.1 uncultured Planctomycetaceae bacterium
TCCGCGACGCCATCGCCATCCGTGTCTTCGAGAACCAGGATGCGGTCACCTTCCGGACGTGAGCCAAACCGGTGTCGATAATTGACGACCTCGCACACCCACACGCGACCCAGATGGTCGATGTCGATCGCGGACGGGCTCAGCAGCGCGGGCCTGGATTTCTCGGAAGCGAACAGAGTGGCTTCGAGTCCCTCGGCAACATCCAGCTGGCTGAGTGCGTCCTCGGCGTCGCGACTTTCGCCGGCTCCAGGGGCGCCACCGGCCGCTGCAAAGGCAAGCTGCGGTGCTCCGGCGTAAACCAGAAACTGAATGCTGGCCGACGCTCCGCAGGCTCCCTGTCCGATTCCGCCCGCATCAAGTCCACCGCGAGCACTGAACTTGTCGAAGCCCTCAGGGACGTCAAACACGATGACCGAGTTGGCATGGGTGCCAATACAGTTTTCGATTTTTTTTCCATCGACAACTGCGGCACCGCCCGCGTTATTGCTGTTGATACCGACCTTGCCAAAGCCGGTCGACGCGGACTTCCATTTCAGTTCGGTCAGTTTCTTTGTGCCGGCCGGTCCCAGAAACGTCGGGTTGATCCAGTCTGCCCAGTCGCAGGAGAAACCGTTGCCCCCATCCGCGACGACCAGCGAGACTTGCTTCGCGCCCTTCAGGTCGACGGCGATGTTGACGGCATGGCCAGGCGTCCTGCCAGTGACGATTTTGCTCTTGAAAAGCGGCTTACTTACTGCTGCTCGAGAGTTTTTTTTTGATGTGGAAACGGCGGCGGGGGCAAGCGCTACAACTTTGCGACCATGCCATTCATCGAGCATCTTTTGAATGCGACCGAAGTCAAAATTGCCGCGTGGCTCGTAGTCCTGGTTCTCTTTGAGTTCACCAAGAGTGACTTCTGGAGCGGAAACCCCGTCTTCGGGCACGTCGGCTTTCGCACACCAGACGATGGCGTTGAGCATCAACTTGAGCTGATTCGGATTACCCCAGTTCCAGTGGTTGTGTCCGCCGGTGAATCCGAAGCCGCGACCGCCGTCTTCGCGTTCCGTCGCCCAGGCGACGTGCTGCACTTCTTTCCGTTCCAGCACGGCCTTACGTACATGCGGGTTGTTGTTGTGAGCGTTGTCGGGGCGGGCGAGTGATCCGTCATCTTTGACCAGAGTGCTCGACGGCGGCAGGTCTGTCTGGATTGGCGTCACACCCGCCATTTCGGGACGAAACCGCATGTGGTAGTACCACTCGTCATTCGTCGCAAACGGCTTCACGCCGGTCGTAATCGGATGTTTCGGGAATTTCTTGAAGTGCGCCGTCCAGTGCGGATTGACGGACCAGTCGGTCTCAAAATAGCCGCCAATCCAGTCCAGAAACGCTTCCCCGGACGGGCCCTTTGGTACTTCGACTCCGTAGTGAATACAGACGATGCCGACGCCCTGCTTTGCGTAGGCGTTTACCTGTTCGAGGTGTGGGTTGACCATGTGCCGCCCGCCACCGTCGCAGTACATAACGATACAATCGAACCCATCGAGCGCATTCGCGTCTTTCGGCCAACCATCGGTGAAGACAGTCGTATCAACATTCGGCATGGCCGCCTTCAGCTTGCGGGCCAGCAGGATGTTGCCGGCCTTGTGCTCATGCGAGCCGTAACCGTGACTCTTGTTACCAGCGACAAACGCAACTCGTTTGTTGCGGGCGGACTTTTCGTCAGCGACGGCCGCGAAACCCGTGAAGTCCGCGGGAGCAAGAGCCGCCGAGGCCGATTTGGACTTCTTGCCCTTCAGGTGAAGCACGCGGATCTTTCGGAACTGCACTTTCATTGGCGGGCCGGCGTGAAGCTGCAGGGCCAGCACGCCTTTCGACAGACGGCGTTTGTCGTCGTCTGTCAGCTCCGACATCGTCTCACCGTTGATCTTGTGAACGCAGTGATTCCCCTTCGCGATAATGTGGTAGACATTCCAGTCTTCCTTCTTGATTTTCTTCTGTAGCTCAGCCGAATCGCCAAACCGTTTTTCCGTCTTCTTCCCGTCGGCGTCGTAACTCGTGTGGGTCCCACGACCGGCGAGGATGCCACGGCCCGTTCTTTCGCCGTAGTTAATCCCCGAGTACGTCGTCCCGGATTCGAAGTCTGCCTGATATCCACCGATGACCCATTTCTTGTCTTTGACTTCGAAACTGCGGTACTGAATTCCCGAATTTCCGCCAATGATCTTGAATTCAAGGGTCAGCTCAAAGTCGGCCAGTTCGCCGCCACGCCAGATGATGAACGTGTTGCCTTTGGTCGGCTTTTCCTTTGTGGTCTGCCCTGTGATGGCTCCGTCTTCGACTCGCCAGAAGTCTGGATTTCCGTCCCAGTTCTCCAGCGTCTTGCCGTCGAATATCTCTTTCCATTTGCCTTTGTCGTCATCGGCCGTGGCAAACGTCGAGGTCGCAAAGAGGGTGGTCGCCGCAAGCAACCACGCACATACGCTCTGGCTCATCCGAAACATTGAAGTCTCCTCGGTCATCGATGCTGCTCCGGAGGTTACACCGCCGGACGCTGGTGGATCAGTGGAAGCCGATATGTTAGAGGGGCTCGGAAAACGACACAAAGCACTGCCCCCGAACGAGAGGGTTGCGAAATGTCTCGACGGCTGCCAGTCACAATCACGCTGCTGTTTCTGTTCGTTCCGTCGGGTGTTTCGCAGGCGGAAACTCCGGCTCCTGGGTTACAGGTCGGGCAGACCTTTACCAGTCCGACTGATGGCGATCAGCAGATCAACTACCTGCTGTTTCTGCCGTGTGGCTATTGCCAGGCCCCTGAACAGGGATGGCCGCTGATGCTGTTCCTGCATGGATCGGGTGAGCGCGGCACTGATGATCTGCCACTCGTGAAGAAGCACGGGCACCGAAACTGGTTGAAAACGACAGGAACTTTCCGTTCATCGTCGTGTCGCCCCAATGTCCGAAGGAGTCAAACTGGGGCCATCCATCAATGGTGAACCTGCTGAACAAACTGCTTACTGATCTGACCGATCGTTTCCTGGTGAATCCGAACCGAATCTGCGCGACCGGCCTGAGCATGGGCGTCGGCGGTACCTGGATCCTTGCGATGACCTACCCGGATCGATTCTGTGCGATTGTTCCGATGTGCGGAGCTATTGATCCTTTCGGAGCACGGCGACTCAAGTCAGTGCCGGCGTGGTATTTCGTAGGAGAGGATGACCGCCCAAGCGTGCTTGCATCGTCCCGCAAACTCATCGACGCGATCAGGGCGGAAGGTGGTCAGGTTCGTACGACGTACTATCCCGACGTCGGACACAACTGCTGGGACCGGGCCTATGCCGACCCGAAGCTCTACGAGTGGCTGCTGCAACAGTCATTGACGTCCAGGTCCAAAGAAAAAGCCCGGCCTCCTGAAAAGAAGGCCGGACCATGACGTGTCGTTGCTGAGATGCCTGTTACCCTGGAATTCTGGGTACGTCAAATTCGATGACTGCTGGATCGCATTCGTCAAAGTTTACAAATGATAAAGTGGCACGTGTTGTGCCGGAATGGGCTTGGGCTGGGACCCGCACGGGGCCGTAGAAAAAGTAGTAGCCTCAGCCGGGCATCTTGTACGAGACACGTTCGACGTAGGGACCGTATTCGCCGCGAGACCAGGCGATGGTACCGCTCTGCGTTTTGTTGCGGCGGCACTTGCAGTGGAAGGCGGCGAAAGTGCCTTCGCCCAGACCGGGAGATCCGATCATCAGCTTGAGCGAAGTCTTGCGATAGCTGATGCCTTCAGTCCTTCGCGGTAGTGTCTGCCTGGGACCGTACTGCCCCAGAGTCATGCGACCATCGAAGTGAATGATCGGTGCAGTCACTGGACTGTCACCGAACCTCGGACGCGAGTTGCTCGAGGCTCCGACGTACTGCCGGCCACGGCCATCCATCGTTACTTGAACTCGGCACGTGCCATCGGACCGCGGATACACCGCGAAATCCGTGTAACTTCTGTAGGTTTTCGGGAGACTCAGATAGCTCAGGGAAAAAGAAGAACCCGTGCCGATCCTGATCGGCGGCTCAATCAACTCGCCGTCTCCATCTCGATCGACAAACAACCGGTCGCCGTCATGCACAAGCCAGACTCGATGAGCGGCTTCCTTTCCAAAGACCGCGAGGCAATACTTCGGCGATTTGGATTCGTACGTCGGTTCACGTTTGATCGTGCGAGGAATCAGCGTCAGATCGGCGGATTCGACTCGCGGTTCCGCAGCACACACAGACGTCCCACAGGCAGCAATTGCGGTCACGACAAAGAGCGTTCGCATAACTGGGTCTCCTGAAGCGGGAGCAAGGTGGGAAACGCTGGACGCGTCAAGGAGGGAAATGGCGACGCGTCGCGTGGTTCCGCGAATTATCGCTTCACGCAACAGCAGAAGCGATATCGCATTTCACCGAGAACGTCATCGTCTTCCAAAGAAACAGTCGGTTCGTCGGCCTGATCCGTCAGTTGCGCAGGACGACGGACTTCAATATATTCCAGGAAGTCACGGAAGTCCCTGTGCTCGCGATAGCGGCTCGTGCTTTTTCGGGCGAGTGGTCGTTGAATACGAACGGAAGCGGCGATGGCGAGATGTCGTCAGTGCTGTGGTGATGTTTCGATTCTCAGCATTCGGGTCTGCGAACTGGACTAACTTGTCATCCCGGAAAAATGAAAGCCGGAGACTCGTAGAACTGTACTGCTGCTGACGACGATCTGAATGATCAGCATGATGACGAAAGCAGATTCGCCGGAGTTGGGAGCGGGGCGGTCGTTGATGTCGCTGCCCGTTGATTCACCGCGCAGTTCAATTGCCGTGACCCACATCAACAGCGGCAACAGCGGAATCCACAAGCGAGCCGCTTCGCCGGAGTTCTTACCGCTGAGCCACAACAGTCCCCACACAAACACGATGGCAAGCACGGCCGGACGAAGTTCACAGCGATTCTGTCGCAGGGTCTTCGCGACCGACGTTACGGCAAGGCATGTCACCGTCGCTCCCACGGCGAAGGCCAGTTCGATGGGATTGACCAGCAGCCACGCCATCACGGTGCGTGAATACTGATCATAAAAACCTGCGTGGTTCTGCCAGTTCAACCACCACACACGAACAAGATTAATCTGACCGAACTGCGAGACCAGTACTGTTGCAGCGACAACGGCCACGACCCCGCCCACCGTCGGCGAACGGATTCGCAACGCCGCCCGATACAGACCGGCTCGCATCGAATCTCGCTCCGTTGGAATTGCTGACAACAGACCGGCAAGGAACGCAATGAGTCCGATGGGTAGAAACACCAGGCTCAGAAACAGACCACACCAGCCAGTCACGCCAGCAAGTGCACCCAATGCAGCAGACTGGCGCCGAACAGCCAGCATCCACAACATTACCAGCAGCGCGGCAGGCAACACGAACAAAACGTCCGACTTCGGTGTGAAGATGGCCAGAACGGGAATGAGTGGCCAGAACGTAGCCGCCTTCCATGCAACAGTACGCGATTCGGTTTGCAGGACAACGACAAACAACGGAACGACTGCGGCGGCCGCGCACATCATTGTGAGCAGCGATGCCAGCCACAGAATCGCGCGATCTTCGGGCTTCAGCGGATCCCCCGACAACCGCCGCGTGTAGTCGATCGTGTCGCATGCCTCCTGAAACGACTTCGGCGTGGTTGCGTCGCTGAACGCGATGAGTGGTCCATTTCCTTCGACCAGCGAAATCAACGATCGATACAGGACCAGCAGGCCCGGGGGATGCGTTCCCTCGTGAAGAACGTCACCCTTGCTCATGCGCTGTTCGTACGCTTGCAGCAGCTGCGGCACGCTGTCGACATCGTAGCGCGCCGCGTGGAAGTAGCCCGATGACGCGGGGTAGTACAGCACGAAGGGAGCCTTCGACAGCCGGTATTCGTCGCGTGGTCCTTCCTGCACGGCGATCAGCCAGCCGAAGGCCGCCAGCACGAGTCCGATCAACCAGGCGGCGAGTTCTCGGCGACTGCAGGTGGCGATATGTCGCTGTCCCTGCCACGCAATCAGCAGGTAGATCGCTCCAACGATTCCGATCTGAGCGATACCAAACATCGCCTCGACCGCACCGTCCGCGTAGCCAATCCGATCCCAGACCCATTCACCAGGAATCCCCAACGGGATCCTCGTGAGCCAGAGCAACGCCAGACTGACGGCTGCGGAAACTGCGATCAGCGTGAGTCGCACGGCGGCGGACATGCTCAATCGGTTTACCCAAAGTCAGACGGATTTCCGAACAGGCCACCACCGCTCTCGGACAGTCCGATTCCACCCTTGAGGTCTTCACGTCGTTCAACCGGCGGCAGGGCGGCCAGTTCTGCTTCGCGCGCATCTTCTTCCAGGACCCGCGGGTCCTGGCTCATAGCCTTGATCGAAAGGCTGATGCGGCGCCGGTCCTTGTCGAATTCCAGCACCTTGGCGGTAATCTCTTTTCCTTCCTGGACGACGTCAGTCACTTTCCGGACGCGTTTCCAATCGAGCTGACTGATGTGGATCAAGCCTTCGATACCCGGTTCCAGCTCGACAAATGCACCGAAGTCTGTCGCTCGGGTGACCTTGCCGGTGACGATTGATTCCGGAGTGTACGTCTCAGCCGCGGATACCCACGGGTCCTGCGAAAGCTCCTTCATACCCAGGCTGATGCGTTTCTTGTCACGATCGACTTTGATGATCTTGACGTTGACCTCCTGCCCCTCAGTCAGGACTTCGCTCGGGTGCTTGATGTGAGTCCACGAGACCTGACCGATGTGCAGAAAACCGTCGGCTCCACCAAGGTCAACGAATGCGCCATAGTCCTTGATCGTTTTGACACGACCCGTGAACTCAACGTTTTCCTGAATCGACTGCCAGAACTCCTCCTCCTGGGCTTCACGTTCCTCCAGCATTAAAGCCCGGCGGCTGACCACCAGGTTTCGCTTCTGCTGATTGACTTCGATGATTTTGGCCTGCAGCTTCTGACCGACAAACGGTCCCAGATCACCGACGAAGTGCATGTCGACCTGGCCGGCCGGCATGAAACCCCGTAACCCGCCGATCTGCACTTCCAGTCCGCCCTTGTTCGTCTTCTGCACCATGCAGTCAACAACCTGACCTTTCTCGACCGCATCCCAGTTGCCACCAGGACGACTCTTGCCACTGGGCAGATTGACTGCAATGAGCCCTTCATTCTCGTCGACTTTCGAAACAGCGACGCGCAGCTTCTTACCGACTTCCGGTGGAGTGGTGCCTTCGAACTGACGCAGTTGCAGAATGCCCGGGATACGGAAGCCGAGATCCAGAAACACATCGTCGCCGTGGATCGAATGCACGACTCCTTCCAGTCGAGCCCCCGTATCGGGCAGGTCCTGCGACGCGTCCGTGCCTTTGGACACTTCCGCCTGCTTCGCGTCGCCGGCCATGGCGGCCTCGATTTCAGCTTCAAGTTCACCAAGTTCGACTTCGCGCGGGATTTCGATTTCAACGACATCCCGCACGGCGCTCGCCAGATCAGCTGCCGCTGCCAGAACATCTTCGTCGCTGGTCGCCGAAGCTTCGCCAGAGGATTCACTGACAACCGTTTCTGGGACGGCCCCTTCAGAAACCGGATTGGGGACCGCTTTCAGTTCATCACCGCCCGACGGATTCAATTGCACACGCCGCGATTCCGAACCTTCGTCCGTTGGCTCTGCAGTGGACTCGTTAGATTCGTCGCCGGCTGGCGAACTCTCTTCACCAGGTTTCGATTCCTGCTCGGCAACCGGTTCGGCGGGTGATTCCGAAGCCGCGACGGACTCGGCTTCCGCAGCCAGTTCTGCGACAGCAGCTGTCGCTTCCTGCGTTTCAGTTGACTCACTGGACGCGTCCGGCGTGGCCGGTTGCTCAGAAGTCACGGTTTCCGGCGGTGCGGATTCCGTCGCAGTAGATTCGGTGGGAGATTCAGTACCTTGTGGAACGTCGGAACTCATAAAACCTGTCCTGAACTTTGGCCCGATTGGAGCCGCGTCTCTCTACACACAGTGCAGTCGTTGTCGACTGCCGGGTTACCTGGTCATGGCGAACTATGCCTTGAAATCAATGTCGCCGCTGTTTCACCTTTGCCTTCACGCATCTCACGCCAACGTCGTCTCGCTTGAACTTGACGTTCACCGCTCGCCTTGCCGTGGATGTGAGCATTTCGAAACGCTCGCGCCACGAGCCACTGCGAAGGACGTATGGGGCATCTTTCTTATCAGACGGACGCGCGCTGCCATCGACAGGTGCGTTTGAGTAGTCGTCGTTCCAGCGATCACTGACAAACTCCCAGAGGTAACCGTGCATGTCATACAGCCCCCACGAGTTGGGCTTCAAGGCCCCGACAGGGGGATCGTTACCCGCCGCATTACCCGTGTGCCAGCCGTAAGGGTCCAGTAGCGACGCGATCTTGTCCTTATCACCCGGCTTCTGAGCGTCGTCACCGAACGAATACCGTGTTGTCGTGCCAGCGCGGCAGCAGTATTCCCACTCGGCTTCGGTCGGCAGACGAATCTCCTCTTCCTTATCGATCAGCTTTTCGGCTCGCAGCATCGCGGTCAGTTTCCGACAGAACTCCAGAGCCTCACGCACGTCGAACATCTCGACAGAATTTCGAGGACCTTTCCACTTGCTGGGATTATTGCCCATCACGGCCTCATACAGGTTCTGAGGAACTTCGTAGCGAGCCATCGAGAAGCTGTAATCAAACGTGATTTTGCGCACCGGCCGCTCACTCGCTGGCCCGTTCGCAGATCCCATCTGAAACGACTTGGGAAAGTCACCCTTGCCGGGTGTGATCTGAAGGAACTCGGAATTGAATACCTTCAGCAGTTTACGCTGCGAATCGTTCACCGAAACGGTTTTCTCTTCAGCAGAAGCGGTCATGCTTGTCAGCACAAAGGTGGCTGCCAGGGACACAACTCGTCGCGACGCCTTTCGCATGAGTCTCTCCAGCGGTCTGAAACAGGGTGGAAAGGCGCATTGTCTCCCGCAGTGACGGCACAGCCGCAATGGCGGGCGTGCGTTTAACGTGAGCGGTCGTCCGTTTTCATCGGCTGTCTACCTGACGACCGGCGGCCGGAACGACAGACCGATAAGGTGCAACGACAGACTCAAGTCCCGTCTGAGTCACGTCGGGCACGTTCGCGTCTCGACGGCGACGAGAGACAAACACCTTCGCAGACACTTTCAACAGTTCCACTTTCTGATCCGGCGTGACACCGTCAAGTTGTCCGGCAAGCTGTTCAACCCATCCGGGTTGCCGCTGCATCGCTACGTGCATGAAGCGGACGAACATGCTGAGCTCGCGAAAGTTTCGATCCGCGATCATGTGGCTGACTGGTGCGATGACTTTTGCCACGGTATCGACGGTCTGAGACGGAAACATGACGAACAGGTCAAGGTCATGCAAAACCTGAGCCGGCCCATCGCGGTCACTCTCAGCCACAACACCGACGTGGCGCAAATGCATGACGGCCTGAGCCTGCAACGTCTTTGTCAGCAGCGGACTCTTGTAGCTGCCTTTGCACAGCAGCAATTGCTCGTTGTTCGATCGATGCAACACTTCGATCGTACCTACAGAACCATCGCCGGCGTCGGCGTGCCAGACTCCGTGACTGGTCTCAGTAAGCTTGAATTTCGAGACCCCCAGTCGTCTCCAGATGCTGACGGCGGCCTCGGGATTGTGCGTGAAGTAGCGATAGACTGCGGGATCGGCGTCGATCTGGATGTTAGGCAGCCGGCGAAACATGCTGCGGTTGCCCACGATGTTCTGAACCCGCCGGGACTGGTCGGGGGAAAGATGCCTCATAGGCAATCGCGAGACGGCATCCGCCTGCGTCTTGCGCGAAGAATCGCCCCGAGTCAGAATATCCACTTCAATCTTCGGGCCATTGGACGGGCGACGCTCGGAACTCGGACCGTCACCTGCGGACGCCGTGAACGGCGTTCCCCACATGACTGCCAGACAGATCGGCCCTGCCAGAATGCCTCTCTGAAGTCGCACGCGTCGCATCCCGGCTCCTTCCGTTCGCGTCCCCTCAAAATCGAGCGAACGACAGGGCAGCGCACACGTCGTGTGCCCACGGTCGGCGTCCGATTCCGCACAACCGCTATCATCGGCAGACTCAAGCACCGCACATCAGCCAATCTGGTCGATCGACTGAGGTGCGCGTTGGCTGAGTTCGCATGAACGGCCAGCGACACCGGGACGCGGGGCATTCAACGGAGACCGCTGGCGCTGCCAGGCGGGATGCTGGCGTCTTATTCTTGGCTGACGGGCAGGTTGAGGACGACGGTCGCGTGGAAGCGTTTCAGTTGAAACTCCTTGCCTTCGAACTCGCCGGTGTCTTTCTCTTCGACGCTCGTCCGCAGCGTGTAGCGACCTTTCTTGTCCGACGCGAAACGTACGCGGCCCTCTTCGTCAGTTTTCAGGCTGGCCTTGAAAACCGCCGGGCCCGCGAACAGCCATTGGACGTCCGGCAGCAGGCTTCCCTTACCACAGCACGCGAAAGCCAACCTGTCCATCAACGAGTTCTGGCACGACGTCCAGATCGAGCTGCTCCGCCCGGCCCAGCTTTGTCAGTTCAGCGAAGCTGCTGACGTCGAAGTGCTTGGCGTGGTAATGCAGCAGTACGTCGGTCTGGCCGTAACGATACACGCCCCACTTACCGTAACTTTCGATGCTCCGCGGTCCACCCTTTGCGAGACTCGACGAAAGCCATCGCTTGCCTGGCGACTTCGCAACCTCCATCTTCAGTTCCGATGGGTTGTCGGCGTCGAGCGTGCGAATCCATGTTGTGCCGCGTTCGATGAATGGATCGAGATACTGACCGTCACCAGGACCGGGCCCGCCCTCGAAATGCACGTTCGTTGTGCCATGCTCTCCCGCCTTCGAATCAATCGAAACCCAGAGGTAATGACTGCAAGCCGAGGAGACCAGGACGTCGGTCAGAAGGAACATACTAGTGGACCGTCAGGTCTCAATTTTCGGGTAGAGGCGTTTGAGTTTTGTTCTGGCTTTGGCAGTCGTGAACTGCCAGTCCACTCCGGTCTGGGCTTTGTTGCGTTCTTCGGCCCGGGGCGTGGCGTGGGACTGGA
>CAYSJO010000880.1:0-4049 GCA_964431285.1 uncultured Planctomycetaceae bacterium
TGGAACTGCCAAGCGAACTGGTTCGGGCACTGGCGAAATCCGAGTTTGAAGAATCACGACAGGCGGCGATTAGCGGGTTGCGTCAGTGGTTGCCGCGAGCCAAACAAAACGCCGAAATCCTGCGGAGTGAACTGCAGAAGGTCTTTCCGCCGAATCAGGTCAACCCGATCTACCGGCTGCTGTGGGGTTACGGGGATGATGACGCGAGGAATGAGGCGACATCACGGATTCTGGTTGACTGGCTCAGTCATGACGAGGTGGTCATTCGGCAACTCGCGTTTCAACACATCTTTCGGCTGACGAAAGGGCAGCGGTACGACTACCGCCCGCTTAACCCGGAGAACCAGCGGAAGGTCGCTGTGAAACATTGGGAGACGCACCTGAAGAAACACGGCGACGCTTTGTTCGAGTAGTGACCTGTCCAACTGGCAAACGCCGGCTCTCCAATTCTTCTGATACGGATGCCACTGGTTATTCACGCGGACGGCTCGCGACCAACCTGACATGTTCGTGTGCCTTGCGCATTGACACCGCTGCCAATGATCAGGTTATTGCGCCAGGCCCAACAGTAGACCCGGCCAGTCCTTTCCGGCGGCAGCACCTGGAGGTTGTCAAAACCGGCTTCACGAAACCAGGTACACAGCTCGTCCGTCGTGTGGTGATGCTGAAACTCGGGCGCATACCAGTCGAACGTGTCGCAGATGCGGTTTTCTTGAACGGGATGCGTGCTGAAATTCACGACTTTACTCAGCGTTTGTTTGATTAGTGGAATCCCACCGGCAAACGCACCCAATCGGCACCAGGGTTCCAGTCGCTCGGCCGACATCCGCGTTGTCCAGCGACGCAGCATGGAATTGATGAACTCCTGAGGTTCTGTGTTACGTCGATAAAGCCAGACGGCCATGCGTCCTCCGGGGCGTACCATTTTTGCGACAGAGTCAAAAACTTTTCGCGTGTCACGGTCGTGGTGCATGACTCCGATCGAAAAAACGAAATCAAACGACGCGGGCTCGAGCGGCAGTTGCTTCAGGTCTGCCTGAACGAGCTTCACGTCTTCGAGATGGCGACACAGCGACGACGCCTTCTCAACGGCGGTCGTATGGTCGGCACCCACGACCGACGCACCAGCTTCGGCGGCGACTTTGCAGTAGCGACCGCCTCCACAACCAGCATCCAGGATACGCAGGCCCGAAAGCTCGGCTGGTGGGACGCCCGTCTTGGCTTCGAACGTTGCACGATCCTCGTCGTCGTGCGCCACTTCATAGCGATTCCATTGCAGTCCGAAGCTGGCAAGATGCTCCTGGGCGACGAAGCGAGGGATACCGTCGACGATCGGCCATTCCGTCGAGCAGCCGGAACACGAGACATGCTGCTCCTTCGAACGAAGTGGCTCCGAGCAGTTCGGGCAGATTAACGCGTCGGGCAGACGATTCACTCTACGATTCCGTGCCAGTCGCTGGAGCATCCAGCGGCAGGACGTGACCCATCTTGTCTCGCTTGGTCGCCATGTAGTGGGCACGGTGCTGATGTGCCGGCGCGATGATCGGCACCTGCTCGTCGACCTTCAGGTCCCAGGCCTGCTCGAACGACTCCGTCTTCTTGGGATTGTTCGTCAGGATACGAATCCGCGAGAGGCCCAGATCCTTAAGAATCTGCAGCCCGATCATGTAATCGCGGTGATCGGCTTTGAATCCCAGTTTGTGGTTGGCTTCGACCGTGTCATAACCCTCGTCCTGGAGCTGATAGGCCTTGAGCTTCGACGTCAGCCCGATGCCACGTCCTTCCTGAGGCAGATAGACGACTGCTCCAGCGCCTTCGTGGACGATCATCTCAATTGCCATATGAAGCTGGTCGCCGCAGTCACATCGTAGTGAACTCAGGATGTCCCCTGTGAAGCACGACGAGTGCATGCGGACGAGCGGCGCTTCGACCGACTTCAGGTCGCCCCACACAATGGCCAGAGGTTCCTGCTCCTCGTGTTCGACTCCGTAGGCTATGAACTTTGGATGTCCGTAGTTCGCGGTTTCAATCTCAACGTCCGCTTCACGTCGCACAAGACGTTCCCGCAGACGACGGTACCGAATGATCTGCTCGATTGTGATGATCGGAATGTTGAACTGGTCTGCCAGTTCATGCAGTTCCTGGCGGTCCGCCATGCCAGACGATTTCTGGCTCAGGATTTCGATCAGCACGCCGACTGATTGCTGCCCGGCCATCCGCATCAGGTCGATAGTGGCTTCGGTGTGACCGGCCCGACGGAGCACGCCACCCTCTTTGGCAAGCAGCGTGTCAATGTGACCGGGTTTAACGAAGTCGCGATGTGACACGTTCGGATCTGCCAGGGCGTGAATCGTGATCGCTCGATTGTCAGCACTGACTCCCGTACCTGCGTCTACGTGATCGATCGGCGTCAGAAAGTTAGTGCGAAACGGAGTTTCATTGGCCGAGCTGTCGATCATCGGCGCTAGGTGCAGCTGATCGGCCAGCTCACCGGTCATCGGAACGCACAGTTTGCCGGCGCCGTATCGCAGCATGAATGACACGGTTTCCGGGCTGATCATCTCGGCCGAACAGATAAGGTCGCCCTCGTTCTCGCGGTCGGCATCGTCCACGACAATCACCATACCAGCGGTGCGAATAGCTTCCAGAGCCTCGTCGATCGAGTTCAGCGTGAAGTTCTGTGCCGTTTCTTCGGATTCAGACATGGGTTCTCAAAGGCAGTGATGCCGGTTCCCGTTGCTGGCAAGAGTGAGCCAGTACGGCGTCATGGCGTTCCGTTGCTGTCACCTGCATTCTAAGAAACACAACCTGATTGTGCAGCGTAAATGCGATTCGGCCAATTCCAGATTCAAGTCCTGGAACGCGTGAATCCAGATGCCTCTTTCAGGAGGCGGTTAATGAGTGGTTCGATGGTTGCCCGCGAATCGCCGCAATGGCGGCCGTGGCAGAGATCGCTGCAACACTTCTTTGGTCATGCCGTTACCGATCTGACCATCGGCGGTCTGATTGTTGCCTCTGTTGCGTTGACGTTGCTCGAACTCTCTTTGCCGGACACGCCAACTCGCGGAATCCTGATCGAAGTCAACTATGCGATCACGTGTGTGTTCGCGGTGGAGCTGCTGCTGCGATTCGCCGGACGTCCTCAGTGGCGGTTTTTTCGAGAATATCTGCTGGACATCATCGCAGTCCTGCCGCTGTTCCGGTCACTGCGGTTTGCCCGCGTAATTCGATTGCTGCGACTGCTGCGCATTCCGCGTCTGCTGGGCATCTTCAATCGTCTTGCCAGCAGTTTTCCGTATGTCTTCCGCCGAGGAGCCATCGAGTTCGCGATGGTCCTGGGCCTTATCATGCTGAATGTCCTGTTCGCCACGGGAGCCGTGCTGACCATCGAGCACGACAACGCCGAAGTCGACACGTTCGGTGAAGCATTATGGTTCAGCATTTACACAATGGTTGCGGGCGAACCGATTCCTGGCCCGCCGAAGACGATGGCCGGTCACGTGTTGACAGTCAGCGTAATGTTTATGGGCATGAGCGTATTCGCCATGTTCACCGGAACCATCTCGGCATTCATGGTCGATCGTCTGCGAATGGAGGGCCGTACTGTGCAATGGGAAGAATTCAGTGACCACGTCGTCATCTGCGGCTGGAACCGCAAGGCGGAAATCATCGTCCGCGAGTACCAGGTGGCCAACGGCCGAAGTCCCGTACCGATCGTGGTGGTTGATAAGATCGACGGACAGCTTGAGTTTCAGGACGAATCTCTGCGAAACAAAGTTCAGTTCCTGAATGATGATTTCACGAAAGTATCCGCGTTAACAAAAGCAGGAATTACGCGTGCGAAGACTTGCATCATTGTGTCAGACGCCACTGGAAAGCGTACCGCTCAGGACGCCGACACGAGGACAAGAGCTATTGTCAGAAGTTGTGTTTACGAGGAGTTGAAGACGGCGGCGTGCTGAGGGATGAATCTGATGTTATCACGAGTTTTCAGACCTCTCCCAAAGGAGCACGCCACGATGACGGAACGTATCAATGCCGCCGCGCAG
>CAYSJO010000881.1:0-1599 GCA_964431285.1 uncultured Planctomycetaceae bacterium
ATGCACCACAGTCACACCGGCAAAGTCACGGAAGCCTAGTTGACATAACCAGCCGCCCGGCTGGTCAGTATCAATCCCATTCCACACCCAATGGCCGAAGACCGTGTAGATCAATCCGGAAAGCACGCATGACACGATCAAGTAGCCGCTGAAGTTCATACGCTCGGCGACCGCACCGGAAACAATGGTGGTGGCAGCGCCCGCGAACATCAGTTGAAAGAGAAAGAACGCCGTGTCCCATCCGTCATCCATCAGTGGCAGAAACCGATCGGTCCCAAACCAACCAGACTGCGTGACGCCAAACATCACGCCGAATCCGAATGACCAGTAGAGAATTGTCGCGATGCCAAAGTCTGCAACATTCTTGATCGCGAAATTGATGCTGTTCTTGGATCGAGTGGACCCGGATTCCAGGCACAGGAATCCCGCCTGCATGACGGAGACCAGCCCGGCGCAAACAACCAGCCAGAGGATCCTGGCGTGTTCGACAGAGAACGGCTCGATTTCTGAAGCAATCAACGGCATGGCATCAGTGCTGTAAACATCAGAATGGTATCCTCCTCCGCATGCCACGATAGCACATCCCGCTCACCTGCATGGAGGCGTTGGAACGATGGACGGAAAACAGGCCACGATCAGGCGCCCAATTGGTTCATTAGCCGCGGCAATCAGATGGCACCGTGACTTGCACGAAAGGCCTGGAACGGCGAAGCCGATAAGTGTCATGTCCCCAGCGGCGCAGAGGATTCGTGGTATCAGCTCGTACCGACAGTTTTGACTCGTGAGGCCTCGCCGATTGCGAAGTCAACGAAGCATGCTGATACTGACAACGTGAGTGTCGGCAACGCACTCCGACGAAGGGCAACAAGATTGACTGAATGCAGTACTCGCCGACTAAACAGGACATACCATCCAGGAGGCATTCGCCATGAGAAGGCCGGCTGCAGTGTTATTCGTTGCGATTCTCTTTCTGAGCCAGTTGAGTGTTGAGCATCTGTCGGGCGCGGATCGCTATGCCTCTATTGAAGAGACTCTTCACGACGGGTTGGTAGGTTATTGGAAACTGAAGGGTGATTGCCGGGACCATTCCGGCAACGGGAACCACGGCGCTAATCATGGAGTCAATCTCGAGACTGGCGATTTCAACGGCCGAGGTGCTTATGTCAGCGTCCCTGACAGCAGGTCACTTGCGATCGGTACCAGTGACTTCTCAATCTGCGCTTGGGTACACACGCAAGCGGACGTAGACGATGTCCTGGGCGACGTCGTCGGCAAGTACGATCCGTCACTGAGGAAAGGATTCACGCTGAATCTCAAAGCCAGTTCCGGTGGTTACCAATCGTCGGGAGATGACCGGCACGTCTATTTCGGGATCGATAATGGGAAAGTCAGCAATTGGCGGGACTGCGGCAGACCGAGCAGGACAAGTAACTATGTCAGCAACTCGTTAACCGTATTTCGCGGTCGGCTCTACGCCGCAATCACGGACTCGCGGGACGAAAAGGACTGGTGCCACGTTTACCGATACGAAGAGGGAAACAAGTGGACCGATTGCGGGCGTGTCGGCAATGGAAGAACGACCGGCGTAATGTCGATGAT
>CAYSJO010000882.1:0-8131 GCA_964431285.1 uncultured Planctomycetaceae bacterium
CCAGTGTTCGCTCCAGCAGCCCGCGCGTCGCCATATCTTCGATCAGTGCCGACAGCGACTGATCGAACACGGGGCATCGCTGCTCGCGCAGCATCGGGAAGTTGTTGCGGTGAGTGTCCCACGAACCGTCGGGGCCGGGCGCCGGCTCATCATCCGAACGAGCCGGCCAGGTCACTTGCACGAATCGGGTTTCGGCCTCGCTCAGGCGTCGCGCCAGTAGACAACTCTGCCCGAACTTCGTCATTCCGTAACGGGAACGCGTTGCCTCTGACTCGTCTTCAAGTCGAAACGCGCTCACCGCCGAACTGGATCGAACGAGCGACAAAGCCGATTCGTAGTAATCCTCGAAGTCCGAAGGTCGGCCAGCCGAAAATCCGACACGCGCAGCCGAAGCCGATTGCGACTGTGTTTCAATGACACGCCGCAGATCAACGCGCGCATGAAGGCGATCGAGCGAAACGCTTTCCGGCAGCGCGAAGCCCTCCAGACGTAGCGGCTGAGTCGCGTCCTCGTAAACCCCGACGGGATCGTATGCCCCACCGAGCAGTCCGGCGGATTGCCCCACACCAATGACTCGCCCTTCCTTGACGGGAGCTCCAACCGCCACATTGCTGAACTGCCCACTGCGGGCCGTTCGATACCGGGCAATCACGGCACCGACGGACGGCAGGTCTTCGCGCGAAGGCTCGACTGCCAGACCGGTGGCCGTAAAGTTACGAGGGTCGTGGCCCGTCATCAGCATGTAGATGGCGGCCCCGTGATTCCGCAGTCCTTTTGGATTGACGCCGATCGAACGCACCATTGCGTAATGCTGCGACTGTCGGGCGAGCATCGGCAGGACTTCGCCCAGATACAGACCGGGTGAATTCGTCGCGATCGGCTTGAACTCGCCGCGAATACCCTCAGGTGCGTTTGGCTTCGGATCCCACAGGTCGATATGGCTTGGCGATCCCTGCAGATAGACAAGGATCACGGAGTCCGCTGTCGCAGATCGCGTTGCGGCCGGGTCGGCACCTTCGAGCAGTGTTGGCAGCCCCAGTCCAAGCAGCGGCAGCCCACCGATGGTCAGCAATTCTCGCCGCGAAGTGGCGTGACACAGGCGACCAGGTTGTCCGAGCACAGAGAACATGCCACATCCCATGCCGGTGAATCACCAAAAGGGCCGCGGATTACGCTGATTCTGCGGATCACCACGGATCAGCGTAATCCGCAGCCCCTTCGTTCCACAGCAATGTGAGTATATCCGCACTACTCGGCCCGCTGCAGCAGCTCGTCCAGCGACAGCTTTTCGAACACCAGATCTGACTGGCTGCCTTCGTAGACGATGCCGACGTGTGTCTCGTCAATCTGAGAAAGACTGGGATACCCTCGACCGCCTCCAACATCGAGCAGAATACGAAATTCCTCGGGCCACGTGAGTCCGTCGTCGAAGCTGACTCGTATCGAATGATGGTCGCGTGCCTTCTGCGAGTATGGGTTGGCGAATAACAGCAGGTGTTTGCTTTCCCCGTCCTCCGTGTAGTCAAAGCGAATCGTGCTGCCGTTGCAGTTGGGTTCGATCAATCCCTTGCGACTCGTTGGATGTGGGCGCCATGTTTTTCCAAGGTCGGACGTCACAGCCACCGTGCGGAACTTCGTGGGGTTCTCAGTTCGGCAGTTGAGCATGATCGACCCATCGCCAAGTCTCACTGCCTGGCACTCGGTGTTGTCGTATGACGCCGGGTTACTCAGGGTCCAGCTTGCACCGTGGTCGCGGCTGATCATCAAATTGGAGAAGTGCCGATCCTGCCCGTCGCGTCCCTGGCCGGGCATGATGAGTGTGCCGTCGGATAAGGCGATTCCCTGCTGCGGCGAAGGCGCAAACAGAATCCAGTCTTCCTGTTTGAGCTTACGCGTCAGGTTCTCGGGCTTCGACCAGGTTTGACCGTCGTCTTTCGAACGAACCATCAGAAACTGTGCGGTCTTGCCGATCTCGAATCCCGGTTCCGATCCCCCCTTGCTCCACTGATGCGTGCCAGGGCGACCCCATGTCCACACCGCGGCCACGAAGGCCTCTCCGGTTTCCGGATCCACCAGAATTCCGGGATCCGAACAGCCATTCTGTTCCTGAGGGAGTCCGTCGTACTCGCCCATATCCATGATGACCCGCTGGGCTTCCCAGGATTGACCACCGTCCGTACTGCGAAGCAGCCCGATATCGATGTCTTCCTGCAGATCACGAGACACACGCCGTCGCATGTCATATGCGCACAGCAACGTACCCTTCGGCGTTGTTGCCAGCACCGCGATTCGGTGAGTGTGGACGCCATCATCAAAATGCTTGCGAAGTGCGATGCCGACGCGTTTACTGACGTCAGGCGTCTGGTTGTACGGGCGAATGGGTCCCTCGGACGTTTTGATCTCCGTGCAGACAGCGTCGACTCGGTGAGCGAGACTGGCATTTCGGTTCAGGCGGCAGGACAGCCAGAAGACGTTGGTTCCCTGATCAAGGCGTAGATTCCCTTGAATCGTGACTTCCCGCCTCGCAGCTGTGCTATCTCCGAAACGCACGCCGGTCGCGAACGAGTCTTTGCCACCCGTCGAAAACACGTGCAGCGCGTCAATGTCGTTTATGTCATCTGTACCGGCCAGCGAGAATGTCATTGCAGTCACAAAGGTCGACTTCTCCAGACTCCTGACGCGAATTCTGATGAGTGGATTAAAGTCGTTACGAATCAGAACGGGGTGGACCGCCTTGTCCTGCGTTGCCGACACAACAGGCGAGGCACACGCATCCACTGACGGCATGGTTAATGTCAGGACAACAACGGTCAGTTGCTGGCTGTTCATGAGTCGCTCCAAAGCGAGAGAGGAATGTTCGCACTACCAACCTGGGAATCGGTTCGGTCACTTTCAATCACTGGCAAACGACTCGGAACCCAATCAGGCCGTTTCGGGATTCCGGTTGGTAGAAGTGTCGGTTACCACTGCGGCACGTGCTGCCTGCACTAATCCAGCTGCCTCCACGAATAACTCCCAGTCTGCCCGACGACGGTCCGATCGGGTCCTTCGAGACAGACGCCTGATAGTAATCCGCCTGATACGGGTCACTGCACCACTCCCACACGTTGGCGTGCATGTCGTAGAGCCCCCAGTCATTGGGTTTGTACGAACCCACTTCCGTCGGTCGGTTCAGAAACGGCCCCTTCCATCCATCGCCGTACGGAGAGTTGCCATTAAAGTTCGCCTGGCTGCTGGTCAGCGAATCACCCAGGCCGAAGATACCGTTGGTTCCCGCCCGGCTGGCATATTCCCACTCTGCTTCCGTGGGCAGGCGATAAACTCGTTTGGCATTCTTTTCCTGGGGCAATTCCGACAGGCGTTTGCAGAATTCGAGAGCATCGTCGCGTGAAACTCGTTCTGCCGGAAAACGCTGCGTGTTCTTCCCTGCCACCTGGAAACGCCCTGTGCCATTCTTCGAGAAGTGGCTTTCTTCCCGCCCCATGATCTTTGAGTACTCAGCCTGCGTCACCTCGAAGGCACCCAGGTAGAAGTCGTTTCCGATTTCAACGTCGTGAACAACTTCGTCGGTCTGGCGACTCGTTTCTCCGACTGGCGACCCCATCTGGAACGAACCAGCCTTGATTCGCGCGAGTTTCATACCAATCGAATTTACCAGTTCCGATTCACTCGATGCAGGCGCTGACGGCATTATCGACTGAGGTTTCCAGCTGACAGCGTCTGGAAGTGCTTTCAGTGGCGATTTCGCTTTTCGCAAAGGCGTGGCTGTGCCTTCATTGACTGTACGAAAGTGATAGACATTTCCAGTCGTCGTTAAGTAGAGATCACGTAGATCGTCTCCACCGAAAGTCGCGTTCGTGGCAAAGTCGGGCAACGGATGATGCAGGAGTAGTTCTCCAACTGGGCTGATAACAAACAGCCCGGTTGTTTTCTCGCGTCCGGCGGCTCCGTAGATGTTTCCCTGCACGTCGATGCACATGCCGTCGATTCCACGATCGGGCGTAAAGTCATAGATGACTCGGTCCGGCTGCAGGCTGCCGTCAGGTTGAATCAAGTACCGGTGCAGTCTCTGCGTGCCTCGGTCAGACACAATGATGTATCGCTCATCCGGCGAGATAATGATGCCGTTGGGTGTGCGCAGGTTGTTGACGACCAGTGTGCATGTTCCAGTCGGGTCGATTCGCAGGACACCGCTGTTGGTACGGTCGTCCCCTTCGCCATGCCTGAACGCCGTGTCGGTGAAGAAGATGCGCCCCTTGCGATCAATCGCGATGTCGTTGGGACTGGCCAGGGGAAACCCGCCAGACTCGGTTGCCAGAATCGTCAGGCCGCCGTCTGGATTGAGTCGGGAAACCCGGTGGCCTCGATTCTGACACAAGTGCAGTCGACCCCGGACGTCAAACATCATCCCGTTGACACCGCCCTCCGGTGAGTTGAAGAGCGAGACAACGCCCTTAGTATCACGACGAATGACACGTCCACTATCGGAAAAGAACAACTGGCCAGTCAGATCAACGATGGGGCCTTCGGTAAAGCCTCGATCAGTCGCCACTTTGACGACGGGTGTGCCTGGTTCGAGGATGTCAGCGCCACCTGCGGGTATCGCGAGTGCGGCGATGCCGAGCAACACGGCAGACCACCGGCCACACAAGTGAATTTCAGGTCGTAGCCTGGGCATGTTCGTTCTCTTCAGTGAATCCAAAGTACATGGCTCACGCTTCCTGAATCCTGAAGGGCTCTATGGAAGCGTCCGCACATTCAATCGGGATGACAGCGTCGGTGAGTGGAACACTCGCTGTGTTGCGATCTGATAATCAGCTTCAGTCGCCTTGAAGATATCGCAGAATTTCTGTGGGTTGCGATCGACGAGCGGGAACCAGGAACTCTGCACCTGAATCATGATGCGATGACCTGATCGGAAGCAGTGGTAAACGTCGGGCATCGTGAACCGCACGCGGCTTGGTTCGCCTGGTTGAAACGGTACGGGCTTCTCGAAGCTGTTACGGAACTTGCCTCGAATCACGTCTCCCCGGACAAGCTGCTGATAGCCGCCCATTCGCACTTCCTTAGGATTCTCTGCGGCGTCCGGGTAATCATCGGGATAAACGTCGATGACTTTCACGACCCAATCGCTGTCCGTGCCTGATGTCGAGACGATCAGGTCGACTTCGATGGGACCGACCAGAGTGACGTCTTCCTCAAGTTCACCCGTCCGATACACCAGCACGTCTGAACGTCGCGAAGCGAATCGTTGGTCGGCGATCATATACTCAGCCTTCATGCCGGTAACGATCTCGCTCATGTATCCGACTGGTTTGGCCGGGTCGCTGATGTACTGGTCATAAATGTTCTGATCACCACTGTCTGTTGGCGGATCGAACGAAAGCCGCTCGCCAGCATGCAAGTACAGAGACTGCGATTGCCTTTGGGCGGGCGGCCACTTGTCGTAGCGCCGCCACTGGTTCGTACCCATTTCGAACACCCATGCCTCGGGGTATCTGGCGTCGTCTTTGTCTTTCAGGTGTTGCTCAAAGAATGGGAACTCGATGTGTTCGCGGTAGAACTCGGATGTCTTCGCGTTGAATGGGATATCTCCGAATGACTCGCCGTCACCGCGTGCCCAGCCGCCGTGTCGCCATGGTCCCATCACCAGTGTGTTGGTCGTCTGCGGATTGCGGGCTTCATTCGACTTGTACGTTTCCAGAGCTCCGAACAGGTTCTCGGCGTCGAACCAGCCACCAACAGTCATTACGGCGGGCTTGACGTTATTCAGGTGCGGTCGAATGTTGCGAGACTTCCAGAACTCGTCGTAGTTGCCGTGCCGCATTGTCTCGATCCAGAAAGGGACATCGCCCTTGAGGTACTTCGCATCGATCTCGGACAGAGTCTTGATGCGGCGATAGAACTCGTATCCATCAGGCGTGCCGTATTCGAACGTCGCACGCGGAAACTTCTTCGTTGGAGCGGGGCGATCCCGACCGCTGCGGGACATCCAGTTGAACATGTGAGCCAGGAAGAATGCTCCGTTGTGGTGCCAGTCGTCGCCCATGAACCAGTCATTGACGGGAGCCTGAGGCGACGCAGCTTTGATGGCGGGATGCGAGTCAATGATTCCCGCCGCCGTGTAGAAACCCGGATAGGAAATGCCCGCGATTCCAACTCGCCCGTTGTGGCCTTTGACTTTTTTCAGCAGCCACTCGACGGAGTCCCAGGTATCCGTGCTTTCGTCGAATTCTGTCTTCGTCGACTTCTTCGTGATGTGAGGTCGCATGTGGACGAAGTCGCCTTCGGACATCCACCGACCCCGCACGTCCTGATACACAAAGATGTAACCCGAGTTGCCGAACAACGGGGATGGGCCCAGGTTCTCGGGATACTGGTCCGCTCCGTAAGGTCGGACGCTGTAAGGTGTGCGCTTCAGCAGCATCGGGTGTGTCTGCGAATCGTCCTTTGGTACGTAGACGGAGGTGAATAGACGTTTGCCGTCACGCATCGGGATGCGGTATTCGTACTTGGTGTAGTGGGCTTTGACGTAGTCAATCCCCTGGGCACCTGCAGCACCGGGCAGCAACATTCCCAGCGCGACCGCCAGGGCAACACACAACCCACGTTTGACTGGATTCATCGACTCATTTCCCACTGCTGTTCTGTACCGGAAGAAAGTTGAACTGGTGAAGATTCAGGCGGACCAAAAAGGATTCTTTCGGGGTCGACTCTTTTTAGCCACTGACGAACGACCATGATCGAGATCCGCGAACTATTGTTCCGCTATCCGACATCGGACTTCGGACTGCGAGTGCCTGAGCTACAGGTCGCCGACAAGTCTCGCGTTGCGCTGGTTGGTCCAAGCGGCTGCGGCAAGACAACACTGCTGAATCTGCTGGCCGGAATCCACACGCCAGACGAGGGAGTGCTTCGTGTTTGTGGCGAGCAGATTTCCTTGTTGTCGGATGCGTCGCGCCGGACATTTCGCATTGCCTCGGTTGGAATGGTATTTCAGGAATTCGAACTACTGGAATATCTCAACGTCGAGGAGAACATTCTGCTTCCGTTTTCTCTGAATCCGCGACTGAAGCTCGACCGTACGGGACGCGACGCGGCCCGATCACTGGCCACTTCGCTGGGACTGGCCGAACTCGTTGAACGTCGCATCGACCGCCTGTCGCAGGGGGAACGTCAACGCGTCGCCATTTGCCGGGCTCTCGTCACGAACCCGAAACTTGTCCTTGCGGACGAACCGACGGGTAACATTGACCCGTCTCAAAGTCGCGAGGTTCTTGAACTGCTGTTCAAGCACGCTGCGGAGTGTGATTCCACGTTTCTGATGGCAACACATGACCACAGCTTGCTGGATCAATTCGATCGTGTAATCGACTTCTCGAAGCCGGAAGCGGCCGGAATCGAATTGCTGACGGGGAGTCTGTCGTGAGCGGCACTGTGCGACTTGCCTGGCGATTCGTCGCGTTTCACCGCACGCGGACCACCGTGCTGGTCGCTTGCCTTGCGTTGACGATTTCACTTCCAGTCAGCATGCGAATGCTCGTCCAGCAGTTCGAACGACAACTCACGCTGCGGGCTGAATCGACACCGCTTGTCGTCGGTGCGTCTGGCAGTCGTTTCGATCTGGTAATGCACGCGTTGTACTATCGTGGACAGCCTCCGCGTGAGACCGCAATGCGGGAGGTGGAACGCATCAAGGCGTCGGGCTACGCAACCGCAATTCCAGTCTTCGCCCGGTTCCGTGCCGGAGGCTTTCCGCTGATCGGAACACCATCTGAGTATTTCTCATTTCGTGACCTGCGACTTGCTCGTGGTAACAACCTTCGGCGGCTTGGTGATTGTCTGGTTGGCTCGCAAGTAGCCGCAGAATTGGAACTTGCCCCGGGTGACGCGTTGCTTTCCGAGGCCGAGAATGTATTTGACCCGGACGGTCCATTCCCCTTGAAGATGCGGGTTGCCGGCGTACTGGCCCGATCGGGCACACCGGACGACGAGGCCGTGTTCGTCGAGATTCACACGGCATGGATTATTGCCGGTGTAGGGCACGGGCACCCACGACCTCACGTACAGACAGACGCGGAACAGCAACGGGACGACGCAGCCGAATCAAGCGAGCCCGTTCACGACCCTG
>CAYSJO010000883.1:0-8794 GCA_964431285.1 uncultured Planctomycetaceae bacterium
TATCCTCGCCGACGAATCCAAGAGGATGCCGGACGAGCCCGTTCGAGCGATAGTAGTGGTAAGGCGACGTGTTGGCGGCCACTGGCACGACCACTTCGAGCCCTTCCACGCCCGTCGTTGCCGCCGCCAGCGCGAACGTCCCCGGATGTGACACGCCGGTCATGCCAACTTTTCCCGTGGTCCACGTGGCGTGCACTTCTTCCTGGCCGTCGACAGAAGTGAAGCCTCGCGCACGACCGTTCAGCCAGTCGATGACGGCCTTTGCGGCAAGCGACTCGTTGTCATCGCCAATGGTCGGGCAACCTTGAGAGAGTCCCGTTCCGGGTGACGAGGAATGAACGATGACATAGCCGTGTGGCAACCACTCCTTGACCAGCGCCTCGGAAATCACCGGACGCTTACCTCGACGAGTTATCGGCACTGCCTTCGGAGCGGCAGACAGATCGCCCAGTTCGTGTCGCACGTCCCAGAACAGCCCCCTCCCGCCGTTTTCCGCAACTCCGCCGAAGTAAGGACTCGTGATGTAAAGGACAGGAAGTTTCAGACCTTCCGTTTCGGTCTGCTGCGGCCGCGTTACTCCGACATGCATGCGGTCCTTCTTACCGTCGCCATCAGAATCTGATTCGGATTCGACCCAGAGATCATGACGAATCCACGTCTTCGAGTCCGCAAATGCAGGGACTGATACCGTCTTGCCATCCTTAAAGGTCGGAGCTGCCGACTCTTGTCCGAATGAACAGTCGCACGGAGCGATCACGGAGAAGACAAGCAGAAATAGAATCGACAGTTGCTGGTGACAGGAACAGTCGACGGATCGGAGCATTTGAGCCATGTCTTTCCTTGGTGATTCTCGCTGGGGCGTTGAATTGATGGTTTGGTCCGCAAGTTAGCTTACAACCAAGCGGAAAAGTCTGTCAGATACAGGTTGGCAAATTAGTAGTCCGTTGCTGCGAATATCTGACAGCGGCAACGGCGATGTCCTTGAATCACAATGATGGCTCTGGAGACTGCCCCTATGGCAAATCCTCCGATTTACATGTTCCGTGGCTGGAGAATCACCTCGCTGATCTGGGTCGTCTTGTTGGTCTTGTGTGGCTCTTGGACGCGAGCTGCTGATCCGACTTACGCCGAAGTCTTCATATCCGGTGAAAACGACTATCACCTGATCCGCACGCCGCAGATTCTCGCGACTCGCGATAGGTCCCTGCTTGTCTTCGCGCAGGGCCGCGAGGGGCATCACGATCAATCAGGAAATGACATTCTGCTCAAACGTAGCACGGATGGCGGATCCACCTGGTCGGATCTGAAAGTGATTGCGGAGGACGGAAAGAACAGCCTCAATTCGGTCTGCGTGCTGCAACTCGCCGGGTCGCGCCGGATTCTTATGGTTGGCTGCATCATTCCGGCCGGCCACAACATCCAGGATTTCAAACACAGTTCGCCGAACTGGCAGCGATTCATGCGGCAAGTCAAACGCGACGAGTGGCCGGGGCTCTCCACTGGTTATGGCGAGCACAGCGCCCGCGTCTACTCGATTCACAGTGATGACGACGGGAAGACCTGGTCGCCGCTGAGAGATATTACGCAGTCCAGCAAACGACATGAGGCACTGACCTGCATCCCTGGCCCGGGACTTGGATCCAACTCACCCGTGGCCCTGACTCAGGTCGCATCCTGATTCCCTGCAATCAACATTGGCTGAAGAAGCTCGATGGAAAACTGCGCTACCAGAATCTGCCGTACGCTTTGATCAGTGATGACAACGGCGAGACGTGGCGGCGCGGCGGACTGGCTCCTTATGTTTTTGAAACGCGCACGGTCACCGAGACCCAATTCGTCGAGCTTCAGGACGGTTCCATTCTTCTGAACGGACGTGGTGCGGAAGAGCCGTCGCGAAGAGTGAAGACGGCGGAGAAACCTGGTCTACAATGCGACCGGATCCGGCCTTAACGGGTCCCGCCTGCGCCGCGGGACTGTGGCGATACAGCTTCGCAACGGAATCGGGCGAGACGAGCCGCATCATCTTCTCTCTGCCTGGTTCTCCAAAGGGCCGCAAACATGGAAAGATCTGGCTGAGCTACGACGAAGGCAGAAGCTGGGCCGTGCAAAAGAAGATTCGTCCGGGATTCTTTGCCTACAGTTGTCTCGCCCGCGTCCCCAACGGCAACATCGGATGTGTCTACGGCAGCCGAGGCAAACGGGCGGCTCGAGACGAACTCGGCCCCCAGAACATCGTCTTAGCGTCATTCTCTTTGGATTGGCTCACGGGCGAATGATGTCCACTGTTAGTTGCTGGGGTTTTCATACCAGACCAGTCCAAGGCCGGCGTTGCCGTTTTGGGAATTGTTGTTTTCTTCTGTGTTGATGACATCGAGGTCTCCATCGTCGTCCAGATCGAGGAGAAGATTGATGTCGAACTTGATTCCCTCGGGGCCACTGATGTCGTGTGCTGTCCAGTTCGGGCTGTCCCATCGGTCGGCATACTCCAGCCAGATAATCCCGCTTCGTCCGTCGACGGCGTTCTCCGCGCTCAGGATGAGATCAGGTTGCCTGTCCAGATTGATGTCTCCCACCTGAACGGCTTTGGGTTTGGTAATCCACGTCGGAATGTTGACTGGCCGAGTCTTCCATGACCGGTCCCGCTGGCGATGGAGAATGCTCAGGCGCCCCACGTTCTTGCCCTGCTTGTATGTTGCCAGGATCTCTTCGACGCCATCTCCATCGAAGTCCCAGGTGTCGATGAAATTGACCTCGTGCAGATCATCGGCGATCCACGTCTTTGGCCACGGGTGTCCCCGGGACGCCTTGGCCT
This sequence comes from uncultured Planctomycetaceae bacterium, assembly GCA_964431285.1. Lineage (GTDB taxonomy): Bacteria > Planctomycetota > Planctomycetia > Planctomycetales > Planctomycetaceae > CAUZFZ01. The sequence continues at coordinate 2,813 of CAYSJO010000883.1, forward strand.
TGCCAGGATGCCGCAACCAGAAGACACCTTCCTGTTTTCCTTTGCGGTCGCTGACCAGAACATCCGGCAACCCGTCTGCGTTCATGTCCCTGCAGATGATTGACATCGTCCATGTCACATCAGTCAGTTTGTGAAACTTCCAGGCTGACAGATCTCTCGCGGACGCCGGGCACTGCAGCCAGCCAATGACTCCCTCTTCTCCCTTTCCACCAACGATGACATCCGGGCCATGTCTGCCATCAACATCCATGGCAACAGCGAACATCCAGCGGCTGCCGTTTTCGAAAAGTGTTTCTGTTTTCCAGAGAGAGCTATCTGTGTACTTCTGCGGTGGTGAAGGAGCCCAGTGGATCAGGACTTTCCGATTGTCGCCCTCGGTTGAGCTGACGACGTCAATCGCCCCGTCTCGATCCAGATCCACGAACAACGCATCTTCGACGTCAGGGGCTGGCCCCGCATCAATTCGAAGCCAGCTGGGGTGTGCTCCCTGTTCCCGCTGCATCAGATAGATTCGCGAAACACCACCCTGTTCCCACCCACAAACCAGATCCAGCAGTCCATCAGCATTCACATCCGCCGAGCGAACGCCGTCTGCTCCGAGCGACGAATCGTCGATCGTGTGACGCTTCCATGCGCCGGAGCGTAGAGGTTTCGTCGGCGGCTCAGCGCGACCGATCGCCGTCAGGAAGCAGACAATCACGAAAGACGCCAGCGTTGGGCCGCACCGGGAAAATAGAATGCCAGCAGCAGAATTCATGAGAGTTCTGGCCTGGGAAGTCTCGCGGCTTCCGCTACACACTATTGGCACGTTATTTCCTCTGAGTTTCCCAGGAAGAATGAAACCTGGATTCATTTACTCCATCCCCACCGCTCGAACAGTTCTTCCGCTCATTGTCTCGACTGCCGTGAGGCAACAAGGCGGTTTGGTCTGGCCCAGCGGATGCGGGCCATCAGCATGTCGCCGCGGGCTTTGCGACGTGGCATCCACTCGCCCACCGTCACCCAGGATTCTTCGGGAGTCACATTGGTAATATTGAAGTTGCCCATCAGTGCAAAGTCATCCGGCGCGTTGACTCCATCACCTCGCATCGGCAGTACCACTCGCTCGGTGTCGCGGATCAGACACATCTTCTCGGTGTCCACCTGCGCTACCCAGATCGGAGCACGCCAGCGAATGACGTTGACGTTGGAAGGCTCCCACCGGGTGTTGACCAGAAACAGACCGCCCGAATGCGTCAGCCGATGCTGCTGGGTGGTCGACATGCCCAGCTTCGTTCCGTCTTCCCAGGCCCATGCGGTTTTGTTGTTGTAATTCACTCCGTCGTCGCTCACCGCTACATAGCCACGGCCGTCCTCCGCGCGGATGGTCATGTAGAATCGGTCGTTGAAACGCGTGACGGACGGTTCGAGCAGGCCGCGGCCGACGTTGTTTTTCAGGGTGTTGCCAACTTCTGCGACTTTCAGCTCCTCACCGTCAAACGTGCAGCGGACTCCGGCGACCATGCGGTTCTCTGCGGTCGAACCAAAGGTGAACGACATCATGATGTCTCCGTTGGGCATCACGACACGCTGACCGCAGTTGTTGGAATAGATGTAGTCGGTGCGAGGGTCGTCCCACTTCAGAATTCTGCGTTCCGACCAGGAGCCGTCCTTCCGACGGACGGCGTAAACCGGGTTACGCGACAGTTGTTCGTTGCGCGCGAAATAAGCGCCGCGATAGAACACGACGTGGCCGAGGGCCAGAACGGTACCCGTGTTGGGATGGTACTGGGGCGTGACGTCACAGACTCCGGCCTTGAGTCCTGCGTGCCCTTTCACTGGGTCACGGGCCAGCGCTGAGATCGGTTCCGGCTCGGTCCAGGTCTTTCCCAGGTCACCAGACTGACTCCAGTGAACGTGGCCAAAGTAGTCAGAGCCGCCGATCTCCTGCAGGTTCATGAGGACTTTGCCATCGGGCATCCGGCAGGCTCGCGGGTGAAACCAGGTGACACTCTTGCCATCGCGATATCGCCGAACGGTTTCTGTGGTGACCTCTTCGATCAAACCATCGGGCTCCGGACCGAAGCGGATGGAGTAGACATCGGCGTCCTTCATGAGGAATCGAATCTGGAAAGCACCGGTGAACACCGGCTCCTGTTCCCACATCAGCCGTCCCGCGATGGCATCTCCTGTGAGCGGTTTAGACCTGCCGGTCAACTGACCTTGCTGATTGACAACTTCCAGACGAAGGCTGCCACCTGGTCTCACCAGGTAATTCAGAGTCATTTCCGAACCGTAAACCCGCAGCAGTTTCGTCATCACCTCGCCGGACCCGCGCAAGGCGACGAAACGGTCCGTGCCATAGACGAATCGCCTCAGGCGGCCGGGATTCGGTCCGTAGTAGCTCTCGGTGGCGTAGACAGAGATCTCGTCCAGCCTGCCGGGAAGCTGAACCATTCCCCAGGCCATGTAGTTGCTCCTGTTGCCAGCCAGATCCTCCGGTGCATCTTCCGGAATCACTGCTTCCGGGCGACGATGGAACCGGACGCCACCGCGGTTGATCATGAATACCGGCTCCACTCGCTGCCCCTGCTTCGGCAGATACCGCGTGGGGAAGCCCACATAAAGGTGCGGCGCGCGGAAGTACGGCTGCACGGCGTTGGTGTAAAGATGCTCGTGCGGCGTGCCCTCGGGAAAAGAAATGTCCGCTTCATTTTCCCAGGTCAAGAAGTTCTGCGAAGTCGCAGTGCGAATGGCGCGAACGTTGTTGGCGAAGATCCTCCAGTAGGCCCGGTATTCCGCCTGATGAGGATCCCAGAAAGCCACATTCTGCGAATCGAAAGCTCCATTGGTGATGATCGGCTCGTCCCGTGACTGCTTCCAGACCTTTCCATCAGCCGACTCGAATGCCAGCAGACCCTTCTTGAATCCCAGGCTGCCGACTGCGCGGTAGCGGCCATTCCAGTCGCGCATCACGGTAAAGTTGTGGGAGCCGAGGCCCTTCCAGACAATGTTGTTCTCTTTGGAGCCATTCCATTCAACCAGGCCGAGACTGGGTTTTTCAAAATGGATGCCATCGCGACTTTCGGCATAACAGGTGACCTCTTCCTGAAGCTGTTTCTTCGTCGTCGGATCGTGTTTCCAGCCGCGATAGTAGAGCCGGTAGATTCCGCCATCCTGAAATATTCCGAAGTAGCCGCAGGTGTTGCCCTCCCAGGGCGCATCGCAGTTCAGAACAACTTCCTTCGGCTCGGAGCGGATCAGTTCATGACGCACGCCCTCGCTGCGTTTCAGAAGCAGATAGTCGTCGGCAAACAGTTCCAGACGATCGCCCAAGTAGAGTGTTTCCGCCCGCACAAGTGCCGGATATACCAGGAGCAGAACAAGGAAGGCTGGTTTCATGAGCGCTGATGTCCGGGTTGAGAAGACAGTGATGCATACTTCTTTCCCGCAAGTGTAGCGAGCTCGGCAATCTTCGCGATGTGTGGCTTTCCTGAGCCTCATTCGCCAGGGCGTCATTCACTCATCCTGTGAGTCGTTGCCCGGAGCATTGCACGGAAGAAGCCAGCGGCACATGATTGATTCCGTTGCCGTCCCACGCGACCGAAATTCGCGACACAACGTTCTCAAGTCGAGGCCGTCTCGGCAATTGATGAGCTCACCCACGTTTCATCGTCCAGAGAGTTCCGACATGCGACTGACACGGCTCCGATCTGCTGGGTTGATTGTGATTTCGCTTCTGGCGATCGCGCCGCGAGTTCGTGCGGAACCAGGCGACAGTCCGTCGGTCACAGCCGTCGAGCACCGGCGCCGGACGATCTACCATTCTCCGGAGTCGCCGGGTTTCACTTGCTGGACCGGGATCTGGGCAATGCCGGATGAATCACTGATGCTCGCCTTCACGCAGGCGACGGGACCGCTGGAAGGACGCCCGAAGGCGCCACCGGAGATTCGGAAACGGCTCAACTGGCCGCCCGCCGGTCGCGAGAATTACGACATGACGGGGCTCGACCTCAGCAATGTCTATCTCACGTCGCGCGATCACGGGGAGACATGGAAGAAGGTCAGTGAAGACCACTTCCGCTCCTGTATGAACGGTGCAGCCGCCCATCGAGCCGAGCTGGCATTACCCGATGGAAGTCTGGTGCGGAGTGTCTGGGGTCGGTACCTGCCTTATGATGATCCGCCTGTGCCGCAGACGGGATTGTTCCAGCGTTCGCGCGATGGTTCAAAGACATGGCAACCGTACAACGTGTTTCTCGACCCGGAGAAACACACGATGTTTGTCTCGAGGCTCAAACGACTCAGCGATGGTCGGCTGCTGGCGATTGGAGGACTGGCAAACGTCCCCGCGAACAATCGACTTTCACGATACGAGTTAAGTGCCAGACAATATCCGGCAATGCTGGTCTCGAAAGACAACGCAAGAACCTGGAGCAAGCCAATTGCCGTGGTGCCACCCGATCATGCCGACAACTGGGGTGGCGAAGAGTTTGATGTCGCCGAGTTGGAAAGCGGCGATTTGTTGTGTGTCTACCGTCGGAGAGATCCAGCGTCGGCGAAGAGGCGTGAAGTGCGCTGGCAGGGACTGTTGAAGAAGCAGGGTGACACATGGCATCCGCGGAAAGTGGAACCGGCCCCGTTTCCACACAGCGGGCATCCGAATCTGCTGGCCACCCGTGAGGGACTCGTGCTGCATATTGCAACGACAGGGATTCACTGGACCAACGATGCCGGGCGCACCTGGCATCAGCTTGATGTCCCGGCGACCGCTTACTATCCGGACAGCATTCAGGTGCCGGATGGTCGCATTTATATCTCCGCGCATGTCGGCGGCGACAACGCCTATGGTTCAGTCGACCAATCGATCACATTGGACACGTTTCGATTGCAGTTCTCTCCGCGCTAACCTGCGATACAGTCCCGGTCACGGTGTGCGTCTGCGTCGGTGATTGTTGCTGGCTGACTGAGGATGTATGTCGGCTTTTCCTGCATGGTTAGCGCTGCATGGGTGTAGAAGGGATAGACACTCCATTCGGTGTAGCAGATCAGGTCAGGCTTACCATCATTGTCGAAGTCGCCCGCCCACGGATGGGGCCCATGACGAGTGACATAAATGGGCTTGCCGAAATGACGCAGGGGCTTCACTTCTTCGTATTGCGGCTCGACGTTCGTGCCTCGATTGAGAGCCAGGAAGATTGTGTCGCTGCCCCGTACGTTGGTGGCCGCGCTGTACACGATGTCCTGCTTTCCGTCGCCGTTCCAGTCCACAACATTCACTCTCGCTCCGTGGAACTGTTTCCCACCTGCCCTCAACGTCTGCTCCGGGCGAATTCGCAGTTCTCCCGACTTGTCGCGATGGCGGAGAAAGCGAGTGAAGCTGTACTTGCTCCACGCCCGTTGAACGATGTCCGTCAGTCCGTCGCCGTTAAAATCTCCGAATGATGCCCCTGTGCGCTAGTAGAACGGTTGAGTCTTATCTGTCGGGTAAACATGGGGTGAGTCGGCAACCAGTCGGGCCGTGTGCGTTCGCTTTTCCCGCGAGTCGGGATACCCGTCAACGATCACTTGGCGCTGTTTGCCGAACTGTGGCTGGCTCAACGTGCCGATGTTCCTGTACCAGAAGATGCGATTCGTCTCGTTGGGAACGATAAGGTCCGGCAGGTCATCGTCGTCCCAGCAGACAAAGGCGGGAAACGGGTAGCCCATATCGTGCCAGCTTCCAGGTGGGCCGAGAATCTGATTACGCAGGAACCGAATGGGTTTGCCTTCCGAGTGAATCAGTTGAGCCCGTCCCCAGGCTGGCCGCGACTTCGTTCCGTGGTTGATGACAATCCTGGGCCAACCGTAGCCTCCGCCAACGAGCAGGTCCTTGTCACCGTCGTTGTCCCAATCGGAGACGAATGGCGCGGACTGATCGCTGAGCGACATGACGGCTGAATTTGAAACGGCTTCGCCATAGAGGCGAAACTGCTGACGGGAGCTTTTGTCGGACCGCGACTG
>CAYSJO010000884.1:0-2294 GCA_964431285.1 uncultured Planctomycetaceae bacterium
CACTGCACGAGATGTTGCAGCTGTTCGATTTCGGAGACCCCAATTCGATTGCTCCTCAAAGATACACGACGATTGTGGCATCTCAGGCATTGTTCTTCCTGAACAACCCGTTTGTTATTGAGCAGTCAACGGCACTGGCCCGCCGCATGCTCGCACGATCGGCCGACAGCAGGAATCGGATCCTGGAGATGTACCGGCTTGTGTTGTCTCGTGATCCGACCCAGCATGAGATGACCCGTGCGGTCAGTTTTCTTGGGGAGACAACCGATCAACAGCGATGGGCCTTGTATTGTCAGTCGTTGTTCTCTCGAAGCGAATTTGTGTATATCGATTGAGACGTTTGTTGGAAAGCACTCGATTTCATAGAGGTTCGTCTTGTGAACCGCCCCGTCACAAACCGCCGCGACTGGCTCCGAACGGCAAGCTGTGGATTCGGCTTTGTCGCGCTGTCGGCGATGGCTCATTGGGATGCTCTGGCGGCTGAGGGGACGCCGAACCCGCTGGCACCCAGGAGTCCGCATTTTCCCGCAAAGGCGAAGAGTGTGATTTTCCTCTATATGCACGGAGGAACTTCGCATATCGATTCGTTCGACTATCGACCGGAACTTGAGCGTCAGCATGGAAATCCACTGCCGGAATCGATCAACACGGCCCGCAACAAGTTCAATGCAAATCTTGGAACGATTCTGAAGTCACCGTGGAAGTTCCGTCAATACGGCGAGTCCGGTGCTTGGGCCAGCGAATTGTTTCCACATGTTGGCGAAGTCGCAGACGAGTTGTGTTTCATCAAGTCGATGTACAGCAATAACAACGCTCACACTCCGGCGACGCTTGAGCTGCACACGGGCACGCAGTCGTTCATGCGCCCAAGCGTCGGCTCGTGGGTGGCGTACGGACTTGGATCGGAGAATGCGAATCTTCCCGGCTTCATCACGATCTGCCCACCGCTGACTTATGCGGGACAACGCAACTTCGGATCGGCGTTCCTGCCCGCCGCATACCAGGGCACGATGCTTGGCACCAATCGCATCTCCGCGGTCAATGCCCGATTTGGCAACATTCAGAACAAGTCCATCAGCGGCGCTGAACAGCAACAGCTTCTTGAACTGATTCAGGCCGGCAATCACGAACAGCTGGATCGAGCCGGCGCTGACACCGCTCTGGAAGCCCGCATCGCATCATTCGAACTGGCGTTTCGGATGCAGGCTCACGCACCCGAAGTGCTCGACATCAGCGACGAGTCGGACGCGACTCAGAAACTCTATGGCATCAACGATACGACCACCGAAAACTACGGCCGCGAACTCCTACTGGCCCGACGCTTTGTCGAGCGAGGCGTACGATTCGTCCATGTCGCTCACACCGGCGGCCGCGGCGGACGCTGGGATCAGCACAGCGGTCTGGTAGCAGGTCACGGCAAGAACGCGCGAGCATGTGACAAGCCTATCGCCGGGCTGATTCATGATCTCAAACAGCGCGGACTGCTCGACGAAACGCTGGTTGTCTGGAGTACGGAATTTGGCCGCACGCCGGAAGTCCAGAATAAAACAGGCCGCGGCCATCACGCTCAGGGATTCACATTCTGGCTGGCTGGCGGCAGCGAGAAGACCGGCGTCACCTGGGGAGCGACCGATGAGTTCGGTTACCACGCGATCGACAAGCCTGTCCACATGCTCGATCTACACGCAACGATCCTGCATCTTCTTGGTCTTGATCATACGCGACTGACCTACCGCTACTCCGGCCGTGACTTCCGTCTGACTGACGTCGGCGGCGATGTGCTGCACGACATTATCGCCTGATTCGTCCGAGGCGGCATCCGCTACAGCAACTGCACAATTGGTCTTTCAGTAGGACGCTTCTGGGCGATCGGTGCATTGCGACGGCCCGGAAGGACTGTCCTTCGGTGGCGGGAGATCGGGCAGTCGCCAGCCTTTCTGCGTACGCTTACAGCAATTCGTGAATCGGCTGCCCTTCGCCGACGATGCTGACCGGTCGACCTGATGCGTCTTCGTAGTGTGAATCCAGCGGGATGCCGAGCGTCTGATAAATCGTGGCGAACAGGTCGAGTGGGATCGTTAGTCGTTCCTGGACCCCGCCGCCGAACTTTTCGCTGGCCCCAACAACTGCGCCGCCCTTCAACCCTCCACCGGCGAGCATCACGGTAAAGCAATTGGACCAGTGATCGCGTCCGGCGTGTCCGTTCATTAGCGGCGTGGGGCCGAATTAGACCGCGCAGAAAATAAGTACGTAATAAAGCAGGAAGCGATGGTAGAGGTATTAGAATAACCCGG
>CAYSJO010000885.1:0-6924 GCA_964431285.1 uncultured Planctomycetaceae bacterium
CCGGATCGGTAAACGAGAAGTCGTCGGCGCGCACTGCACTCAGGTCGATGACATTCGCCTGGGGACCACCGACGATGCGCAGCGCCGTCAGTTGACTGGCTTCAACCTTGACCAGGTCGATGTCCACACCGCCATTCACCACCACCTCAACCTGCGCCACGCCGAACGCATCGGGAGTGGCCTGCACTGAGATGTCATCACCTGCGTCGGAGAAGACGGTCAGCTCTGTACCCTGCAGCAGCGAAGCAACTGAGAGCAGCGTCCGGTCTTCCAGCCGCTCGGGAGCCCACCGCCTGGAATGTCGTCGGCGACGAGTGCTCAACAGCCGTTTACGCAGTTTTCCGAGCCAGGCGGTTCGTTTCATGAGTCCTTCCCTGGACGGCCAACCGGTTCAGCACTGCGTGATTGTCTGCCCGATCGAGGCAATTCCTCGACGCGGCAGCAACCATGCTGTGTCGGTCGGCGTTCTTGTATTTCCGCTGGGACGACTCTCGATCAATACGGTGCTCTGCACGACAGTATGCCGCGCAGTGGCGGCACAACCGGAGTGACGAGGGTAATCCCGAGAACGGTATCGTCCGGCACATTCCGGACATCTGACAAATCCGGACTTGACCGCTACGACGCTTAGAACCCGGATACCCGTTGCAACCGTCAGGTCCCGCTCAGCCGTCAAGGTTTGACATGCCCCAGACTGCCCGGTTTACCTGGCCGGAAAAGTCACGTCTGAACTGAGTGCCGGGTGGCAGGGTCAGAGCGCAGCGATGGCTGTGGTGGCATGTCAGGGCCATCACTGCACTCTGACCCGGCCCACGACCTGATCGAGAAGTTCGTCCCTCAAGTCGCATTGCGGGAGATTTGTGATCCGCCTAACTTCCCGCTCCCCTCACCGGAGCGCTCATCGCGAGTGCTCGCACGTCACGTTGCCCGACCTTCTCGGGCGTCACTCCCAGATCGGCCGCTCTCGGGCAAACTGACCCCTCGCTCGACCATCCCGGCCACTCAATCACCCGAAAACTTGATCCCATGTGGCGACTGGGCATTGTCGATTTCGACTCATCCCATTCCGTCGAATTAACGCGCCGCTTCAATCGAATCGGAGTCGGCAGCGAGCAATTCGTCGATGGCGCTGAGGTTGTGCTTGCATGGCCGGGCAGTTCGGACATGGCTCCCGAACGGATTCCCGGCTTTCGGCGCGAGATCGAGGACATGGGCATCGAGCTCGTCTCGGATGTCGATGAACTGATCGGTCAGATCGACGCCGTGCTCGTGCTGTCCCTGTGCGGCAGTGCCCATCTGGATCGCGCGCGACCGTTTCTGGAAACCGGAGTTCCGACGTTTGTCGACAAGCCGTTCGCCTGCTCGGTCAGCGACGCGGAAGACATGGTTGCTCTGGCGAATCAACACAACACATTGCTGTTCAACGCTTCGGCCCTGCGGTTTTCGGAAGAAGCCCAGTTAATGCGCGAGCGTCAGGCCACGCTCGGACCGGTGAACGGAGCCGTGACATACGGTCCTTCAAAACGGGCGGACGGCAACCCGGGACTGTTCCACTATGGCATCCATTCGGTCGAGCTGCTGTTCGAGCTGATGGGTATCGGCTGCACGGCCGTCACGGCTACGTCCTCGAATGACGCCGAAGCCGTCACTGGACTCTGGTCGGACGGACGCATTGGCACAGTGCGAGGCGTGCGCACCGGAGCCACCCGTTACGGATTCACGGCTTTTTGCGAACACGCCGTCGTGAACGAGAACGTCTCAACGCGATACGCCTACCGTAATCTGTGCCGCGCGATTCTGCAGTCTTTCGACTCGGGAGAGACGGCTGTGTCTCACACGTCAAATCTTGAAGTCATCCGGTTTGTTGCGGCCGCTATTGCCAGTGAAGAGCAGGGCGGCCGGCCGATCGAACTGAATCTCGTGTAGGAACTCAACGATGTTTCGATTCACCATGCTGGGCGGGCTGTTGGGCATCGCTTTGACGGTCAACGCCGATGCACAGCAATTCCGCGTGTTCACCGAGGTCACTCAGTTGTCGACCGACCCGACAACGAACGACGACCGGACCGAGGTCGTCGCACGCAGTCTGACGCTGTTTCATGCCGGAAAGGTCTTCGACTGGCTGCCGCCACCTGTCGGCGAAGTAACGGTCTTCGAACCGGCTCACCGTCGCTTCGTCATCTTTAACGGTCGCAAGCTGGTCGCGACCACGGTCACGTTTGATGAAATCGAACGGCTGCTTGCCAGTGCTCGCGATGAAACTCACAACTATGCGCGACAACTGGAAGCTCGCGATGAGCCTGGTTCGAGAGCGATCATTGAGCCACTGCAGTTCCAGCTCAAGCCGAAGTTTACGGAGCAGTTCGATCCAACGGAGCAGCGGTTGGTGCTGCGGAGCCCCCGCTTCGTGTATTCCGTCGATTGTGCGAAGCCGACGGAACCCGAAATGTCGAACGCCTATGTGAGCTATGCGGATTGGGCATCACGTCTGAACTATGTTCTCCATCCACGCAGCCTGTTTCCGGCTCCGCGCCTGAAACTCAATGAGAATCTCAAAGGACGCGGTCTCGTTCCGGTCAATGTTGAATTGAACGTGCGGTTCGACAAGCCAGTGCAATGGAACGCAGGACACCGATTCAGCTGGAAACTCGAAGACGGCGATCGGCAACACATCAACCACTGGGAAACCGTTCTGCGTAGCGATTCGCTCGAGTGGATGACTTTCCGCAAATACCAGCGTGTCATCCTGCGAGCGTCCGCTCAGGCCAGACGCTGAGGATTTCATCATTGAGCACGGTCACGCAACCGGTTCGACGTCGACGGCAACTTCCAGCTTGTGGTTACCGCCGCCAAGAAACACGCCGCTGATCGGAGCGACGTCCGAGTAATCGCGACCCCAGGCAATCGGAATGTGATCGACCGCGCACAAACAGTCATTCGTTGGATCCAGGTCGGTCCATCCGGCGACGTCTCCGCACCACACCGACAGCCATGCGTGCGATTGATCCGCACCGACGAGTCGCGGCGGCCCCTCGGGCGGCACGGTTCTGAGATACCCGCTGACGTACCGCGCCGGCACTCCCAGCGAGCGCAGTCCAGCGAGCGCGACATGGGCAAAGTCCTGGCAGACGCCACGTTTCAGTTTGAGTGACTCCTCCGGAGAAGTCGTGACATCAGTCGCGGATGCGTCGTATTCGAATCGCACATGGATTCGAGACGAGAGGTCGATAGCACCCGCCAGAACCGGCCGGCCAGACGGAAACGACTCGGCGGCAAACTGCCGAAACACGTCTGACGAGATCACACGGGGTGAGTCGAACACGAACTCACTGACATCGAACCAGGCGGCAATCGACTGCTCTCGCACACCGGTGGCAATCTCCTCCCAGGCGGGTGTCGAATCGGGATCGCGCTGGTCCGGCTGCGAAGCAGTCACGCGGCTGCTGGCCATGACCGACAGACGTCGGGGGCCCGCGTCAATCGAGAATGCATGGACGGTGTTACCAAACCAGTCCTGTCGCTGGGCGGTGGTGGTCGGCGTCGGGCGGATCGTCAGACGATGAGACACGCACTGCGTTCAGCGGCTGTCTCGCGGAGACAGTCGAATCTGATTGTGACAGACCGGGACGGCGTCGCCGTAATGGTAGGTGGTGGTGTGTGTGATGCGGTAATTCATGCGTCAGATACTTCTCTGTTGTGTCGGGCGGACAGGATGTCTGCCCAATAATAAAGTCGCAAGCGGACGGAACCCGCATCTTTGGCCGAATCCGGAAGCATTCGGTATGGTCCCGGTTCACTCGCCCTGTTTCGCATTCACTGGAGCACACCTATGACCCGCACCTGCCTGGCCGCACTGCTACTTTCGCTGCTGCCCGTGCTGTCGTCTGTCTCGTTGAGCGGTGACAAACCCGCCCACGACGCCATCAAACCTGTTCCTCGGGGCGGCGGCTGGATGAAGCGACACGAGAGCTTCAACGCACGAGTCGCGAAGGGCAACGTCGACCTGGTCTTTATTGGCGATTCCATCACGCAGGGCTGGGAACGCAATGGCAAAGGCGTCTGGGCGGAGTTTTACGGCAAGCGAAACGCCGTCAATCTGGGTATCGGCGGAGATCGCACACAGCACGTGATCTGGCGTCTGGATAATGACAACGTGAAGGACATCTCACCGAAGGCCGCCGTCGTCATGATCGGCACGAACAACTCGGGCAGCAATACGCCGGAGCAGATTGCCGAAGGCGTCGCAGTCATTGTCAAGCAGCTCCGCACGAAACTGCCAGAGACACGAGTGTTGTTGCTGGCCGTCTTCCCACGCGGAGCGAACAAGAATGACAAACGGCGACAGGTGAACGAGAAGGCGAATGCGATCTTCGCGAAACTCGACGACGGCAAGCATGTGCATTATCTCGACATCGGTCCGAAGTTCCTGCAGGACGACGGGACGCTGACGAGGGAAATCATGCCCGACCTGCTGCATCTGAGCCCTGAAGGCTACACCATCTGGGCCGAGTCGATCGAAGAGAAACTTGCCGGTTTGCTTGGTGAGTAACGGGCGTTTGGCGCATGATCAATCTCACCCAACATCGCAAGGACCAGCCCGCCATCATTCACGATGGCGTGGTCTGGACCTACAGCGAACTGCATCGCCGATCGGTTCGGGTCGCGAAGAATCTGACGGACCTTGATCTGGAGCCGGGCGATCGGATCGCAACGCTGTTGCCGAACTGTCACGAACTGGTCCTGCTGTATCTCGCGGCCCATCATGGCGGGTTCACAATCGTTCCGCTCGACGCACGATACAACGAAGCCCAGATCAATTTTGCCTTGCGGCACACGCGGGCCAGTGTACTTGTTACGCATACCGGTCAGATCGACGAAGTGGCCGAATGTGAAGCACGGCACGAGGTTTCGTACGTCTACGTTGTGGGAGGAGAATCGCACGAAGACTACACACCGTTTGATCGTCTTGTGACAACGCGGGCCACGGCCGAATTGAGTGAGGACGTCACCGGACACGACGTCAGCGTGGTGTTCTACACTTCTGGGACGACGGCCAGGCCTCACGGTGTCACACTGACGCGTGACGCAATTGAGATTGGCGTCCGCAAATGCAACGCCGTGATGCGGCTGCGGTCGGACGACGTCACATTGATCGCCGGTCCAATCTCGCGGTCAATGGCGCTGCGGACGCAACTGCTGCCATCGCTGGCGGCGGGAGCGACTGTCGTGCTGACAACCCGCTTCGACCCCGATGTTTACGTGCACACTTTGCGGAACCACCCGGACACGACGTTTATCAGCCTGTTGCCATCCGCAATGCGAAGGATCGTGTTTCACGAGGACCTGAGGCGGACGGACCTTGGAAGTGTCCGTCTCGCGATTTGCGGAGGAGATCACGTTCCCGTTGATGTGTGTGAGAAATTCAATGAACTGACTGGTTTCGACCTGACGCAGCAATGTGGCATGACCGAGACCGGCATGTACGCCGTGAATCCTCCCTACGGACGCAAGAAACGATGTTCGATCGGTCTGCCGTACTACGGAGTTCAGATTTCGATCATCGATAAAAAGGGTAACGACCTGCCGTGGGGTGAGGCTGGCGAGATTGCTGTACGCAGCCCGTTCGCCATGGACGGTTACTGGAACGAAACCGCCGCGACGCGCCGAGTGATGCGCCATGGCTGGATTCGCACGGGTGACATTGGTCGCATCGATGACGATGGATTTCTGTGGCTCGACGGACGCAAGAAGGACATCATCATCCGCGGTGGAAGCAATATTTCACCGGCCGCGATTGAATCCGCTCTCCAGCACCTTCCCTCAGTCAAGGAGGCGTGCGTTGTTGGCGTTGATGACCCGGAAATGGGACAGGCGGTGTGTGCATTCGTGACAATGACCGACGACGCGTCGGTCGACCGGCTGGAAGACGAGGTCCGGGCGGTGGCCGAAAAAGAGTTGCCTGAGTATATGGTGCCGCAATCGATCTGTGCGTTGCCGAAAATGCCGCGAACCGGGTCAGGGAAAGTCGACCGTCAACGTCTGAAGTGGATTGCGGAATCTACGGACGCCGAAACTCTTGCTGTACTGCTGGACTGGCCGCGCAAAGGACATTGATTGACCGATGCTGATACGCAAGCACCTGCGATGGCGGCGAGTTCTGAAGAACTCAGCCGGGTTCCTCACCTACATTTCCGGCCTGTCGACGCTGGTCTATGTCGTGCACTGGCTGGAAGAAAACGGCCACTTCGAGCAATCCCCGGGTCTGGGCTTTGTTCACATACCGTTTCCGGTCGTGGGCACACTGGCGACCGCACTCGCGATCTTTCTCGCGTTCCGAAACAACTCGGCATACGACCGCTGGTGGGAAGCCCGCAAGATTTGGGGTGGGGTCGTCAATATCAGCCGTTCCTTCGCTCGCCAGATCACGACGTTCACCAGCCTGTCCGATCGACCCGCCGCTGAGGTCGCAGCCTTTCAACGCGAAATGGTGTACCGCCATCTGGCCTGGATAAACGCGTTGCGCATACAGCTGCGCGGAAAAGACAACTGGGACGAAATTCGGCCCTTTGTTGACCAGGAAGAGTTTGATTGGCTTGCAGACCGCCGAAACCGCGCGACACAGATTGTGCAGAAGCAGGGCCACCGACTGGCAGAAGCACGCCGCGAGGGCCTGTTGACGGAATCCCGCTATCACGAACTGCTGGATATCTCACTGACGACGTTGTACGACCTGCAGGGTAAAGCTGAACGCATCAAGAACACACCTCTGCCCCGACAGTACGACTACTTTCCGCGCGTGTTCATGTTTCTGTTCGTGACACTGCTGCCCTCAGGAATGATCACGGAACTGGAGAAGATCGAAAGCGAGTGGATGGTGATCCCGTTAACAACAGTCGTTTCATTCATGCTCTACGTGCTGATGCG
>CAYSJO010000886.1:0-5556 GCA_964431285.1 uncultured Planctomycetaceae bacterium
AGACCTTCCTTGTGGACATCCGTGTACAGAAGAGTCTCTACCGTAATATCACGGGACTCCAGCAGTGATGTGATGGCAACAACACTGGCATGTTCGGCGCCTGCATCGACAAACAGCCCTACGCTCGGTTTCTTTGCTGCAGAGGATCGTTTGACGCTGCGTGCCAGGACCCAGCGCAAGTTCTGTTCCAGGTTGATGC
The DNA here is from genome assembly GCA_964431285.1 of uncultured Planctomycetaceae bacterium. Classification (GTDB taxonomy): domain Bacteria; phylum Planctomycetota; class Planctomycetia; order Planctomycetales; family Planctomycetaceae; genus CAUZFZ01. The sequence goes on from CAYSJO010000886.1 coordinate 200, forward strand.
GATCTTCTTTGGCTAAATCAGTCACTTCCAACCAGCGAATCAAGTCGTCGGCAATCTTTTCAGCAACTTGCTGGTGCGGTTTTACTTGCAGCCTCAAGAGGGTCCCAAAGAGCTCCGCAGTGGCTGCAGATGCAGCGGGCACCTCATCAGCCTGTCCTGCCATTGGCGGCGGTCGTTCAAAATGGATCCCATTCAAGACCACTTCACCTTTTCCAAAGGGGCGACAGATGATGGCTGCCGTTCTGTTGGGATAGGTAGCCAAGACCGTCACGTTGGTTCCCCCATGAAAATGAGGGCCACCTTTGTAATAGAAGGTTCCTTCTGCTGCCTCGGAAAGCCCTCGCGACTTGCCGGCCCGCGTCAACTTGAGAGCCACGGCGGCGTCCCGCGGCCAGGGGGCGATACTGTCAAGCGCCCCTTCGGCAGTGCCGTCAAACAATTCCAGCGGATAGGGATAGTGTTTTTCTTCCCAGTGGACATCTTTCGTTGCGACGTAGCCGCCAGCACAAATCCCCAGGTACCTGCCTCCTTGGTCCACAAACTGGCGCAGCGACTCCATACCGCCCTGCCCCAGGCCATGGCGCTGGAATGTCGAATACCCACCAGGCATCACATAGGCTTCCACGCCGGTCAGTTGTTGGGCATTAATACGAGAGCGGTCGAGGATACGGCAACCGATCCCTCTGGCTTCGAGGGCCCCGACGATATTTCTGTTCAACTGGTAATTGGTACCAGCATCAGCATAAATAGCCACGCGAGGTTGCTGCTTAACAGCGGCGGCACGCTGACGAGCGATCATCCAGCGCAGATTCGATTCCAGGTGGCGGCGCCATTTCAAGTCCAACGGAATGTGACGCGCCGTGTAAGTCCAGTCTCGCGGAAGTACTTGTTGTTTGCCCTGTTCTGGCTTCGGCGTTTCTTGTGCCGACGCCGCTGGCCAGGCCAGCAGCGTGAGTAACCCCAGGGAGATAACTCTAGAAGTTCGTTTCATGGCATTATTTTCGTCAAGAACACATCGCTTTGCACTACGAGTTTAACCAGGTCTCGCAATCTATTACCCTGCCCTTGCAACTGATCCACGATGCGATCCACCTCGCCGCGATCGCCTGAGCTTTCTCGTCTGCCCGCGACTTCAGATACATGCCCACAGTCACGGCCAGCACCAGCAGGCACACACCCGCCACACCTGCTTTCACCTTCCGCTGTAACACACGCTGCTGAGCCGCCAGCTTCTCTCGCAGTGATTCGATCCGTTCGTCGGTCGACACCAGCTTCAGGTAATCGTCCAGCTTCGGCAGCAGACGCGACGTCTGTCCCTTTTTCACTGCCTTGTCGATCTGCTTCAGCAGCTTCTCCGACTGCTCCACCCGGACCTGTGCCTTACGCAGCAGGTCCATCGACTCCTGAGTCTCATACCCGTCCGGCAGGTCTTCCAGCAGCAGCACGACGCTGGCGAAGTCCTTCGCACGCATCTTTTCCCGGACTTCGTCCAGAATCTCCGCCGAACGTACTTTGTCGCGGACCGCCTGCTTCTCTGCGCGTTTTCCTGCCCGTTTCGACAGCGTCGCGTGGATCTCACGGATATCCTTCCGGTCCGGACGCAGTTCCAGAAAACGCTCCGTCTTCTCAAGCAGACCCTCGTAAGAACGGTCACACACCTGTTGCTTGATCTCTGTCAGCAGCCCGGACGCTTCCTGCTCCGACTGCTTGGCATGCATGATCAGACCCTGCACCTCGCTGTTCCACAGACCCTTCGCCAGGGACTCAAACAGACGCGGCACCGCGCCGTACTCCTGCTGACCCATCAGGGAACGCGCCTCGCCAATCAGACGCTCGCGCTCCGCTTTCGCCTCCGCGTATTCCCGTTCGATATCAGGCCGTGTCTCTTTCGCCCATGCGGGAAACTCCGCAAGGCGGGGATGTGACTGATCTGCCAGCTCCCCCACAAGCTGCAGAGCGTCGTCGTAGCGGTACTCACGGCACAGGCTGTCCACACGAGAACGCTGCTCGGACAGTTCCGTGATCTTTGATTCCGCCAGCTGCTCCTGATTCGCTCCGCAGGAAGCGCAGAATGTCTCCCACACCCTGTTGTCCTGCTGACACGACAGGCACGGCTCAGTCAGCGAGCCGCCGCAGCTCTGACAGAACTTACGCCCCGGATCGTTCGCATGACCGCACGAGCGGCATTCCCCCGTGTTCAGGTCACGGGCCGGGCCACTCGGGGCCTGCTGCACAGTCGCCTGCAACGCCTGACGGAATTCGTCCGCCGACTGGTAGCGCTCTGCCGGAGCCTCTTCCAGTGCCTTGCTCAGAACATCCTGCAGGGATTCGGGCACGTAATTGAACCGGAGGATCTTCGCACTCTTCCCGGTCACCAGTTGATACAGCGTCGCCGCCAGACTCCACAGGTCGCTGCGGGCGTCCGCCTGTGTGGCATCGCGACGCTGCTCCGGCGGCATGAAGTCCAGTGTGCCCAGCACCGCTCCCGCCATCGTCTGACCGGTATCCGCTGAGTCCTGACGGGCCAGTCCAAAGTCCGTCAGCTTCGGCAGTCCATCGGTCGTCAGCAGCACGTTGGCTGGTTTGATATCCCGGTGGATAATGCCCGCGTCATGCGCCTTACGCAGTCCGTCGCACAACTGGCACGTCAGCTCGACCGCCGCTTCCAGCGGCATCGCACCTTCACGGCATTTATCCAGCAGGCTGCCGCCACCCACGTACTCCATGATCAGGAACGGTCCGTCTTTATCACGGCCATAGTCATGGATCTGTACGATGTTGAAGTGGTTCAACGCCGCGATGGACTGGGCTTCCGTCAGGAACCGACGAACGGCGGTCTGATTTTTCGCCCCTTCACCCAGCACTCGTTTGATCGCCACCTTGCGATTTAATCGCGTGTCCGTCGCCAGCAGCACCTCGCCCATCCCGCCTTTGCCCAGTGTGCCTTCCACCTTGTAACGGGAAGACAGGTCGACCACTTCCATCCCGTCATCGAACGGGGCCTCGTCATCGCCGCCGGCATCACCGAACGTCGCCTGATCGCCCAGCGACTTCGTGTCCTTCACGCCCGGACCACCCGCGTACGTGCCCTCGTCACCAAGGCTCTGCGGTGAGTCGTCGCGTTCGACTTTTCCGGCGAATGTCTGTTCGCCACCCAGGCTCTGGTCGTCGTCACGGGGCATGGCCCAGCGTCCCGGTCTGCAGTTACTGACTGGAAATCATCAAAGCGAACCTAAACTCTCAGGAGTCAGCCGTTGTCCGTCAATGAACCAGCACACCTGCATCCGCTCCCAACCAGTCACTGAGCACTGCGAAGCCGTTCTGAGATGCGTGGTCACTTTCGCAGCCTGCTGGCACAGTTCGGGCTGACGCCGAAGTCCAAACGTAGGCTGGCTGCGAGTGATCCGGGTGAGGCGGTGGAAGCACACCAAGCCGCTCGCTGCGTTGTGACAGATTGGCGAAGGATCAACCGGCTGAGATTACGATGTTTCAGATTTCCGAAGAGCAAGAATCGCCTGCTTTTAACGGTCGGCGGATTTTTTTGACCCTACGGCCAGTCCAAAGTATCGGCTCATCATCGCTCTGGCTCGTTACGGTGGCCTCCGGTGCCCGTCTGAGTTGGCCGGGCTACGCTGGTCACACTTTCTTTGGGATCAGGACCGGTTCATCGTTCACAGCCCGAAAACGGAGCGCAGCGGCAAGGTGAAGCGAATCACGCCTATCTTTGCAGAACTGCTGCCCTATCTGCTGGAAGCGCAGGAGCTGGCACCAGAGCAGGAAGATCGAGTCTTCCGGGACATCGATGAGGAAACCAATTTGCGAACTGAAACGCTGCGGATTCTCACCCGCGCCGGAATCACAGATGAGATTCCGCGGTTTTACCAGAACTGCCGCTCAAGCAGGCAGACGGAACTCGAAGCAAACTTCCCGCTGCACGTCGTCTGCAAGTGGCTGGGGAATTCAGAACGAACTGCCCGAAAGCACTACCTCAAAGTCCGAGAGAGTCACTTCGAGCAGGCCAGCCGCGCCGGTGTGTCGCCCAGTGTGCAGAACATGCCCGCAGGCCGCCGTCACGCACCGCGGGCCAATGAAGCCGCATACGCAAAAACGCCGGGAAATGCAAATTCCCCGGCGTTTGACGTGTGTTCAGAGTACACCCGGGAGGATTCGAACCTCCAACCCCCGGTTCCGAAGACCGGTATTCTATCCAATTGAACTACGGGTGCGATTGGACCAGTGCGATCCAACTGGTAGCGAGAACTTATCGAATTCGATCTGTGGAAGCCACTCCGGCGTTATCTGTGTTCCGGCCACGTTATCGAGTGCTCCGTACTGGGCGCGGCACCGCTTCGACGCGTTTCAGAAATGCGCGAGCTGCAAAACTGGCGAACATGGCGAGATCCTGATCGCCAGACTGAACGAACGTGGCTGGAGTGTTCGACGGTTGCAGTTGCTCGGCTCGCGTCAGCAGTGCTTTCATGGCGGGAACTGAGGCGCTGGCCGCGCCGTGTTCGGGACAAAGCCCGTGACAGAATTCGCGAATGGGACGTCCGTTTCAAACGCACAGGTGACAAGTGGAAGATCGACGCTCTGGGCTATGGCCGCTGGATCGATTGCGTGTTCGAGAAACCCGATCGTGTCCGTCAGGCCTCGGCCGTTGATCGAGCGTCTGAGTGAACACGTTTTCGTTAATACCCGACTCCGCGGCGCCGGTACGTCACCGTCCGGACCTGCAGAACATCAGACCGGGTGATGTACTTGCCTGGTTCAATCGACTGCCAGTAGACGGAAGGCTGACCAGCAGGAAGCGGAGGACGCAGGGCGTACGAGATTCAGGCTGACGCCACTATTCCAAGCACCCCCATTTTCGCAAGCGTCGATTTGGCGTGATCATACGGGCCGGTCAAATCGGGAACCTGCACACCGGCGATGACTGACGCCGACGCTTCACCGTTGAGCCAATCCCCCGGCTCAGGCTGCTGTTTGAACACGATGTCGCCATTCACCGTCGCCGTATCAAGGCGAAACGCAATGCGAGCTTCCTCCAGGACGCGGCATGCCGCAGAAATCTCCATGCCCAGCAGTGTTGGCATCGCCCGGCGATTGAAGAGCTGGACACCTTCCCCACGCGGAGATTGCTGCCCACCACTGGGATTCTGATGAGTCAACTTCAGATCACCAGGCAGCGAATCGTCAAACCTGGCCCGAAATCCATACGTCTCGTTCAACAGGCGGCGGGCTGCAGCGAGCGGCATACCCAGCACACTGGGGACATCTGTGACAATCCGATCCAGCCGGACTCGTGAGCCACGTTCCACGGACTGACCCGGTCGGATGGACTGTTTCTCGACCACATC
>CAYSJO010000887.1:0-8601 GCA_964431285.1 uncultured Planctomycetaceae bacterium
TTTGAGCTTCGACGTCTTGACCTTCTCGACCCTGGGCACGCTGCCCAGCCCCCAGTTCAACGCAGCGGTCGTGGCGGCCATGTATGACTTGACTGTGAACGGGGAGCGAATCTTCTGGCGGCTCGTGTCTTCGCGACCATCGCCCGCGAGCATCCGCGACTGCAAATGCTCCAGGGCTTCAGTCGTCGCCACATCGCCAACCGTACGGGGCTTCAGGATGCGTTGTGCGACGTCGAGACGGATTTCCGTGCTGTCCCCAGCCGACCCGTCTCGCAGTGGTGCCAGACGCAGCCGTGAGTACCGTTCCCGGCACATCTCCCATGGCTCGTCCAGGCCGGTCGCAGTCGCCACCTGTTTCTGCGGTGCCGGGTCGATACCGAGCACGAGTTTCGCCTCGACTTCCTGCTTCAGTCGTTCGGCCTGTTCCTCATCGCGTCCGCCGGTTGAAATGCGAACTTCTTTCCCGGACTTCGGGCACGTGTACCGAACCTGAAACGGCCGTTCCGCTGGTCTGGCAATTCGAACCTTCGGAGCTTTCATGATTCCGCCTTTCCGGCGCGCTGTGCGCGCAAGAAAACGCACGCCCCTGCATGGCGCTGTCAGGCGGTTCTGGACCGCCTCCGGGCATTGCTGCTACCGGGCACCGCGCACGGGCGTGCGTTTCGTTCAGACTTTGGTTTGACATGATTCGCTTCCAGAATGCCCGAGAGCTTTGACGCCCTGATTTTCCCGACCGTCGCCCTGATGTCCAGCGTCCGGGTTCGGAAGTCGTCCGGTTCACTTCCATCGGCGGCGAGTCTACGATACCCCGGCTTCGCGTTGGTCGTCGGTCGCTGCCACAGCGATGCTCTCCAGGGCGACTTCGATCACCTTGATGTTTGTTTCGTCGATCCACGCGACCCCACGCGCATCGAGTACGATGTGTGAGAGTGCTACAGTTGCCATGAGGGCTCCTGACTGATGGCGAACGACACGGAGACAGAAGTCTTAGTGTACCTCGAACCTCCGAAACGTGACCAGGTTTCTCTGCACCTTGGGAACGAGTGATCCGAGCTTCGACACACAATCACCGGCCAGGGCGATTCCAATGCCGATCCATGGCCAGGTCAGTCCGGAGATGGCGATGCCCCAGTAGGTTGCCACCAGCACGGACCTCGGGACCCAGGCCACGGCCAGCAGCGAGATTGCCGAAAAAGCTGCGACCACCAGCCAGTTGCCCAGTGAGTCACGGCGTCCGGTTGTTCGCGGCAGCGGTTTGCCGACGTTGCCGACATCGTCCGTCTTCGTCCCGTTGCACAGATCGACGGCGTGCGACGTGCGTGTGTAACCGACGTCGCCGAAGTATCGCCGAAACGTCTCCATCCAGTCTGCCCGGCTGGTGACGTGTCCGATCACCGGGCCGAAGATGATCACGTTGTGAAAATCGTTGCCGTGCTCAAACATCAGCGCGGCGCCGCCGTCCTTCAGGACTCGCCTGGCCTCCGAGAACAGTCTTTCACGAGGCTCGCCGTCTGGAATCTCATGTGTGCCGAAACCGAAGACAACCGCATCGCACGATCCGTCTTCGAACGGCAGCGAGTAGTCTTCCGTTCGAACGGCGTGAATGCGGGGATGTCCTTCCGGGACTGCCTCCAGCTCCCGCACGTCGCGGATTGCGATTTCGTGCGGCTCGCCTGATTCGCCCCAACAGTCGACGCTGTGCACGGTGGCCTCGGGAAGCAGGTCAGCCAGCAAATAGCTGTGTCGGTAAGTGCCAATGTGCAGGTCAGCCACGACTGCCGGACCGCTGACGTTGCCCTCGTCCAGCAACCGTCTCAGATAACCTCGAGCCGGATGTCCGTACATGCGGTACATCGCGAAGATCGAGTATCCCAGATAAAACAATGACACGGTTCCGGCTCCCAGAGCCGCTCCCTGCCAGAACTTCAGGTTCAGGTAGAGCGCCATCCAGACGAACGGCAGCCCGAGACAAATCATCAAGGCACAGTAGATCTTGAAATAGTCTCGTCGACTGACGTAAAGAGCCCGCCCGTAATACCACCACGGAGTCGGTCGTCGCGTCGATTCAGTTCGTGGGTAACCGTGAAATCGTCGGGTTGCCGTTGCCATTTCAATCTCCTTCACTGTCTGCGCTTCAGTTTGGTTGCCGCGACACGTCACTCGGGCAATCAGACAACCGGGATACCTGAGCAGGATTAACTTCAAAACAGCAGATTGCGGAATCAGCGTGCCGGATTCGGTATTCTTGTTCACCGTGCCAGCCATCGGGTCGGCGAGAATCTGATAAGGACGCGCTTAAGAACTACTTCCGTAGCCTGACTCTCCGAGTCGGGCCCTGCACTGCCCGACTCGGAGAGTCAGGCTACAAATTGTTTCTGCACGCGTTCTAAGGAACTGCACTACGTGCCGCACACTTCATTGAGCCTTCTGGAGCGACTGCAGGACCGGGACCGTCCGGACAACGAGTCCTGGGCGCGGATGGTTGATCTGTATACGCCGCTGATACGCGGCTGGCTGCGGCGACATTCGATGACGGGCCCGGATGCTGATGATGTGGTCCAGGAAATCCTGTCCGTTGTTTTCCGCCGGCTGCCGGGCTTTCAGAAAAATGAACGAACCGGATCTTTTCGCGCCTGGCTGCGGACAATCACAGTGAACTGCCTGAGGGACTTCTGGAAGGCCCGCAGGAGACGCAAGGCATCGGCCGGCGTCGGGGCGGGGACTGATGAGATGCAGCTCATGCTGGATCAGTTGGCGGATCCGGCCAGCGGATTCAACGCCGCCGGGGTAGGTTCTCGAATAACCAGGCAGCCAGCTCGACCAGGTCGAAGCGTCCGTCAGGCTCACGCGGGCAACCGTTCAGCGTCGACATTTCCAGCTCAAAGTCCGGGAATATTTCGCTGCACATTTCGACCAGTTCGGACTCGGTCAGCTTGTCGCCGATTTCCATAGCAACTCCCAGACAAAGAAGCCTGCCCAGGTGTTGCAACACCTGGGCAGGCCGCACTCGGCGGACAGTCAGGAAAACCGAACCGCCACAACTCGTTTCAATCAGGCACCGTCGTTCTTCACGGCCGACCTGAAATCGCCAGCCGCGAAGCCAGCGTCGATGTAGCATCGCCACGACATGCCCAGCGTGTTCACGTCGCTGTCGAGTCCAAAGAATTCCACAACCGGACTCTGTCGGCCGTCCAGGAACCCGGCCACGAATGCAACATCCAAAGGCCGCGCGAACATGTACCACAGGGTCGTGCTGGCGTTCGTGAACTTGTCGGTGTTCGACAGTCGCGACTCGACTTCCAGACGCAGGCTGCCCTTCAGCGAGTTGCCCGTCGGATGCGTTTCAACGCTCGTCGGGGTGAACCACGTCGGGCGGTTCGTTTCCCTTCATGTTCGCCACCTGCAACATCATCAAGCGAAACCGCTCTCTTGAGACGTCGCGGACATCAAGAAGGCCGAACCGGGGATTCAGTTCCGTTTCGAGGTGAAAAACCAGCCCCCCAGGTGCGTCTGAAGCTGGGTCGCAGTCGCGACGCGGATACCCGGACTCGTATTCGCTCCAATCGCAATTCAAACTGGAGACGACCTCTTCGGCAAATTCCCGATCCGAAGTGTGATAGACCGCAACAAGCGGTCCTGCCGGCTTAACATCCCCGCTCTCCTTGTCCTCGAAGACTAGGGATTTCCCAACGAACCATCCGGCATAGTCGCCAACGCGGCGAAACAGAGAATCTCTTGACCGGCCCGGGCACCGGCGCCTGCCAACAGGCCGCTGCGGTCGAGGCCCGCACTTACCGTCTGGTCGGGATATACCGCGCCGCCGTTTGCTTGCCTCTTGTCGTTCGACGCGCCGCTGCCTGGCCAGTTCGCGAACTTCGTTCCGATGCGTGCAAAGCCAGTCCAGGGCATGCCGATTCAGAGCGGTTTCGATTTCATCGTCGCGTAGAGGGTTGAAATCATCGAATGGGAAGTCCGTGCCGAAGTCTGGCCAGCACCGGAAGAAAACGAAGACAACCGAATCCAACAAAGGTGTCACGCCGCCGTCCCTCGCAGCGTCCCACGGAAAAAAGGGCACGGCGGGCCGGTGGGACTGCCGGCGTTCGGGGATCAGCCTAGCCGCGCTTCCCAATTCTACCTCGGTTCTTTTCGCCAGCCGAGCCGGAACCAGGAAGACTTGCGGGGCGTTTCGCGTTCGTGTTCCAGCACGATGCTCGGGTCACATAACGGGCAGGAAAGGTTCACCCGCGGCCAGCGGCAGGCAGGACGATGCCGCGCAGACGACAAGACCATGTGCGACACGAAACGGATGGACCAGACCGATGGGGGGTGGCGCTCCCCATTCGAACGGCCCCATGAATGTAGGTAGGCCATCTGGAATTTATGCGCCGAAAACCGACTAACTCTTGGCTCACTGCTGTCATGTCTGGGACGGCGGTGCACACTTGATATCTCCTCACAATCTGGGGATTCTGACTGATACAGCGGCGTACGAAGGAATGCTGCAGCATGCGGGATGGTTTGTTTTGCAAACTTACGCACTGAGAGACACTGACAAGCGCCGAGACCTGATCGGCCGCAGTCTCGCGTTTGCGCACAAGTCTCACGACAGTTCAGTAGGACACACAGGAGACGAAAATTTCCTGCACGAGCTTGATGGATGGAAAGACGGATAGACTGGCGGCGAAACGACTGCACCGGCATCCTGATCACCACTGGACGAAGCCTGCTGGCACAGTTCGGGCTGACGTCGAAGTCCAAACGCGGGCTGACTGCGAGGGAGGCGTTGTGATGGAGCCTGGGGGTGATCGGCGGGCACGAGGGTGCTGACGGGCACGGGGAGACGCGACGATCACACCTGAACATGTTGTAACCAGTTTACCTCCCTGTGCGGACTCCTGCTGTTTTCTGTAGACCGTTTTGAAGTCGCGGTAAAGACGGTCCAGTTTTGGGGATACAAACCGCCAACCGTGCCGGCGACCGTTGTCCACCACCAGCTCGACTCCCGATGCAAGACTGTTATCGGGGACAAAGTCCAGCACTGCACCAGTCTTGAAATAGACGCGGAAGAAGCGGCCCCGCTTGGTCAGCCGTAAGTCTGCCAGGTATTTAACGAAGGGCCGCCATGTTGGGTCCTGCCATTGCTGCGGGAAGTAGTCGTCCGTGATCGCTTCCATGTATTCGACAAAATCGTCGTTGGTTGCCCTTGGTGGGGGGACGCGCCGCACCTTTTTTTCGCCCGTCGCTGGGGGGCTCAGCTGGATCTTGGAGGCAGCTGTGCCACCAGCGACGGTGGCTCCGTAACCCACTGCAAAGACCTCAATGCGGTTAATCAGATCCCGCAGGTGGGCACGCAACCGAAGACGTAAGGTCACGGCCCCTTCCTTTTGAATTTCTGCCCGCAACTCAGCCAGCCGATCATTCCAGATCTGCAACGACGTAATCGACTTCTCGACGGTTCGCAACTCCCGCTGATCACACTCAAGGACCTTTGCCTTCTCAGACCTGTCCTGAGTCAGCTTTATGAAGCGTGCCTCGTACTGGTCTCGCACGGCAGCAACTTTGGTCCGACCAATCTGGTCCATGTAGTTTGCCATTCGTTGTGTCAGATCTGCCAACTCGGCCTCGCCGCCTGCGATACGCTGCCTTAATGCCGCACACAGCTGGGCTTGTGCATCCGCATCCGGTAACACAAGTTCCGGCCGTAGTCGGTGGCAGTTGTCGAGGACACATCTCTCACATTCATCATACCGCACACGATGCCGGGCACAGCAGTGGCCTCGGTAACCGTTGTCACATTCAAGGTACATCTGGCCTTTGGGGGGCTTGCCCTTATTCACAAACCGCATCGCCCCACCACAGTAGGCACATTTCACCAAGTGGGTAAACAGGTTGCTGGCCCTGTCTTTACGGCCCCCCGTCCCCCGGTTCTAGTTTAAGAAGTCTTGGACAGCAAAGAAGACCTCTGGCAGGACGATGGGTGGGTAATAACCCTCGATCGCATCACCGCTCGGCACCCGTTTTCCATCGACAATTTCGTGTGGTTGATACTCACCAAGGACCGTACGGTTGCTTAATGTCTTCTTGACGTAACTGTCACGCCAACCGTTCCGAGGCTTCCAGGGGGCATCTGCATTTAACTTCGCAGCGGATGCCCGCGCACCGATGCCATCCAGCTTATGTTGAAATGCCATTCGGATTGCCTCGGCCGCATCGGGTATCACGACAAACTGGACCTCACTGTAGTCAACACGACCACCTTGGTGACCCGCTGGCAAGACACAACCATCCTTCGTTGCAATACCCAGCCATGCTGGCCGGCGACGTGTCAGCACCTGCCCCTGTTTGCGTGCCAGTTTGCGTTTTTGCTTCCAGTTTTCTTTACCCCGTTTAGCTTTCTTGCTCGACTCATCGTGTGCCATCTGCATCTGGCCCACCAGCTGATGGATCAGTCCGCCGTGCAGTGACTCCTTGTTGTATTCAGCCTCCGGGGTCAACGTCACAATCGTAACATTGTTCGAAATGATGCGTCTGACCGTTTCAAAAGCCTGCAAAAAGTCTTCCCGACTCAGCCGGTCGATGTTCTCAACAATCAGGATACTTCCGGGTGGGACCTCGCCCGTTTCAATCAACCTCATAAACCGGCCAAGGTGTCCCTTCTTGCGGTGGACACCGTGGTACGCACTTCGCCCCTCATCCATCATCGGTGACTCGTCAAACTCCAGTTGCTTGCGTTGCGCGTAGGCTTCGGCAGCCTCCAACTGGCGTCGTTCAGAGTCCCCCAGACGCTGTTCCGGTGTGGAGAAGCGGATGTAGGAGTAGACCTTCGGGACCGACGGGCTCTGGCTGGGTGTCATCTCTTTGTGTCTCCTTCGAAGTAACTGTCGTAACAGGTCCGTCTCATCCCCTGTTCTGGTTGATCCAGCTTGCTGTCCCAGATGCTCGCATCACGGTCTGGACTGCAATCGTGCACTACTCATCATCAAGACTTTGTGTCCAAATCAGCTTTCAAGACGTCGTAAACAGTGGGCCGTGATAGACAGACGGCCTTTGCAATTCGGGTGACGGGAGTCCCACCTTCCCGTAGTTGCCGGATTACCTGGATTTGTTCTGCCGTCACCTTACGACGCCCCGGCTTGCTTCCCCCCCAGCGTTTACCGCTGGCTTTAGCCGTGGCGATCCCAGCCCGTATTCGTTCACTGATGACCTCTGCCTCAAACTGGACCACGGAAGCCAGCACGTTGGCCATCAAACGACCGGACGGAGTCTCCAGATCCAGACCATCACGCAGGCTGACCAGATTCATCTTCCGACGCTGTAAGTCATCGAACAACGTGGTCAGCCCAGCTGCTGTGCGTCCCAGGCGGTCCAGACGCCAGACGACAACCGCAGCAACACGCCCCGCCATGATGTCAGCCCAAAGCCTCTGCCAGTCAGGTCGCTGCATGGTGCGTCCACTTGCGGTGTCCTGATACCACTGGGTTGGGACGGCATGCGCTTCGACCCAACGCGTCAGGTCAGGGATCTGGCTGTCGTGGGTCTGCTCGGCTGTTGATACCCGGGAATAAATGGCTGTGTACTTCATGGCAATCCCCTTCTGCAGGCGGGCACTAAGGAACACACGTGCAATAGAGGATAGGCCCATCCTGTTAAGAGTCGAGACTTGATCACGCATTACACATTTCCGGCCAGAATCCGTCCTTGCATCCCGTCGCTGCTGGGCACCGCCTCAGACAGGGATGGCTTTTTACACTGACCGGCTGCGTTTCAGGGCGGGGTGCTGCACGGTTGCCTGACGGCCTCACGTCATTCGAGTCTTGTTTAGTGCTTGCTTGATTTTTCTTGCGGCTTTCCGGTCTGGCGTGTTGTTGTATTCATCGTCATCACCAAACAGTGCAAAGGACAGATTACGGATACCGTCAAATAGTTTATCGAACCAGTATTCATCGACATTCTCTGACAGCACTTGTAATTCCGCATCATTGAGCGTGCGCAGTCTACTTGCGAACTCCCGTCGCAGCGTCTTCCGAATGCGATCACGCCTGTCCTTTACCACTCGTGCTATCCCTTCAGGACTTTTGTGGTACTCCTCCATCCGAAGGAAGTATTCCGTGTCGTCCTCGGTCGGTCGTTGGTCGCAGGGATCCATTTCGGGTATTGGTTCGCCACGCAACACCCGCAAGACCGACCGGATGCTGTCTAGTTTCACACCACTCGCCCGGGCATGAACCAGCCGAGCATCATCCCATTCCCTGGCGATTCGCATGTAATTGCAGGACGTTTCTTTGGACATGGTGTTGATGATGTTCCGGTTTCGCCATTTGCTCCATTTTTTGCGGTGGCCCAGCCGACGTTTCGCTTCCAGCAAAGCGCCACCGGCCTCTTTCGCATGGTTCAACCAACCCGCCCAATGACGGGCTACTTCACTGTGGTGGTGCCCGGCCATGTCGGCTAGCTCATCCAATCGCTTAGCGAGGTCCTGACCTCGCAGCTTCTTCCCAATACCAGGACCATCCGTCTTGTGCGGTGTTCGATATCTGGGCATTACGGGCCACCTCCTAACTCTCGTTGCGTGTAGCGGCGCTACACGACTGGCACTGCAAC
>CAYSJO010000888.1:0-8960 GCA_964431285.1 uncultured Planctomycetaceae bacterium
CGACATGCACCTGATCGCCGATCAGACGCGCCTGACGAGGTCGAGCTACCACAGTCAGTGGTTTGCACAGAAAAACCGAGCTGGTGGCGGACACTTGATCTGGCTGGGTATTCACTGGCTCGACCTTGCGATGCAGTTGACGGGAGCTGACATCAAATCTGTCGCCGGATTCACAGCCAACATCGGTGGCCAGCCGATCGACATCGAGGACTCGGCCACTGCTGCGTTGCAGTTTGACAATGGAATGCTCGGCACAGTGACGTCCGGCTATTACCTCGACCGCGGCTACCATTCGCATATGAAGATATGGGGCTCGACCGGGTGGCTGCACCTCGAGCCGATGAAAGCTCAGCCGCTGGAGTGGTACTCAACAAAGGATCCGAAAGCCCGCGAAGTCCAGACCTGGGAAGGCTCGAAAGAACCACGCGGCTACACCCCATTCGTGCGAGCTGCGGTCAAGGCGTGTGCCGACATGAGTGACCCGCCGATCTCCAGCGCCCACAGCCTGCGGGCATTGCAAACGGTATTCGCGATCTATACGGCTGCAGAAAGCGGCCGCGCAGTGCGCGTCTCGGAATCCGACATTCCGGCTGAATGACCCGAAAATCGTCGCAACAACTGGTGGTGCGGGTTTGATTGATGATTGTTGATTTGCGAGGTGTCTGAATTGGATGTCTTCCGCCGACTCAGCCGTCCTGGCAACGAGTTCCAACAACCCTCGTCACTTCGAAAATCAACAATCGACATTCATCATTCGACAATCGAAGTGACACGCGGAACTTCGCCTCAACAAGTCGATTAACAACAGGCTCGGATGACGCATCGTGTCGCGTGTCGTGCGTTTTGACTGCAAGTCAGGATTGGCATGACACGGTGTTGCAACGGAGTGCAGCAGTCTGTGGACCGGCAACCGGTTGGCAATCAGGGGCGAGTCCCGGCGTGCTGCACGACCGCGAGGTATAATTGCGAGGATGGACGTCGCTTGCAGTCGCCTGGACGCTTGAGCCACCTTTGAGCCTACCGACTTTGCCGACGACCATGACTAACCCCAATGACGTTGCGCCATCGAATGTTGGCCGATTTTCCGCCGATGCATCTGAACTCTCTGGCCACCTGCCGAATAGATGTGTCGCTAAGGGTGCCTCGCGCACCTTGCTGTCAGTCCTGACTCTGCTGACTCTCCTGACAGACTCCCCGGCTGTTGCCGCCAACACTCAGCCCACCGTTGAACTGCGGGTGGGTGACGACAAGTACGAAGGCCGAATCGCCGATCGAGGCAAGAACTGGTGTGTGCTTTACGATCGCTCCGGCCGGATGCACACAATCGATCTTGAAGATGTCACAAAATTCCGGCGTGTGTCGTCGCGTTTTTCGCCACACACTGTCCGTGAGCTGAAATACAAATTGCTGAAGGAATTCGGCAAAGGGTATGAGGTTTCGACAACTCGTCACTACATCGTGTGTGCGCCAACCGGTAAGACTCGCGATTACGTCAATGTCTTCGAGCAGACATGGCGGCGCTTCCACATGTATTTCGCAGTACGCGGCTTCAAGATTCCCGACCCCGAGTTTCCGTTGATCGCTGTGATCCTGAAGAGCCAGCGGGAATTCATGCAGTTTGCCCATGGTGAAAACGCGCGTGTCGGGACTGGTGTGCTGGGATATTACTGGTCCCGACACAACCGAGTGATCATGTACGTGAATCGTAGTCGCAACGTATCGTCACTGCCGGGCAGTGCGGCATCTGCAGGCGAGAGACTTTTCGCTGACGCTCTGAAAGACACGCACACGAGTACGAATCCGTTTGTCGTCAAGGACCCCTGGGCCTGGGCGTTCGGTGATTCCGATGAGGTGGCTCTTCGGTCTGGCATCGATGCAGACCTGCGCGAAACGATGGTCCACGAAGCGACGCACCAGCTCGGCTACAACCTGGGACTGCACAATCGCACGGGCTCTAATCCCAAGTGGATTGTCGAAGGACTCGCGACTGTGTTTGAAACTCCCGGCATGGAAAAACACGCCACAGCCCCGTCCGCTATGAAACGAGTCAACGTGGGCTGGCTGTACGCCTTCCGGCGATTTGTCGATGGGACCCGGCCCGAGTCGTACATCGAACAGTTCATCCAGGACGATTCCCCGTTCCATTCCGATACGAGCAATGCATACGCTCAAGCTTGGGCGCTGTCGTTCTGGCTTATCGAAACCCGTCCGCGCAAGTACGCCGAATTCTTGAAGCGGATGGCGTCGCCGGCAGTGTCGGGGGAACTCACCGCGCAGCGTCGCGTGAACGTTTTTCGCGAGTCCTTTGGCGACAATCTGCGCATGCTGGACATCGAAATGCTGCGGTATTTTGAGCGTTTGAAATAAGTCCGCAAATCACTCTGTTCTGAGCGGATAAGCCGAATCTGAGCAGTCCTGGAAATCCCGTCGCGAATCTGAGAGAACTCCGCCAACCGCTTTTTTCCTTGCCAGTTGGCTGCGTGTTCAAGACTCAGAAGGATTCCCGTGACAGATTCTGCTTCTCGTCGTGCTTTGGTCAGTGTGAGTGACAAATCGGGACTGGACACGTTTGTACGTGGTCTGGTCGCACTGGGTTTTGAGATTGTCTCGACCGGTGGCACACGCCGTTTTCTCGAAGACGCTGGCGTTCCGGTCATTGATGTGTCGAGCTATACGGGCTTTCCGGAAGTCATGGACGGCCGCGTGAAAACACTGCATCCCAAAGTTCACGGCGCAATCCTCGGGCGTCCAGACCTGCCAGGCGATGCGGCCGCGATTGCCGAACACGGGATCATTCCGTTCGAGCTGGTGGTCGTAAATCTTTATCCGTTCGAGCAGACCATTGCGAAGCCGGACGTCAGCGTGGCCGATGCGATCGAGAACATCGACATTGGCGGACCCAGCATGGTCCGATCGGCCGCGAAGAATCACGCATACGTTGGAATCGTCAGCTCGCCAGCACAGTACGAGCGTGTGCTGACAGTACTCGGGGAATCTGGCAGACTGGATGACGGCTTTCGACGGGAACTTGCCGCGGCTGCGTTCGAGATGACCGCCCGCTATGACCGGGCGATTTCCAACTACATGCAGAGTTTGCTGGCAGACGACAGTGACGAGACCGCCTTTCCCGCCACATTGGGGCTCAGTTTCGAGAAACGATCCACACTGCGATACGGCGAGAACCCGCATCAACGGGCCGCCGTTTATGTTGAACCTGGTTTCTCACAAATGACGATTGCCGCTGCTGAACAGCTCAACGGTAAGGAGTTGTCGTACAACAACTTGCTCGACCTGGACGCAGCGCTCAACATCGCTCGCGAGTTCTCGGAACCGGCGGCCGCAGTTCTCAAACATAACAACCCCTGCGGATGCGCAATCGGCGCCACACTCGCAGAGGCGTTTGAAAAGGCGTACGCCGGAGACCCCGTCAGCGCATTCGGCTCGATCATCAGCTTCAACCGTGAGCTCGATCTGGCCACCGCCGAGAAACTCTGCGAGCCCGGTCGATTCGTCGAAGCGATCCTGTGTCCGGGATACTCAGATGAAGCCTTTGAAGCGTTGACCACGCGACCGAAATGGAAGAAAAATGTCCGTCTGCTGCATCTTCCCGAGATGATGTCACCGTCGTCAACAACACTGGAATTCCGCCGGGTTTCCGGAGGACTGCTGGTGCAGGACCGCGATGACCAACCCGATCCTCAGGACGAATGGAAAGTCGTCACGGAACGTCAGCCGACCGACGAGGAACTCCGCGATCTTAACTTCGGCTGGCTGGTTGGAAGGCATGTGAAGTCCAACGCCATCGTCTATGCGGCCGATGGCATGGCCGTGGGCGTGGGTGCCGGTCAGATGAGCCGGCTGGATTCCGCAGAGATTGCCGCCCGTAAATCGGATGAACGGAGTAAGGGTGGCATCGTCGCTTCCGACGCATTCTTCCCGTTTCGCGACGGTGTTGACGAGGCGGCAAAAGCAGGCATCACGGCAGTCATTCAGCCGGGTGGCTCGGTCAAAGATGATGAGGTGATCGCCGCCTGTAACGAACACGGTATGGCCATGATCTTCACCAGCCGGAGACATTTCCGTCATTGATCCGGCGGAGTTCGTTTGGGCTTTTCGGAAACTGCTCTCAGCCAAGCCCTTCGATAGTCCGACCTGATTCGAGCTTTCGCATTGCAGCCCGCATGTCGTCTGGTACGGGGAGGGATACCTGCTTCTGGAAGTCGAACGCGACAATCGTCGAGACTGCTTCGGCGGCGATGTCGTTCTGAGTCAGACTGATCAGTCGGTGCTCGATGCGGATGCTGCTGTTGCCAACCCCGACCAGTCGCGAACCGATGCGCACTGTGTCGGGGAACGCCAGTTGGCGACGGAAGTCACATTGCATCGCGGCCAGAACGGTGCCAATGGCGAGTGATGCGTCGTCGCGCATCAGTCCGATTTCACGGCAGTAGTCAATGCGGGCCGTCTCCCACCAGCGGAAGAAGACCACGTTGTTCACGTGGCCGAGTGCGTCCTGATCGCCCCACTGGACCGGCAGTTCCGTGATCACGGGAAATCCGCTCAGAAAGTCCATCGAGGTTGCTCCAAAGATCACAATGTATTCCGATGATGACAGATCGCACCGGAATGTACTCCGAGCTGCAACCTGAAGATGTTCCACAATCCGACAGGCTGATCGATGCGCCCCGACGAACTGAAATCGATTCTGACTCAAACACTCGACGATTACCGGCTGTCACGCTCAGAACGCAAAGCGCTAACCAGTCGACTCGAGGATGCGGAACTCGACGAGTCCGACCAGGCCCTTTGTCACAGCATTACGTTTCAGTTAGCGCGAGACACCATCGATCCCGTCAACTCGTCGTCTGTAATTGAGTGGCTGGAAGATGTTTCTAAAGTCCTCCGACGATCTGCGGCTCCGCCCGCTGCTGCGACCGACGTCGAAGCGTGCTTTACCCCAGGCGATGACTGCTGGCAACGTATTGCCAGCCTGTTGAAGTCGGCCCGTCAGGCGGTCGACATCTGCGTCTTTACGATTACCGATGATCGAGTGGCGTCGCAGATTCTGGACGCGCACCGTCGCGGCGTGGCTGTACGAGTTATCTCGGACAACGACAAAGCTCACGATCTCGGCTCTGATACCGAGCGTATGGCTGCTGCGGGTATTCCGGTGAAGGTGGATGCCAAGCCGAATCACATGCATCACAAATTCGCCATCTTTGACCGGAGTCGACTGCTGACGGGCAGCTACAACTGGACCCGGTCCGCGTCAGAACACAACGAAGAGAATTTTCTGATTACGGATGACCGGCGTTTGGTGCGTCCCTTCGAAAATGAATTCAATCGGCTCTGGGAAGCCTTTGACGCGTTCTAGTGGTCAACCAGAGTTGATCGGACATGTAGCCGGACTCGCAAGAGTTCGGAAAGTCTGAAGTCTTGCGACTCCAGCTACCCAGCAATTCAGGTCGCGCGAGACCTCCTCAGCGGCAGTTGTGAAACAGTGCCTAAGTTGACTCGCCCCGCTGCGATGGGCGACCCCCTGTCGCCAGGCTGACCACGCAGCCGACAATGATGTTGACGACGACTGCAGTTGGTGAGATCCACTGAAAGCTGACCGGATCGAGTCCGGTCACCGGATCCATGCCGAAGATCGGACCGGAGAATGCGATCAGTGCCGCGGTCGCTGTTCCGGCAAAGGCGCCAGCGAAGACTCCGACGGGTGTCGCGAAGGGTACGAACAACGCGAAGAAGAACAGCCCGAAGATCGGCGTTGTCAGCAGATTGGATGTTTTCTGTGTGACTGACGTGATGTTGCCCGGGACGTGTTCCATCAGTGAACTCGTCGCAACCACAAACCCTCCGATCGCAAATGCCAGGTAACGCGCCAGTCGCATGTGCTGTTTTTCATTCAGCGGTTCCAGCCGAAAGCGGTCGACGAAGTCCGTCATCACTACGGCGGTGATTGAGTTCACTCCCGAATCGATGCTCGACATGGCTGCTGCAAACATCGCCGACACGACCAGTCCAGAGATTCCGGCCGGCAGGTGATACGCAATGAAGTGCGGGAAGAACTTGTCGGCGTCGTCCTTCAGGTCCATTCCGGCGGGGATCAACTCCGGGTGTGCCGAGAAGTAGCCAAGCATGGCGAATCCGACGATGCCCAGTGTCACACCGACGACTGTGGCCACCAGAAGCTGGACGGCATAGGCGCGTCGAGCCGCACGCAGATCGGTCGTGGCCATGAACCGCTGAACTGAAGTCTGATCTCCCCCGGTCGTACACACGTACCAGATCAGGAAGTTCAGGATCGAACCAAGCACTGTGACTCGGATTCCGACGTCAACGCCCATGCGGCGCATGAAACTGACGACTGGTTCGAGCGAAGATTCTTCCTTCGGCTCTGCTTCGATGTTTGCCTCAGTTTCCGTCAATGCTGCGTTCTCGGAGTCTCCCGATTCCAGGAGCCTCGGGTCATCATCTGCCACCACCGGCAACAGTGGTTGAGTGTCCCAGTTGGGATCCCATTGCGTGGGAAACCATCCGAATCCCCCGAGATCGAAAGTAATGACACCGATGACCAGCAGGGCTCCGCCGAACAACAGCACTGTCTGCATGCAGTCGGTGATGACGACGGCCTGTAGACCGCCGATCGATGTATAGATCACAGCCACCAGTCCGGCTGCCAGAGCAATGGCGGGTACCCATTTCGGGTCGAGCCCCATCATGATGCTCATGGCTTTGGCAGTGAGGTACACCAGCAGCGCCATCCACACCAGCCGCAGCACAATGAACATCGACGCCCCCAGCAGCCGCACGCTGCCACCGAGTTTCGCCTCAAGTAATTCGTATGCACTGGTGACTCGCTGGTTCATGTAGACCGGCAGCAGCCACCAGCCCACGATGAAGAACAGGACGGGATAGGCCAGCATGCTGGTCATGAAGCCTGGGCCCTTACCGAGTGCTTCACCAGGCATCGACAGATACGAAATCGTGCTCAACAACGTGGCGAACATCGACACACCGATCAGCACCGGATGGATATGCCCGCTGCCAATGAAGTACTCACGTGAGCTTTGCTGCTTGCGGCCGATGAACCATCCGAGCCAAAGCGTTGACCCGGCATACAGCACAATGAGCATCCAATCGACCGGCGTCAGGCCCTGCGGCGCAGTGACAACGGGTGCCGAATCCTGAGCGCCTGCGGTCGAGACCAGAGCGAACCAGCAGGCAATGCATAGGGGGAGGCGTCGCAACAGCGTCATGATGGCACTCATCAGTTGCAGGGGGACTACACCTTGTTGTGGCCGGGTCTCCTGACCGTCCCACAACAGTTCGCTCTCATCGGCTTCAGGGGAAGTGCTCAACCCTATCGCCTGGGAGACCAGGGGAAAAACGAATGCGTGCGGGCGATGTACTCTTCGTATTCGGTCGAGCGTTTCTTCATCGCTTTTTCCAGCAGGGCGACCCCGGAAACTTTGATCAGAAAAAACGACATGATGGCCGGGCTGATGATCGTCCACCACGTCACGGAGTAGTCGCTGATTCCCAGACTCACCAGCCACAGTCCCCACCACGCGCAGAAGTCACCGAAGTAGTTGGGATGCCGCGTGTATCGCCATAGTCCGCGGTCCATGACGCGACCTTTGTTGGCCGGGTTGGACTTGAATCGAGCAAGTTGCCAGTCGCCGACGGCTTCGAAGAACAGTCCGATAGCCCAGACCCCAGTGCCCAGACCGACCAGAATAAGATATGCATGCCGGGCGGGTTTTGCTGCAGCCGCCTGGAGCGGCAATGCGACAACCCACATTACAACACCCTGCAGCACAAACACTCGCAACAGGCTGGACCAGACGAACGACGCACCGGCTTTCTCACGCATCGCGACGTACCGGTAGTCCTCCGGCTTACCAATATTGCGCCACGCCAGATAACCTGCGAGGCGAAGTCCCCACACAGTGACAAGCAGTGGCAAAAGCAAAGGGGCAGTGGAAGACGTGTGATCCGACCAATGCCATTGGAACGGGCCGATCTCAAAAAAATGTGTTGTCAGAACACGCGCTTCCCAGGGCTGGTCGGGGTCTCCCTGGGCAAAGAAGAAGCATGCCCAGGCAACCAGCACAAAGCCGATCCCCCAGCCGATGTCCACAATGCTGACGTTCTTCAACGGGATACTCAGTAACCACATGAAAACCATCAGCCCTGCGATGGCAGTCACGGCCGCCGTAAACGCGTCAATCATCTGTCCCTCGCGCCGTGCTCGGACTCGTTCACTCTTTATCGCCGTAGAGTATGCCTGACAGCTGAAGTAAGGAAGTTGTGATTTTTATGAACAGTTATCCCTACTGGAATTCAGAACCGAACATATGTAGGCTGGCCGCGTCGCGTGCGCAAGCGTATCGTTGACTACGCACGCTCAGGATTGAATTTCTCTGTCATTCGCTGTTCTTTCGTAGTCGATTCTACATCTGAACTCGGCGATCGAAGTTCGGAGGACGCTGTCTGGTAGTGTCGGCGTAGCCAGAGAGAGGGCCCCTCATGGCAATCCGAGTTGAATGCGACGAATGTGCTTACGAATTCAAAGCCCGTGACGAACATGCGGGACGCCGCGGCCGTTGTCCGGATTGTGGAGCCGAACTCTATATCCCGGACCGCGCGGCCCGACCGCGAGGCGGTTCCAGACGCCCCGCACACAATCAGCGGAAACGCGGCGGCCGACGCTCTAAGAAGGGAGCGTCAACAGGAATTCCACCGTGGGCATTTGCAGCGATCGGTGGTGGTGCCACTCTGTTTATCGTGATTCTGGCCGTCGTAATCTTTGGAGGTGGCTCGAACGAACAAGAGCCCGAAACCATCGCGCAGAATCCGGCAACGCCCACAACACCGGCGCCAGTACCCGAACCGGATCAGGCACAGGAGCGGGGGGCGGGGCGCCGGGGAAGGAGGAGGGGGGGGGGGGGGGG
>CAYSJO010000889.1:0-8088 GCA_964431285.1 uncultured Planctomycetaceae bacterium
TCTGCGGGGGTGGGAGGTCGCGTCAGACAGCGGATGTAAAGAGACTCGGCGACGGACAGTGGGTTTCCACCCCGCTGTTTCAGTAACCGTGAGATCATGGAACCTGAGGCGATCTTGCCCCACGTTGTGTCGCTGTTGATAAGGTGCAATACCTGTGACAGATTTGGCTCGACATCAACTTCGCAGGCGCAGACTGTTGTACGTGTTGAGCGACCAAACGTCTGCAGGAAATGGTTCGAGATCGAACTGACCGGTAGTTGCGTCGCGCGCGTTCCCAGAGGAAAACCCCCAAACTGGCTGGGACTTTCAGTCACCTGGCAGATGATGTCGTGCAGGACCTCGGCTCGCAGCCGGCGAATGGTCGAGTGCGAGAAGTTGCGCTTGTCGAAGGCGTTCGTCGGGCTGGTGCGGGACGACAGCTGGTACGTCCGCGAGGTGCAGATGTCCCGGATCAACCGGCGGAAGTCGTAGCCGTAGCCGACCAGTCGTCGCGCGAGCATGTCGAGCAGCGGGTCGTTCGCAGCGGGGTTGCTGACCCTGACGTCGTCGACCGGTTCGACGATGCCTCGTCCGAAGAACTGGGCCCACGCAATGTTGGCCAGGTTGCGGCTGAAATACGGGTTGTCCGCAGACGTCAGCCATTCGGCCAGCACGGCTCGGCGGTCACGGCCGGCAATGTCCGGCACCGTTCGATCGGGAAAGCTCGGCGACATGATGCGGTCGTCATTGGGGTGCTTCATGTCCCCCGTGCCTGTGTTGAATACGATCTTCTCGCGTGTGTCTTCCCAGTTTCGCTTTGAGCCAAGCTGAGTGAAAAACGCGGCGAAGCCGTAGTAGTCATCCATCGTCCAGCGATCGAACGGGTGATTGTGACACTGAGCACACTGGATGCGTACTCCCATGAAAACCTGCGCGACGTTCTCGGCCAGCTCCTTCGGCTTGCCGACTTTGCGAAAGTACTGAGCCGGCGGATCGCGAAAAAAGCCACCTTCGGCCGTCAGCAGTTCGCGGACCATTTCGTCGACAGGCACGTTGGCCACGTAGTTGTTACGCAGCCACGGAAAGAAGCCGCCCTTCAGCCGGTTGATCTGCAGCAGATCGGCCCACTTCATGACCCACAGGTCGCTGAATTCCGGTCGTTCGAGCAACTCGTCGATGACCCGCTTCCGCTTGCGGGGATCGCCGTCCGCGAGGAATTCGTCGTACTCCTCGGGCGTCGGCAGCAGCCCGATCATGTCGAGCGTGACACGTCGAAGAAACTCCCGGTCGCCGCTCAGTTCGGATGGGGCCACCCTCAGTTTGCGGAGTTTCCGGTAGACAAGCGTGTCGATTTCGTTGTGTTCGGGCGTGTCAGGAAACTCGAATGACTGGTCCCGCGACACGACGATGACGGGCATGCCAACTGAAAAGGCATCGAATCGCGCGAGGATGAATGACTCGCCGCGACGCAGCGAGTTGACTCGTCCAGTTCCGTCGACGGCGGCCACGGCCGGATCATTCGAAGAAAACACAGTAAGCGACGTAACGTCGCGTTCGCTGCCGTCCGAGTAACGGGCGCGGACAACAAGCTGCTGCGTGTCACCGTTGCTTTCAAGCACCGCGCCGGAAGGAAACAGTTCGACATGTGTCGCAACGGGCGCGTCGGCGAAATCATCACGACCACCATTCGACAGCCAGTCGTGCAGAATCGAATACAGCTCACTGTCCGCATCGAATCGCCGGCCGCCACCGTGAGCGATCGACTGGGTCGCCTTCTTCAGGATCAGGCTGCTGCGAGGATCGAGAAGGTTGACGCGCCGGCCGATCCGTTCTCGCGTCAGCCGGAAATGGTCGGCTTTCGGATCGAAGCCAAACACCGACAGCCGGAACCCGTTCTGGCCGCGCGAGGCACCGTGACACACTCCCGAGTTGCAGCCGGCCTTCATCAGCACAGGCATCACGTCGCGGCGGAAGCTGACCAGCTGCGGTTGCTCGTAACGGGAAACTGTGATGGGAACGACGACACGCTTGCCGTCGAAGTCGACGTTCAAACGAGCCTGACCGTTGCTGTGCGCACGGAGCAGATTGGCAGTCCGCGAGATAATCTTTGCACCCGAGATCGAAACCCGGACACGGTTCGTAACGTCCCGTGTGATTCCGTCGGCCTGTGTTGACTGAATGACGAATGACTGAAAGGCGTTCGGACCGGTCAGCTCGAACTTCTGGGGAAACACCTGCATCGTTGCGGCCGGTGAATCGTCGCCTCGTGACGAGACAGTGACCGAAAGTGTCAGGCAGATGTACAGGGTTCGGGTCACAGTTAGGACTCGCTCAACAATAGGTTACCGCGTGAGAAGCCCAGCTTCTCGAAAAAACCGGGCTTCTTGAATTGTGAACCCGGTAGTTTTTTGTCGTTCAGGTCACAGATAAGTTCAACCGATCGTGTCTCATGGTGATTGCTCTGCGGCTATGGTCATTCCTGAATCACCAGCACTCCGGCCAGTCCGACGCGCTGCATGACTGGATCGTCGCCGGATCCGATCGCCACTTCGCAGGACAGTGTCGCGTGAGTTCCCACGGTGGCTGACGCGTCGGCAGTGACTTCCAACGAAACCGTACTGGTTGTGGAATCGATGCGCTGTGGCACCGATCGGACTCCGTCAGGCAGACCACGCAGGCGGATCGTGGCTGGCCCGTGGAACGGGCTCTTCTGGTCCAACTGGCAGATCACCGCTGCCTTCGAACCCAGCTTGACGACTGTCCGTTCGATTTCACCGTCGACGTATGCAGGGATAACTCTCAGTGTTTCGATGGTTGTTGAGACTCCACCACCGCGAAGCTGCTCGGCAACGCGCGAGATGATGGCGATGGGCCATTCACCCGTCTTTGCCTCGCGGTCGGCTTCGAGGATGAATTCGAGGGTGTGCCGGCCGGGTTCGATCCGCTCAGTCAGGTTCGAGCTGACACCGGGCGGGTTATAGAGCATTGAGATTCGTGGTGGATGCGGTTTGGTCAGTTCGGATTCGACGACCACCTTCAGCTTGAGCAGCCCGTTCTGCGGAAGCGGGTTCCGCGGCGGAGTCAGTTCCAGCCGTACTGGATACTCCTTCGCAACGGCTACGGCCAGCCGGTCGTTGTCGACTCCGTAAAAGCAGTAGTTGGGCGGGTTCAGCCCGTAAAACACAGTTTGCTCGAACGTCGAGGCAACCGGCGAGCCGTCCGAATTCCGGCTACGGAAACGTGTCAGCGAGGCGGCCAGCGGAGCGTCTACCTCAGCCTTAAAAAGCATCGGGACCGCGTGGTCCGTGAGTTGCGGCGCGGAAAACGAAACGCCTTCCGGCAGTGTGTCCGGTTTGACATGAAGCGGGTCCGACGTCTCGAATTTGCGATGCGTTAGCAAAGCCGCGTACCGGTTTCCACGTGGTACAGAGATCGTTTGCCCGGGGGTGCCTCGCCAGTACGGCGGGTCGCGCTTGACCCACAGAAACACGTTTGGTTCGGTCGGCGCAGCCTCAATCCGGTAGTGATAATCGACACCACCCTTTTTCAACTGGTCACGAACCCGAACGAAATACTCGCCGTCTTCGGGAACTGTCCAGTGGATCAGACTGTCCTGAGCAAACCACCCGGCATGATGCCCGTTGTAGCGAAACATCGCAGTACGTTCGTGACGCGTGATATCGTCGCAGGCGGCGATTTCCGTTCCGTCAGCCCGATGAATGCTGAGCACTGAATCGAGGCGTGACCAGATGCGGCGAGCGTAAACCTGAATCACAAACCTCTTGCCTTTACTGCCGCGGAAGTGAAATGTGTCCACGTCGCCGTTTTGTGAGAGGACTCCATTGAACGCGGCCGGCAATTCGATCGCGGTTTTCAGAACCTGATCTGTGGCGTCGTTGGGCTCGTTTTCACGCACATTCGTCAGAGACGAAACGCGAACTGGATTCGGAGTCGGAGCAACCAGATCGCCGCGGCGGGCCACCACTCCGGTCATTCCGAAATTCGTCGCGGTCAGCGCCGGTAACCGAACTGTCTGCGATCGGTCGCCGTCCACTTCGCCCAGTAAGTGGAATGCCTGTGGTTGTCCTGGCGCTCCTCCAGCGGGAATCAGGCTTAGCGGACGTGGAAACGTGCCTACGTGCAGCAGGTAACGTCCCGTCGGACCTTTGTAATCACCCTCGTTACCGAACCCGGCCTCACGCACGGCGATCGAGTACAGACCATCGGCTGGTATCGCACACCGGGCGATCGGGTCCTGGTGTCCGAGTCCGGTGTCATCAGATTCCGCGATAACCCGACCGGTCTGATCATGGATCGCGACGTAGCCGTCAAACAGTCTCTGAGCCAGGCGGACGGCCTGCATTTCGACGACCAGCGGGTCGCCTTTGGAACACTGCACGCGGTAAACGTCGACCTCGCCGACAGCCGAGACCATTCCGTCTACGGTCACGTTGAGTGGAATGTTCTGCGGTGCTTCAAACGTCGTCTGCTTTTCCTGTTCGGAGATATGACGCAGTGGTCCGACATAAAATGTGTGCATCGTCGTCAGACCTTCGGTCGTGCGGACGCGAAGAGTGTGCTCACCGATGCGGCAGTCTGGAGCGATGCGGACTGTTGCCTTCAGCACTTCTCCATCTTCGGATGGCTTGAGGTCAACTGCAGTCAGACCTGGCGAATAGAACAGCACTTCCTGCGCTTCGTTCAGCCTTCCGCCGGTGATCGTGACCGGGACATTCCTGCCGAGTTGCCCGCTGCGGGGACTGACCTGCCGGATGTGTCGGGCTTCGGACTGAGCTATGCACGGGCGCACGAAGACAGCGAGCACAACGAGAACGAGGAACACAGATGGCTGCCATCGACTATGCCAGGATTTCATCGATCACCGATCCGTTCTTAACAATCTCGACCGGGCGTCCGCCTGGAGTCATCAGTTCGCGCGAGGCGTCGATGCCCGCCAGCCGGTAAACCGTCGCGAGCAGGTCTTGAGGAGTGATCGCAGCGTCCTGTGGTTCCTCGGCTGTCGGACTGCTGGCTCCGTGGACGTACCCACAACGCACTCCGCCGCCTGCCAGCAGCACGCTGAAGACTCGCGACCAGTGGTCGCGCCCGCGGTTCGCATTGACCTTGGGCGTGCGGCCGAATTCGGTGGTAACGGCCACCAGCGTGTCGTCCAGCAGCCCCCGTTCGTCAAGGTCGGTAATCAGTGCCGCAAACGCCTGATCGAAGGGCGGCAGTTGCTCGCGAATCGACGGCGTGATGTTGAAGTGGTTGTCCCAGGTCCCGTACTCCAGCGCCACGAATCGCACGCCTGACTCAACCAGTCGTCGAGCCGCCAGCATCCGCAATCCCTGTGGACCGTAAGCGGTGCGGGTCTGGCTCGACTCTGACTTCAGGTCGAACGCCCGGCGCGTCGCGGGTGATGTGATCATCTTCCATGCCCGGGTGTAAAACGCATCGATGGACTGCAGAACCTCGTCCTTTGAGCGTCCCTCGAGATCGCGGTTGCCCGACTCCAGAATCCGTCGAGCCCGCGCCAGCCGCCGTTCGTCCACGCTGCCAGACGGCGCCAGATCGCGCACCTGGAAGTCCGGCTTGAGTGGATCGCTGCCAGTCGTGAAAGGGCCAAAGGCCGAATTGAGGTACCCGCTGCCGGCCGACTGGTTGGGCCGGTCCGGGATGCAGATGTATGGGGGCAGTTCGTTGCGTGAGCCCAGCTTGTGAGACACGACGCTGCCCACACTGGGGTATTGAACAACCGGGCTCGGGCCGTAACCGGTCCACAGAAGATTGACGCCAGCCGTGTGGTCTGCCAGCAGGTGTGTCACCGCGCGACACAGCGTCATCCGATCGAGTGTCTGCCCGGTCTTAGGGAGATACTTTGTGAACGGGATTCCCGGCAGCTTTGTAGAGATGGCCTCGGCGTCTCCCCGATAGGCGATCGGCGCTGCAGGCTTTGGATCGAACGACTCCTGATGCGCAATTCCACCTGGCAAAAAGACGTGGATGATAGCCCGGGCACGCGGTTCCATTGGCTCCTGAGCAAGCGCCGCAAAGCGAGGCAGATCACCAATGACGATCCCACCGCCCAGAGCCAGCCCCGTCCGAAGAAAAGCTCGCCGGCTGAGATCGGGGAAGATCGGCTGCTGACAGGTTTGATTTCGGGTAAGCACTGCTGTCATTGCATGATCTCCGAGATGCTGTCCGGACAGCGCCGCTCTGTGCGGAACGCTTACCAGAACACAGCGCCGAAGTGGCGCTCTCCGGTCAGGAAGAACCGGGATGGTACCATACGCCCGGGATCAGCGTTGTTGCGCCACTGGCGTCATTAGTCTGCCACGTGAAATCAGACTTGCCTTTCGTCATGATTCTCTTTTGCCGGCTTTCCAATTCAGTAGTGTGCGTTGAGTGATGCGCAGCACCTTTGGATTCTGGAGAAAGAATGACCCGGATCACCGCGAGCCTGCTGACCGTTCTGGTGCTACTGCCGTGTCTTCACTGCAAAGGTGACGGTCACATTCATCCAGACAGCCCGCGACGTACAGAGACCGTGCGGCTGGTTGAGAAGGCTTTGCCGGCGACGGTTATGCTGCAGAATGTCGTGAGAAGGGACGATGGATCGCTCGGGCTGTCGTCCGGCAGTGGACTGGTCATCGGCACGCAGGGCTTTGTTCTGACCAACAACCATGTGCTCGCTCAGGACACGGTTCAGCGGAGGGTGACGCTGGCGAGCGGAAAGTCCGCGTCGTTTCAGGTTGTCGCGAGATATCCGTTCGCCGACATCGCACTTGTGAAGATTCCGGCACACGAATCTCTGGCATCCATCCCGATCGGACGGAGTCACGATCTGATGCTCGGTGAGCCGACTCTGGTCATCGGAAGTCCCGACCGTCTGACCAGTACTGTGTCGACCGGCATCGTCAGTGGGCTGCAGCGCGGCACGCGAATGGCGGCACTCGGGCCGGCTGGACTCATTCAGACATCCGCTCCCAGCGGACATGGCGGTTCCGGCGGCCCGCTCATCAATGCTCTGGGGGAAGTCATCGGCATCATCAGCTCCGGCCGGGACAATCTTGAAAACGTCGCCTTCGCCATTCCTGCCGATCGAATCCGGATAGCGTTTCCCGAGATGCTGTTCGCCGAAGCTCGATACGGATTCCGCCTGGGTGTTGAGGTCGACATGCTCAGCGACCGCGCAGTGCTGTCCACGATCAAAGAGGATTCTCCGGCGGGAAAGGCCGAATTGCGGGTTGGCGACATCGTTGAGAAGATCGGAGATCGGGAAATCAGTGATGGCGTCAGCTTCTGGCTGGCGATGACGAACTCGAGGGCTGGCGACGA
Organism: uncultured Planctomycetaceae bacterium; assembly: GCA_964431285.1. GTDB lineage: Bacteria > Planctomycetota > Planctomycetia > Planctomycetales > Planctomycetaceae > CAUZFZ01. The sequence continues at coordinate 7,318 of CAYSJO010000889.1, forward strand.
ACTCATGTTTCAGGTGTCGCGTGGTGACGAGACTCACGATGTCGCCGTGCAACTCGGCGAGCACGTTCCGTGGCCCGCGACTGACGTTGATGACGACAATTGACGGCCGGTCTCCAGTCTTCCACTTACGCCGGACTGTGGGAGCGGCTTCCCGACTTCGAAACCCTGGGTCCGATCGAACAGGCTGTCGCGAAGACCGTCTCGCTGGACGTTACCGAAAGACGCGAACATGTGGGCCTCGTCTTTGACGGCTACGTCAAACTGCCGCATGACGGTCTGTACCTGTTCGGACTGACGTCGGACGACGGTTCACGGCTAATTATCGACGGAAAAACTGTTGTCGACCTGGACGGCCCTCACCCGGCCATCGAGCACGGAGTGCAGCTCAGTCTGCGGAAGGGGCTGCACAAACTGCGCATCGAGTTCTTCGAAGCCGAAGGCAAAGAACAGCTCGAAGTCAGCGTCCAGTCGGACAAAATCAAACCGCAGCCGCTCCCCGCCGACTGGCTAGTTCATTAGCGCAGCCAATGGCTGATTGTTTTGTCGGCGCCGAAACAGGTTTTCGGCGCCGAAGTCTGCCACTGGTCCACAACAAACACGCCATGCGTGCGTGCAGGATCGTCGCAGTTGCTTGCGGACGGGCAGTGAAGCGTCAAACTCGATTGTCTGTAGAATTGATGTCACTGCCAGACAAGTGCCGGCCAGGGACGGATGCCGGTCGCCGATACGTGGGATGAGTTCGAGGAACGTTCTCAATGAATGCACTGGGTT
>CAYSJO010000890.1:0-1810 GCA_964431285.1 uncultured Planctomycetaceae bacterium
GTGATTGAGCAGTGTGGTAACGAGCATTCCGAGGACTCCGGAGATGATGCGATGTCAGAACAGCACCATCATTCCCCGAACCGTCGCGGTATGCTCTCCTTCCTCTTCTTGAGGTGATTCGTACCTCGTTCGACTCAGGCCCGCTCCGCCCGGCCGACTGCAAACAGACCGCTTTCACCACCACATTCCGGCGACGAACCTTAAAACGGACCGGCATGCGGTCGACGTGCTGGGAGCCGTCGACATCATTATCAAACCGTTCGAGGATGCGGAACTCGCTGAGACAGTCGACCAGTATTTCTCCGTCGCGGACGAGGATCAGGTGACTTTGGACATGCGAGCCCCGGTCAAGTCGGTGTCAACAGAATTCAAACACGAATTACAAAGCTCGGTCGCCACTTGTCGTTTGTGGGGTACACGCGGATCGATTCCCGTATCCGACCCGCAATTCATTCGTCATGGTGGCAATACTTCCTGCATGTCGATCGACTGTGGAGAGGACCGCCTGGTTTTTGATGCGGGTTCAAGCATCCGCCCGGCCGGACTCGCCCTGATAGCGGAAGGGCCGCGACACGTTCATTTATTTATGACACATACACACTGGGACCACATCCAGGGATTTCCATTTTTCGGACCGGCGTACGTGCCTGGATTCAAAATCACCGTCTACGCGGCAGCTGGCTTCAGAAAGAACCTGGAGGGCATCTTTCGCGGCCAACTGGACCAGGATTATTTCCCGGTCCAGATGGACGACATGGCTGCCGAGTTGGAATTCAAGCACCTTGGGGCCGAACCCATTCGAGTTGGTGACGCGGAAGTCACGTGGGAGTTCGCCCAACACCCGGGAGCAACCGTTGGTTACCGCGTTCAGGTACCGGGCACGAGCATTTCATGGATTCCTGACAACGAGTTTCTGAAGGGTTACCAGGGTTCACCCTTCGATGTGGAACGCGATAGCGATCTGGTCGCGGAATATGACCGATGATTCGTTTCCTGACAGACATCGACGTGCTGATCCACGAATGCCAGTACACGCACGAGGAGTACGCGATAAAGACCGGATGGGGACACTCATCGATACCCAATGCATGTCTGTTGGCCAAAATGTGCAATGCCCGACGTTGGGTCATTACACATCACGATCCGATGCACAACGACGTGTTCCTGCAGAATAAGCTGAATCTCACCCGGCAGATGCTTGCTCGCCTGGGTCATCGAATTGATGTCTCGCACGGTTTCGACGGATGGACCGAGCACTTTTGATTCGCGACCGTACAGGGGGCTCACATCACCGCGAGTGCAAGGTTCGTCGCGTTGAACAGCATGTGCGTAACGACGATCGCCAGAAAGCTCCGCGTCTGCTGGTACAGATAGCCAAGAATCAGCGCCAGCGGTAACAGTGGCACGGCGTCCGGCAATCGGTGTACGGCCGCGAAGACAATGGCCACTGCAATCAAAGTCACACGCGGAGCGACTCGCTGCAGCGACGTCTGCAGGATGGCTCGATACATCAGCTCTTCCAGCAATGGGGCCAGCACAACAGCGGCCAGGACGATCCACGCCAGTGTCACCACCGAGTCATCCTGTTCCAGCAGTTGCAGCAAGCCATGCTGGCTGGTGGGCGTGCGCCACGGCAGCGTCGTCGACCACGCTGCAATCACAGGGGCAACGCAGGCCAGGAATCCTAGAACTCCCAGCCAGATTTGATTCGGCCAGTTGTCCAGATGAAAGCCCAGGCTGACCGTTTCCGAGTGCTCCTGGCTCACGAGAGGAATCACCAGTCCCAGGAAAAGCAGTCCGCTGAAGAGGC
>CAYSJO010000891.1:0-3853 GCA_964431285.1 uncultured Planctomycetaceae bacterium
AGAAGGATGTCGAGAAGTTCGAGCCGTAAATGCCTGTGCGGAATGTCTCGGGGGACTATCCGCCGACACTGATGATTCACGGAACGCACGACACCGACGTCCCGCACGAGCAATCGGTGATGATGGCGCGCGAACTCAAAAAACACGAGGTCAAACATCAGCTGATCAGCATCGAGAACGGAGAGCACGGACTGGGTGGCGGCGATCCCGAAAAAATCGATGCGGCATACCTACAAGCGGAGAGATTTCTGGACCGCCACCTTCTGAAGTGACGTCTGACAGTAAGAAGTGGCATTGCATCGTCGAGTTTTTGCGCGGGAGTCCGACTAGACGAGCCGTCTGCGGATCACGTCGGGCTGATTGAATCGTAGATTCAACTGTTCGTCACTGACGAGACGGTCGCCGATCCTCCAGCGAATGATTCGCTCTCCGTGATGACCCGCTACGAAGTGACCCTCGGGCGTGTATGTGATCCAGACGGGGTTTGAGTTTCCGTTCTCCTCGAACATCCTCATCGACGCGAGATGCCGCGCGTTGCTAGCACTGATGAAGTTCAGCGTTCCCCAGTCGGCGTCCTCAATGACGATCGTATTTCCGTTCTGACTGAAGACCGCCTTTCGAGAGAGGAATCTGCGCGTTGTCCAGACAGTCCGGCCGGACGCAACGTCCCACAACGTCAAGCCATGCATGGGCCCGATACTGGTATTACGGCGCCCGGTTAGAAGCCGTTTGCCGTCGCGCGACCATGCAAGTGGTGTGTTCTGCTCGTGTCCTTCATGCGACAGACTTCGCAACCGCTTCCCGGTGACGGTTTTCCAGATTTGCGTTCGGCCATTCTTTTCGCCCGTCGCCACGAGCTCCGCGTCAGGTGAAAACAGCACGGCATCAGCGACGTTCGAATGAGAAAGCCTGATGATGGTCTCGCCCGTCCGAGTATCCTTCAGCGCGACGTCTTTTCCAGGGTGGGCTCGTGATCGATTACCCAGCAATTCCCATTCAAGCTGACACACGGCCAGCAGCCCACCGTCCGGCGAGAGATCCAACGGGTCGTGTCCTCTGGCCGCGTACTGCATAGAGACTTGACGCAGGCCGTCCTCGTCCTGTCGCCAGTGAGCGACCTCCAGACCATCGCACACAAGGAACTGCTGGCCGTCCGCCGAGAAGGCTGCGCCCGAGAATCCGTATCGGGATGTTTCCCGAAGTTGATGTCGAATCGGCGTACCGTGGCGTTCGATTCCCCGGTCGTGCAGAGCAATGGCTCGATCGTTCAGGGCGGTCCCATGACGCCGAATGACACGGCGACCGTCCGGAGATACGGCCAGCAGATCTCGCATTTCGGACTGGTCATAGTGCCGGGCTTCGGACAACGTCCCCGACTCACAATTCCAGATTGTGAAGCGGCCGTGATGCCCTGCACGGCAATGCGGTTCCCCGTGAGTAGACGCGGAATCAGCATCGCTCCGTCACGTGAATCAACCCATCGAAACGCAGTGCCCTCTTCCACGGACTTAAGCCGCAGCGTGAAGTCCTGACATGCGAATACGAGGTCGATCCCGTTTGCACTCCGATCAGATGACGTCTGTGTTTCGTCCGAGGCAGAATCGATCGGCTCAGTCGATTCAATCGCTGGCGCGAAGGCAACAGTATTTGCCTCGATGGTCTCAGTCTGGAATCGACGTCTGAACGTTGGCATTTCGACGATCCGCTAGTCACTCGTGCGCCAGACGGCAGACTGTGTACCTGCGATGGCGAAATGACCTCCATCTGGTGACCATGTCACGTCGTTGACACGAGACGGCCACGAGATCGTGTTCAACCGGAGCCCGGAATCAGAGGCCCAGCGCGAGACCTCAACGACCCCCTCGCTGCGTCAATCATCGCCCGCATCCCACACCATCCGGTACGAGACCTGGGCAAGTTGGGCTCCGTCCGGCGACCACGCATGTTTGCTGGGACTGACCGAGTCGTTCCCCGGCCTGCTGAGGAGCGTTTGCTGCAGTTCGCCGGAATCCACCTGCCAGAGACGTGTTCCGTTCCTTCCGCTGGCAGCCAACAACTGCCCGTCCGGTGAGAACTCCACATCCTGAAACAGGTCCTGGCCGTCTCCCAGTGTGCGAATCAGCGTCCTGTCTTCGAGACGCCAGAGTTGGACAGGTTGGAGAGCGCGGACGCTTGCCAGCAGCTTCCCATCCGGTGAAAGCGCAATGTGTGCTGATTCCGACAACGCTTCTGGCGATACAAGCTCCGGCATTTGCATGACAAGTCTGCCGGACGGCAGGTCCCAGACTGAGATCAACGGTGAAACTCCACTGGCGGCCACGCGAGTTCCGTCACGAGAGACCGCCAGAGACGTCAGCAACCTTGGCTCGGAGGCTGTTAGCACACGGTGCAGTTCCAGTGTCACACGATTGCGAACCTGAATAGTTCCATCCCAGCTTGCACTCAGAAGCCATCGTCCGTCGGCGGAGCAGACGATGGCTGAGACCTGACTGGTGTGCCCGACCTGAGTGACCAGTTGCGGTTCTGTGTCGACCGCGGATGCCCTTGCAGGACAGCTGAGCACGCAGACAATGATGCCGAAATAGAACTCAGTGGGGATGCCGAAATAGAACCCAGTAGGTCTTCCAATGCCTGCCATTTTGGACCAGTCCTTCCAAACCTTTGACGATGGGTGCAGCAGTGTCTCGCAGCCGCTGATAGCCCACAAGCCGAATGTACGCGGGACGAAACGGGTGGCTCGCGTTCCGTTAACGCGATAAAGCGGACGCTGTGGTTGTGAGAGGTGGTTTGACGGTAACCTGTGCCGGACTGCGATTTCCGTCGGGCAATCTGACCTGAGGGTCTGAGATCATGAGAGCAGCGTCTGTCGTATTCCTGGCGTTCCTGGTCACGTCATGTGCGCCGAAGAACGTGGACCCTCTGCCTGATGTCACGCAGGTGAAATCAATCTCGATCAAGTTTGATGATCCAAAACTTGACGAAGTTGAATTCACAGCCGCCACCGAAGACTGGGCGGCGATTCGCGCAAGTCTGTTACCTGCGCATGTCGACGAGATGCCCGCCAGCTGGGAGTGGGCGGCATCGGTTGACCTGACTCTCATGGACGGTCAGCCGTTTCGCGTCGAGCTATACACTCCCAGCAAAGGCTCCGGCGCATTCGCCGCGGGCAAGACCTTCAAGAGTCGTGTTTATTATCGCGGTGGAAATACGGCTGCGATGCTGAAAGCCGTTACAGCTGCGTTCAACCGGTCTAAGAAAACCGAGGACTGACGCGTACATTCACTCGACCTCGCGCCTGCCTGTGGAACGAACCATGATTGCTTTAAACGAGCCACTCTCAAGCGGGCGGTATGAACCCGGTGATCTCATTCGCCACCGCCGGTATGGTTACCGGGGTGTTGTCGTTTCGGTGGACGATACCTGTCAGGCCGATGAAGCGTGGTATCAGACGAATCAGACTCGGCCGGACCGCGATCAGCCGTGGCATCATGTGCTCGTACACGACACATCCACGGTGACATACGCGGCCGGCGAGAATCTACTGTCTGATGTCGAGGTCGCGCCAATCCAGCATCCGCTCGTTGAACACTTCTTCGCCGGTTTCGACGGACAGAAATACATTCGCAACGAGCGTCGGTGTCCGACCAGCAGAACTACCTGCGAGCTGAGAGACAGAACGAAATCAGAATTTCACAGCGGAGCCCGGCTTCAGCGCATGTTTCGGCAGCGGGTGCTCTTTGTCGAAGACACGCATCTGAGCGGGTGTCTCTAGAACGGTTCCTGTCTCGTCAAACACACCGGTCTCCGAATCGAGCACACCTTTCGTGTCCAGCTTCAAGTGCCGTGCCATGAA
>CAYSJO010000892.1:0-3301 GCA_964431285.1 uncultured Planctomycetaceae bacterium
TCCAACAATAGATTTCGCTGAGCCCAAGTGAAAATGCGAGGAAACCGGCCCCGGCCCCCAGAACGGCGCACTCGGCAAACCAGAGCAACATCGTCAGACTGAAGAATGTGACGACGACCCAACTCAGGAATCTCACAAACGGACCGCTGGCCTGTCGCCGTGCTTCCTGTTCTGCAATGTCGTGGCGTGGAGCGTTGCACCGATTGCAGTGTGTGCCATTGATCGGCAGCGGGGCATTGCATTGTTCGCAGCGGTTCAATCGTCCGTCCTCTGCTCCGCAAAGGGACCACAAATCGACTTCTCAGTTTCGTGATAGTCTCCGTAGGTCATTCTGTGCAAACATAGGACATCAGTCATCGGCAGGTTTGCGGCTCTGCAACTCTTCAATGGCACGCTCGAACAACTCCAGCATCTTCAGTCGGTTCCCAGCCTCGGTGTAGCGTCCCTTTGTGCGGTAATATTCCTGCTGTGTTCTCAGAAGCTGGGTGAGTGCCGTGGCATCTGGTGCCGATCGGATCGGCTGGTTATCCACGATGATTCGAATAATCCCCGAGTGCGCGACTGCGTCTGTCTCAATCCACGGTGCGTCGCCCTGAATGGAGTTCTTAAGCGATTCGATCGGAACTCCCCGTCCGCGAACACTCAGCCAGCAGCTGCGGTTAATTTTGATCTGTTGACGGATCCGCAGTTTGTGAACGGCTCCGTGTCGTGACTTGCTGACCTTTGTGTCGAGGATTTCGCCGGATTGAACGGCCTCAAAATCTCGTAGCGGCAGTGGTGATCGCAGGGTGGCATCAAGAACAACTTCGCCGCCGGCTGCAGGGAGTTTTACGACACCGCCGGCTTCTACCCCGTTTACCGTGAATTCGAGTAGCGGACCACTCGTAACAAACACAGCGCCGCGATTGACCGCCTTCTTCCAAGAGTCGAAGTCGCGGCGACCGCCAGTTTTGACATACATCCTCATGCTGCCAAGAAACGGCTGCCACCCGTCGCGGAACGGATAATTCGGCAGGTCCGTACCTGCGGCTGGCGGCAAGTTGTAGCCACAGTTCATCAGGCGATACCACAACTCGGTTGCGTACAGATGGGCGTTGCCGATTTCGAAGAAATCGACGCCATCCAGCACGGTGTCCGCCGTGGCCGTTGGGTGATGCCCCAGCGAGCCACCATGGGCGACTCCGCCGAGGCCACCCAGCTCTCGTGACCGATTCAGAACATCCAGCAGCGGTGGCCAGTTGCCGTGGACTTTGGGCTGACCGAGTCCACCAGTCGAGATGGGCTGAATCACTTCACTCAATCCCAGCAGATTGATGTGCCCCATCGCCGAGTCACGATACTCCTCGCCCGAGATCAGCAGTCGATGTCCGTCGCTCGCCTCTCCGTCAGTGCCGTAGTCGTATTACTGCGCCCAGATACCAGGCACCTTGCCGCCTTTCAGGACCGTGAAGAATGCGTGCGAGAGACCATCAGCGTCCAGCATGGTGAGCCAATCACGATTCTCCGCTTTGGCCAGGCGGTCATAATGCACGTGCGCATCGGCGGCGAGTCAGCCCTTCTCCTCAAGATGTTCCCAGCGCTCCAGTTGAAGCCGGGCAGTCGTCTCTATTAACAGTGACTGTTGTCGAGGCCGGCAGATACTCAAATCCCTTCGCCACACTGAGCTGGACAGTCTGGGCACCAAGGGGAATTGCGACTTCGACCGGGCCCGTTCCGCGAGCGTATGTCACTGGGTAAACCTGCCGCTTTGATTCGTGTACTGAAACGAATCGCAGACCGTGCTCGCCGAGAGCCTTCGGCTCAAATGCACTTCCGTCGACATTCAGCGTGAACCGTGCTGCGACGGGTTTATCGGTGGCATCAACGACGTTGATCTCCAGCCTGGAAGCCGTCGTTTGGATGTCGGACGGGCGAGCCGGGGTTTTCTGCGACAGATGCATTGTCGCAAAGAGACACCACGAGAGGAGACTTGCAGTCAACAGCGCTAGCACGAGCTTCATGATTCGGTTTCCGATCACATGGCAGTACTACTCGTCGAGTGCGAACAAAGCCCCGTCATCAATCATGGTCCTGACCGCGTGGTTCGAGACGCCTTAGGCGTCCGCTGTCCACTCGGCGGGAGCCGCTTGGTGGCCGGCAGGAATTGCAACCGAGCGACACGACCGTCTTTGCCGGCAAGAAAGCCGGATTCCGAATCCTGATTGACAGCCAGTGTGTAATAGCCGTCGCTTGTGCTCTGTTCCCACGTCCGCCCCGCATCCTGCGAAAAGGCCACGCCCATGCGGCCGCACGTCAGTAATCGCCCGTTGCCCAACGACCGGACGCACGCCTTGTGCGGCATTTGAACGGAATTCAGTGCGTCCCATGTTTTGCCACCATCGATTGACCGAGCAACGTAGTCGCTGCTCAGCTTTGGATTCCTGTAATCACCTCCCACGACAACAACTGTGCTCTCGCCAGCGACGTCCAGCGAAAAGATTCCGGACGACTCGTTCCCGCTGCGCAAAGGTGTCTTGAACGCTGTCCATGTGGTCCCATCGTCGCCCGAGTACAGAACGCGAGCGACAGAGCCTCCCGTTGCGATCCAGATTCGTCTGCTACGCATGACGACACCTGTGCCGCTGGCTGCGAAGGCATACTCTCCGGCGAGGAGTTCTGGCCTCTGCTTCATCGGAGCCCGCTTCCACGTCCTGCCGCCATCGTCGGTACGGTACAAATCCAGTCGACCATCGATGGGGTCGCCGTACAGGATTCCCTTCTTTCCGCTCGCATCGAACGTCATCCCGTCGAAAAATCCCTTTGACGCTGCATTGGTGAGCACGGTCTTCCAGCTCTTCCCGAAGTCCGTCGACCGCAGGACTCGCGACGCCTTTCCGCTCCCGATGCTCATCAGGATGACTGTTCCGTCTGGCAGAATCTCGACATCTCGAAAATCGAGCCCGTCTGAATCTGGTACGCGAATCTTCTTCCAGAAGCGACCGGCATCTGTCGTGCGAATGACTGTCCCACCCGTGCCGGTTGCCCAGGCCTCTGTCTCGCTCTGAACCGCCAGACCTCGAAACGAGGCATCGACGCCGCTGGCATGAGGTGTAATGACGACTGTCTCGTGCCAGGCCTGTGCCGTAGCTCCGCAGCTCAATGTGACTTGAGGCAGGAGCCACAGTAGGATGTGAAATCGGTTCATAAGAACGTGCACTGAGACTCGAACGTGAGAACTCTGAATGAAACCCTCCGCTTTACTCATTCTGCTCGGCTGTGTCGCATCGCCTTCATTCGCGAATGAACGTCCGAACATCCTCTT
>CAYSJO010000893.1:0-27539 GCA_964431285.1 uncultured Planctomycetaceae bacterium
AAGACTTTCAGCGTTTCTGGCAGTACCGGAGTCCGTACTGGGCGGGCCGCTTTCTCCACGACTGGTGTGTGCGCGTGATGCGGAGCCATCTGGACCCGATGAAGAAAGTGGTGGGCACGCTGCGTACTCACCAGGACCTGCATCTGAACAGGTTCCGGGCGAAGGGCCAATTCAGCGCCGGTGTGGTTGAGAGACTGAACAACAAGGCGAAAGTGACCATGAGAAACTCCTACGGATTCCGCCCGCCAGAAACGCTGGACCTCGCTTTATACCACAACCTTGCAAAACTCCCCGAGCCGAACTTCACCCACACATTCTGGTGAGGAGGCCCTTAAAGAGAAGTACGTAGACGAGAGACACGTATTCCGTCTGGGAGGAGCATCATGTTTTCAATTCGCACAGTTCGTCAGGGCGATCTAATCGCGGTTTGGAATAGGAACGGGCGAGTGAACATCATTGACGGACCACGTCGATTGTTTCTGTTTCGTAAGACCTGCCAGAGATTGGAACGCTTCAGCGCCGGTGCCGACGAGTACCTGGTGATCCACTTCGCTGATGGTCACTCGGAGCATCGACGTGGTCCGACGCCGGTGTGGTACGACCCGGTCGAACATGCTGCGGTCGAGATTGAGAAGGCGCTGCCCCTGGATTCTCACGAGGCGGTTATCCTCTATCGCCGCACAAGTGGCCAGGTCGAGCAACGCGTTTAACGCGGTCCGGCGCTGTTTGTACCACGGGAAGATGAGTGGTTACACGAGTTTCGTTGGCACGGCGCCGACTCGAAGGACGCGAGTCGCAAGATCCCGAGGGCGCTGAGATTCAAGAAACTGCGCGTGATCCCCGACCAGACCTATTACTTGGTGGACGATGTTCGGACCGCTGATGATGCGTTGTTGACGGTGAAGTTGATGATCTTCTTCGAGTTGTTTGACATCGAAACAATGCTCCAGCAGACCCACGACCCGGTTGCCGACTTCATCAACGCAGTGACTGCGGATGTGATTGACTTCGTTGGCTCACGTTCCTTCGAAGCGTTCAAACAGGAAACGGAACGGCTCAATGATCTGGAGACTTATCCGTACCTGACAGTTCGAGCGCAGCGAATTGGTTACCAGATCAACAAAGTTGTCTACCGAGGGTACACGGCCGGCAGCACGCTGCAATCGATGCACGACGGAGCCATTGAAACCCGAACACGCCTCAAATTGGAAGCCGAGACGGAAGATCAGGCGCAGGAACTGGCCGATCTAAAGCTGGTTCGCGAGGCTGCCCTCTCGGATCAGCGTCAGGAGATGGAGACCCGGCAAACGGAGGATGCCGTGCAACTCAAGCGACTGGAACACGATGAGCAACTCCGCCGTGAGGAAGCGGAGCGAAATGCAGAGATTGTCGCCACGCGATCGGGCAATGAGGTTGAGCACGAGCATCACCGCGAGACATGTCGAATCAAACGAGAACACCAACGTGCCGCTGCTGAAGAGCAGTCCCGTCATCTTGCAACAATGCGAGAGATGCAGGTGGACCTGACACGTTACCTTGTTGCACAGTACCAGAATCCCGACCGCCTGATTCGCATCAGCGGTGACAATGACGCGCAGCTTCACCTGCACGAAGACAATTAGGCATTCCGTTCCGGCGACACATTCAACCGAGCGCTTCATCGACAGGCTCTCGCGGTTGTTACGAGAGGAGAGTGGCGATCTGGTCGTTGGGCATCATGGCCGACTTTCTCAGTTCGACGACTTCCTGAGCCCCGTGCATCCGCGTAGCTTATGGATCGACGGGCGCCGATGTGACCATGCGGCGTCCCAGGCCGGCGGAGCCGGAAACTCATTCCCTGGATGACAGGACGCAACCATGCAGATCACAATCCCGTTGTACCCGTCTGTTGCGGCGCTAATGCTGACTGTGGCATTCATCGTGCAACCGCTTTCCGCTGAGAACTGGCCGCAGTGGCGCGGGCCGTCCAGTAACGGAGTCAGTTCCGAAAAGGACATCGCTACCCGCTGGAGTCCCACCAGCAACATCGCCTGGAAACTCGCGTTGCCCGGGCAGGGCGGAGCGACTCCGTGCATCTGGGGCGGACGCATCTTCGTGACGGCCGTCGCCGACAGCCAGCCGGTCCTGATCTGCGCCAGCACAAAGGGCGAGAAGCTGTGGGAGCGGACCATCGCCGACTCACGCGTTGGCGAGAACCAGGGCAAAATGGCGGCGCCGTCGCCCACCACCGACGGCAAACATGTGTGGGCCCTGTTCGCCAACGGAGATCTGGCCTGTTTCGACGTCGAAGGAAACCCCGTCTGGCAGGCCAGTCTGCGCAAACGTTACGGGGCGATCAGCTACGGTTTCGGGATGACGTCGACTCCGGTGCTCGCCGGAGACCGACTGCTCGTGCAGCTCATTCACGGCGACGGGCGTGCCAACACTCAGGAAGCCGTGGTGATCGGCCTCGACGCGGCAACCGGCGAAGACGTCTGGAAGCGCGAGCGAGTCACGCAGGCATCCAACGAGAACGAGCATTCCTATGCCTCGCCAGTGCTGTTCGACGATGGAAAGCGGAACGTGCTGATCACCCACGGAGCCGACTACACGATCGCTTACGCTCCGGGGGACGGCCGCGAAGTCTGGCGGCTGGGCGGACTGAATCCCCGCGACGACCCCAAACGACGGTATCATCCCACGCTGCGGTTCGTGGCTTCACCGGCTGCTGCATCCGGCATCATCGTCGCACCCACCGCCAAGAACGGACCGGTGTTTGCCATCCGCACGGGACTGGCCGGCGATCTGACGGGCGACGCCCAGGCCCACCTGTGGAAACGCGGTAGCAACACGCCCGACGTGCCCTCGCCGCTGATCCACGCCGGACTGGTCTATCTCTGCCGCGAGAACGGCAACCTGATCTGCCTCGATGCTGAGACTGGGGAGGAAGTCTATCAGGAGCGGACGCACCGGCAGACGCACTGGGCATCGCCAGTCTTCGCCGGCGGACACATCTATCTAAGCGCCCGCGACGGGCGCGTCAGCGTGGTCGAGGCCGGTCGCGAATTCAAACTCGTGGCCCAGAACGACCTTGACGACGACCTGCTGGCGTCGCCCGCGATCTCCGACGGGACGCTGTATTTGCGGACATTTGGGGCGCTGTGGGCGATTCAGCCTGAATGATGACAAGTGCTCACCCCAAATGCCCGCTTCCGGGGATCTGCCGCTCGTGCTGTTTTCCGTCATGTTGTGCCGTGCATTGAAACGCGTGATTTGATCCGGCACGCACGTGGCACTTCTTTGACCTGTGACACTTCGACCATTTCGCCAACGTGCGTCTTCGCCAGGATGAGCCCCAGTAGCAGAAGGATACGACATTCACCGATCCACCCATCTGCCCTTCGGTTTTACCGCACGCTGACAATCAGTCTTTGCCGCTCTCGAATCTCGCACGGGCATCGTCCAGCCCACCGACGTTCTCCACGTTGGTGAATCCCAGTCCCTCCAGTTCAACTTTTGCCTGCCCGGAACGCCCACCACTGCGGCAGTGCAAATAGACCTTTTGATCCTTGTTGGAAGCCACTTCGGCAATCCGGTCCATAATCTGGTCCAGCGGAATATGAGTCGCGATATCGAGGTGACCTTCGTCCCATTCAGCCTGCGTACGAACGTCGATCACGAGCGGTTTCGAGTCCGTGCCTGGCGCAGCCGTCTGTTCCGAAGTGGGCGTTTCTGGTGGCGTTTCGGCGGATTCGCTTCCCGAGTCTGATTTTGCCTGGCTCTTGCCAGTGTCTGGTCCAGCCGTCTCCGCGTTTGGCGTTTGGTTCGAGCATCCGGTGACCAGGCAAGTTACGGTCAGAAGTGTGAGAATTGTGCGCATGGAAAGTCCTCTGGTGTGTGTTGAATTAACGCCGAGATTATTTATCTCCGTCAATCGACATGCAATGGGACGACACCAGGTTGAAGGAGCGTGGAAGCCCACTCGTCGTTCGCGGTTTCTGGCGAATTCCGATTCAATAAACCGCCACATGAAGTCGGGGTAGAACTTGTGGCCGCCCGCACCCCATTTGTGCTGGGACCGGCTCGGCGGACCGGCCGCGTCATAGATTAAGCGGACACGGGCCATCGCCGCTTCGGAAACGAATGCAGCCCATCCATCCACCCATGCACAGCCAGCATGGTGCGGGCCCGCGCAGCCGACTTCAGCTGGCCTGTTCGGTGCTTCAACGCCGATGTAGACTCGACCGGCCCACTGGCGAACAAGAGCGCATTACAGGAACAGGTCATGTTTACGCTGCACGACTCCGCTTTCGCCCACAATTCCAGCCGCCGAGACTTCTTGAAAGTGGGCTCATTAGCAGCTGGCGCGTTGACGTTGCCCCGTTTCCTGCAACAAGACGCTGTTGCCGGAATGCCTGGCTGGTTTCGCGACAAATCCGTTGTCCTGCTGTTCCTGCAAGGTGGACCTCCACAGGTCGAATGCTTCGATCCCCATATGGACGCGCCCGACAACGTGCGTAGCTGCATCGGCGAAATCCAAACCAGATTGCCGGGAGTCACGTTTGGTTCGGCGTTTCCAAAACTTGCCGAACGTGCCGATCGCCTGGCAGTCGTGCGGTCTTTCGCATCGGGTGACGGTGGTCACAACCCGGACCCGCTACTGACCGGCAACAGTCCGTACAAGGCGGTGATGGGCGCGCATTACGCTCGGCTGGTGGGAGCCAATCACCCCGTAACGGCGATGCCTTCATCTACGGTCGTTCTTCCCGAAGCGATCGATCCACAACTCAAACTTGGCACACCCACGGGGCCGTTTCAGTTCAACTACATCAAGCAGCATTACGGCATGTCGGGTGACCTGGGGCCAGCATACAAGAGCCTGTTCCTCGACGGTGGAGAACAACTGGCCGACAACTTCAAGCTGACGCTGGGTCGTGACCGCTTTGATGCCCGACGCGAATTGCTGGGTCAGCTCGATGGGCTTCGCCGACAAGTTGACAGCGGTCCGCTGGATGCCGTCGATCAGGCGCGGCTTCAGGCGTACGAGGTGCTGGTGAAGGGCATTGCTGACGCGTTTGACGTAGCACAGGAAAGCGAAGCCACTCGGCAGCGCTACGACACTCGGCCTTTGTTCCGCATGCAGGACTGGCATCGAGGTGGGTCGCATTACAACAACAAGGTCAACCAGTCACGAATTACGAATCTGCTGGGGCATCAAATGCTGCTGGCAAGGCGGTTGGTGGAGCGAGGCTGCGGTTTTGTGACGGTCGTGGATTGCACCTGGGACTTCCATAATGACGGCAACAATCCGGCCACGGCGGAAGGCATGCAGGTGCTCGGTCCGCAGGCTGACCACGCGATTTCCGCGTTCATGGATGATCTCGCGGACCGCGGCTTGACTGACAAAGTCCTTCTGCTGGTCACCGGAGAAATGGGCCGATCGCCGAAGAAGCAGTCGAACGGCGGAACAGGCCACTGGTCGCGGTTGACTCCACTGGTGGTGGCGGGCGGCGGATTGAAGATGGGACAGGTCATCGGCAGCACCGACAAACACGGCGGCGAGGCGACAACTCAACAGTACCTGCCTCAGCACTTGCTGGCGACGATTCTACAAACGGTGTTTGATCCCGGCGAGGCCCGGCTAGACAGTAGCATCCCGACCGAGTTGTCCCGACTGATGACCGCGAGCGATCCGATCCCAGAGCTGTTCGCGTCGTAGCAACTTTCCGTCGCGACAGGCAGGGACGCTGGTTATCGGATGCGATGACGGGCCATGCTCCTGCGGGGTGTCAGAAGCGATGGGCCAGTTGCCAGGCAGGGCCAGCCAAAGCTTGCAGGGAGATGCCGATGAATGTTTCAGGTCGGAAACAAATTCTCGTCTTCCTGATCGTGTTGTCATTTGCGTTGCCTGGTGCTGTCGATGCGTTTGCCCAGGACGTCACCGGACAATCTTACGTTTCCCATCCACCGATGCGTGCTCTGCCGACGAGTGCGAAGCGGGCCAGAGATGACGGCCCCGCGCACTTCGTTGATGCCGCACGCGGCGACGACGCGAATGCTGGAAATGAAGAATCTCCGTGGAAGACGCTGAAGCACTCGCTGAGGCAACTGCAACCCGGCGACACGTTGTATCTGTGGGAAGGCGTCTACTACGAAACCGTTTCGCTGACTCGCTCGGGCACAGAAGAGTCGCCGATCACGATTCGCTCGTATCCCGGCGAGATGGTTGTTCTCGACGGCGGACTCCGCGAGTTCTTCGACAATTCGCAGGCGTCCTGGGAGCCATACCCGGATGGCGCCACTGGCGAGTTCGTTTCGACTGAGCGTTATCTCGACGCCGACGATCGGCGCGTTCCGTATCAGTTCCTGCCCGCAGCGTGGGAACCGATGTGGGGAAAAGAAGATGAGCGGCCGCTGGCCCTGGGACACTTCGGTGATTCGATGGTGCCGCTTCACAGCTATCGCATTGCAGTCGATCTGCGTGCCACAAATGAACTCTGGATCGGCAACAAGAACGAGATGCGGGACACGGGCATCTACTGCGGCCCAGGACTGTGGTTCAATCGAGAGACCGGGCGCATTCATATCCGGCTGGCTCACCATCATCTGGAAGGACTCGGAGAGAATTCTTATCGCGGCGAGACCGATCCCCGAAAAATCAAACTGGCAATTGTCGTCGGTTTTGGTGAGGAAGTGCTGCGCATAAACGGTGTGCAGCATGTCCACATTCAGGACGTCGTATTTCGCGGCGCGACCGGCAGTCCGATGATCCACGTTTACGGGTCGCAATACATTGAACTGGATCACGTGACCGTCTTCGGTGGCTTTCCAGCTTTGCAGGTGAACGCCTCACAGAACATTCGCGTCACCCATTCCGCCTTCCGTGGGCTGGCTGCACCATGGACGTCGCGTGCTCACATGAAGTATCGAGGCACAGCGTCTTACCAGATCCTGTTCCGCAACGCTCAGCCGCGGAATGAGAACATCGAATTCGCGTGGTGCGAGTTTACCGACGATCACGATTTCGCGTTTCTGCGATACGTGAAGAACCTGCAATTCCATCACAATTTCGTTGACAACTTCAACGACGACGGACTGGAGTGCGGCCCGAAGCTTCGCGACCACACTTTCTTCATCTACCAGAATCGAATTGGTCGCTGCCTGATTCCCATCACTCAGCACGAGATCGAGAAGGACGAGGCGCCGCTCGACCACGATCCCGCGGCTGGCGTGTTTCTGTACCGAAACGTCTTCGACATGCGAGGCGGTACCTACCGCGGACCGCCTGCCGAACTCGATCCAACCGGCGTCTACATCGTGTGTGAAGGCCATCTGGTCGGCGATCATGGCGGCCCGATCTGGCCAGTCATGCACGTTTATCACAACACCTTCCTGCGCGAGACGGCGGTCTTTCGCAACTACTATCTGTTCGGCATGGGTGCTCAGGGACTGCGTCACAACGAACGCGACGTCTTCAACAACATCTTCGTACAGATGGACCGTGTGCCCGGCGTCGGCTTTGCTGGAAAACTGGCTGCAAATGTTCGTGAGGGCGGCAATCTGCTGTGGGGCGTCAAAGAAGGGCCACAATTCGAAGGCGACCTGTTCGACAAGTTCCGAGCGTCACCACTCTTTACAGAAAGTCAAAATGTCTATGCCCCTGGCTGGACGACGCAGGATCGTCTGGTTGATCCGCGTTTTGTCAGCCTGCCTTCGGATCGGAGGGTTCCGGCGGATCTGCGGCTCCGGGCGGATAGTCCGGGCGTGAACTCAGGCCAGTCATTGCCACCAACCTGGCCCGACCCGCTACGCAGTGTCGACGCCAACCAACCGGACATTGGCGCGCTGCCCCTGGGGACGACACCGTGGCGCATCGGAATCGACGGACGTATGTCGCTGTCTGGAGAAAGGTCCGCGGATTCTCGCTGATCCGCGGTCATCCGCCGAATCAGCGTCATCCGCGTCCCCTCTCATCCACGGGAAATTTCGGCAGTCGACCGATTCGCGGGAAACCAGATGCCACTCAACGTAGTATGAACGTGTACCAATGCCGTAACGGTCTGAATTATCACTCTGCCCTGGAAGGACCTGCTGTGCGACATGCCGACCTGGCAATCCGGCACCGACGGCGAATGGACCAGTCGTGAAGCAACTCACCTGCTCTGGCGAGCCGGTTTCGGGGCGACGCCTGCAGAAATCGACCGCACGGTTCACGAGGGCCTGGACGCGACGCTTAATCGACTGTTGTCGCCGCCGGACGAATCGCCGCTATTCGGCAAGACTCAGAATCTTCTGCGTGGAATCGCAATCGATGCCCAGAACATTGGCGACCTGAAGGCTTGGTGGCTGTATCGGATGCAGCACGCGTCGGTGCCACTGACCGAGAAGATCACCCTCCTGTGGCACAATCACTTTGCAACTTCGAATGCCAAAGTGCAGTCCGTCGTTCACATGCTGGATCAGAACGATCTGCTGCGGCGGCACGCGCTGGGAAACTTCCGTGAACTGCTGCACGGCATCTTGCGCGACGTTGCGATGCTGATCTGGCTGGACGGCAATGCAAACCGCAAGCGGCATCCGAACGAGAATTTCGCCCGCGAAGTCATGGAGCTGTTCAGCCTGGGCGAGGGCAACTACTCCGAACGCGATATCGCAGAGGCAGCCAGGGCTTTTACCGGCTGGCATGTGTGACGCGATCGCTTCTGGCTGAACACCATCCAGCACGACACGAACGTCAAGAATGTTCTGGGGCGACGCGGAAACTTCGATGGTGACGACATCATTGAGATCTGCCTCGATCAGCCAGCGTGCTCACAGTTCCTAGCCTGTAAGCTGCTCCGCACATTCGTGCTGGACCGCCCCGAGAAACAGCACATCGAAGGACTGGCCGAGCGAATCACGCATCACAAGTACCAGATGCGACCGGTCGTGCGCGAGTTGCTGGGATCACGGCTGTTCTTCAGCGACGCCGTCAGAGGGTCGTTAATAAAGAGCCCGATCGAATTGGTGATCGGGACCTACCGAACACTCGGCCGTGCCGCTCACCTGCCCAACACGCTGCGGCTGCTGGCCGACCTCGGTCAGGACGTTTTCGAGCCGCCGTCGGTGAAGGGCTGGGAAGGCGGCCGGCAGTGGATCAGCTCGACAACTCTGCTCAAACGCACTGGTTTCGCCACGGAATTGATGCACGGGAATGGGCTCTATGCCGCCGCGGACCCGTCTGAGCGACTACTCGCCGTGCTCGCTGATCATCCAAAAGAACTCGCCGCGTTCATCGTCGAACTCCTGTTGGCACGAGATCTGAATCCGGACACGGCGGCGGCGGTGACTGACACAATCCAACAGAATGACCAGTCGCCGGACCAGCAGATTCGCGGACTCGCCCATCTGATTATGACTTTGCCCGAATACCAGCCCACTTAAGCTTGTCACGATTTCAAAATCGGAAGCAGACCAATGAGCACTTCACGCCGTCGCTTTCTTCAACAACTCAGCGCTGCCGGTATCGTCTCACTGGGGGCGGGTCCGCCGGAGTTTCTCGCCAGGGCAGCGCACGCGGCGAAAGCGTCCACCGACAAAGGTCGCGTTCTGGTGGTTGTCCAGCTTGCCGGCGGCAATGACGGTCTTAATACCGTGATTCCGTTTGCTGATGCGGAATACGCGAAGGCTCGCCCGGGAATCGCGATCGCCCGCGACAGCGTGCTGAAATTTGATGGTGACGTCGGCCTGCACCCGGCCATGACCGGTATGCACGAGTTGTTTGAAAGTAGGCAGCTCGCAGTGATCCAAGGCGTTGGATACGAAAACCCCAATCGTTCGCACTTCCGATCCATGGACATCTGGCATTCGGCTCGTCCGGATATTGAAGAAACGCGTGACGGATGGCTCGGTCGGGCAATCGAGGATGAGTCGCAGTTCCGTCCTGGTTCGCTGCCCGCGCTGGCGCTAGGGATGGATCGACTGCCGCTTGCTCTGGTCAGAGGCCGAATGAGTGTGCCGGCGGTGCGAGACCTGTCTGACTATCGACTGGAACTTGGCAGTGGTCCGCAACGCAAACGTCATGTGGAGACTTTGACTGCAGCGACACACCGAAGAGGATCATTGAACATGCGAAGCAGATCGCTGTGCGGGCCCGATCGATTGCGTCCAAAGCACGGCGACGCATTCGACGACCGTTCGATGACAATTCCGATCTGATGACTGATCTGGGCGAACTGGCGTATCACATCGCCGAATACGACGCCGTTCTGGAAGAACTCGACTTCGAAACAGACGACGAAGAGTCTGACGAATTCGTGCTCAATCGCCTGGCAGAGAACAGGTCTGTGGCCGAGCAGGTCGTCGCCTGGGCAGAATCCGCCAAAGGGCTTCAGGCCCGGAAGTTCCATACTCTGGCCCGAGTTGATCAGGATGGTCTCGCCCAGCGCACGGAACTGCTTCGTGTGCAGATGACGAACATCGAAGATCAGCTTGACGAGCAGTTCCAGGATGACGTGCCATCTGCCATTCTGGCGATCGCCAGTGAGCTGCAACAGATCATGGAAGACATCACGTTTAACCAGATGGCTGCCACATATGCATTGACACGTGAGGACCTCGCAGCTGGTGAAGCTCAGGAGCTGATGCCGGTTGAAGGCTTTGCCAGGGCGGAAGAGCTGTTCGACAAGATGCGGCTGATGGTCATTGAGGAACTGGACCAGATTGAACCGGACGACCCGGAAGTCGACCAGCTCGAAGACCCCACGCTGGATGAGTTCCTGCAACGGCTGGAGCGTGAACCAAATCTCAACGCGTTGCTGGGGATTCCGAACCGGCCCCGCAACCTGCGAATCATGACCGAATGGATGGTTTAGAACAGAAAAGGTCAGAACGGTGGTACGGAGTCGATGGAGGAGTCCGCGCAACGAGCCATGAAGCGGGCAGAGGAGGAAAAGAAACGGGCTAAAGGGGACTTGGAGATGGCCAAAGAAGATCGCGATCCGACTGAAGAGGAGTGGGAGAAAGCCGCGAATGCCCAGGAGGCTCAGGAGAAGCTGGACGAGAAAATCGCTGAACTGAAGAAGAAGGCCGAGGCACCCGATACGGACGAAGCCGAGGCCGAGGAGTTGCGCCGAATGGCAAAGCAGCTGGAGCAACTCCGTGACGAACTCGGAAGCCGCGAGATCGACAACAAGGAATGGCGGGAACTGGCGAAATCGGATCAGATGAAAGGCGTCATGCGGGCAATGGCCAACGGCGAGTCCCTGCCAGATACTCAATGGAACACGTTGATGTCGTCGCTGGATAAGGGGCTATGGCAGGTGAAGCGCCGCACGCTGCCCGAAGATCATCGCGCGGCGATCGAGCAGTACCAGGTGTAGATTCGAAGACTGATGAATCTGGGGGCCACAGATGATGATGAGTAGGGTGAGCGACAGCCGTCACAATTCGCATGTCGTCGCCAGGCGGACGGGATACGGACTGTGTCTTCTGCTGTGCATAGCCAGTGCCGCATATTCTGTCCCCGCCCAGGATGAGCAGAGCGAAACACCCACGGTCGATCCCGCCATCGCAAAGTCGTCTGATCTCAGTTCTGCATTTCCACCAGGCGAGTGGGTGCGTGTAGAACGGTCCATTGATATCGGGCTCGAGTGGCTGTCGTCACAGCAAATGGATGACGGTCGTTTTCGGTCGCTCCCCAACGCACAACCTGCAGTGACTTCACTGGCCATCATGGCGTATCTGGCACGTGGGCACGTGCCCGGGCACGGTCGCTATGGCCCCATGTTGACTCGAGCGATTCAGTTTGTGCTCGGCACGCAAAAACGACGCGGCTATTTCTCATTGATGCGCGTCGCGCCGGGTGGCGGAGCCCACAACCCGGGGCAGACACTCCCCTACAACCACGCGATTGCCGGATTGATGCTGGGTGAGGTGTATGGGATGACCAGTGGTGCCCAGTCGCGGGGGATTGAAGAAGCGATCGGCAAGGCGCTCGTTTTCAGTCGCAAGATGCAGTTGCGAAAAAAAGGTCACCCCGACGACATCGGCGGCTTCCGATACGCGTATCCTGAGAATCCCGCCAGTTCCGACCTGTCAGTCAGCGGTTGGGCTCTGATGTTCTATCGGTCGGCTCGCAACGCCGAATTTGAAGTGCCAAAGCAGTACTTCGACGAAGGACTAGACTTCGTTGAGCGTTGCTACTGGGAGACACCGGACAATCTGGATAAGGGCATCTTTCTGTATCGCCCACTGGCAGCAGCGGATGGTGTGGCCAAACCGAGCCTGGCGAATACCGGCTCGGCGATGCTCACGCTGATCCTTGGCGG
This sequence comes from uncultured Planctomycetaceae bacterium, assembly GCA_964431285.1. Lineage (GTDB taxonomy): Bacteria > Planctomycetota > Planctomycetia > Planctomycetales > Planctomycetaceae > CAUZFZ01. The sequence continues at coordinate 12,288 of CAYSJO010000893.1, forward strand.
GCGGCACCGGACTGATATGGTGAAGACCGGAACCGAGTGGTTCACATCCCGGGACTACCCCAGCCCACTGCGGGCCGGCAATTTCTATCTCGCAACGTACTATTGCAGTCAGGCAATGGCTCAGGTCAGTGGAGATACGTGGAATCAGATGTATCCACAGATCGCGACAAATCTGATACAGGAACAGGATGACGACGGGTCCTGGAAACTCGCCCGTGGCGCCGAACGTAACTTCGGACCCGTCTACGCAACATCGTTCGCGATTCTGGCACTCACTCCGCCGTATCAGCTGCTGCCCATCTACCAGCGGTAGTCGGAAGCCGACGAAGCTTGAAGTTGCACGGGTGTTCTGTGAATCATGCACGCACAGAAACTTCTTCTGTTCAGGCTCTCATTTTCCGGAGATGCTCGATGCGGTATCTGGCTGGTGTGTTTTTGAACGCCGCAGTGTTGTTTGGCGCATTCTCGGATTGCGACGCTGCCGCACCACTTCACGAACGCATTGATCAGTTCATTGCCGCCCAAGCCGAGAACCAGCCCGCTGCAGACCTGACCGACGATGCCGAATTTCTCCGTCGTGTCTGGCTCGATTTTGCGGGCAGAATTCCAGATCCGGAATCTGTCAAATCGTTTACGGCCGACGCTTCTTCGAACAAACGCGACCGCGTCATTGATGAATTACTGGCCGCTGATTCATGGCCCGACCGGATGACGGACCAGTTCCACATCATGCTGATGGAGCGTCGTGGTGAAGACGACGGATGGAATGGCTGGCTGAAGCAGTCGTTCACAGATGGAAAGCCATGGGACCAGCTGGTCCGTGAGGTGCTTGATCCGGATGGCGACACGGAAGCGACACACGGCGCTTCGTTCTTTATGACCAAACGGCTGGAGAAGTACGGTCAGAATCCCACTGATTATCCCGGACTGGTACGTGACGTTGGCCGCCTGTTCCTGGGCATGGATCTGCAGTGTGCCGAATGCCACGACCACCTGTTTATCGAGGATTACAAACAGGTCGACTTCAAGGGTCTGTTTACGGTTTATCAGAACGCCTACATCCGCGGGGACGTGAAGTTTCCGGCGATCGGCGAAAAAGCAATGTCCGCCAAGCTGGAATTTGTCTCTGTGTTTGATCCGACTCAGGCATCAACGGGACCGCGAGTTCCAGGTGGTCGTGAGTTCGAGATTCCTGAACCGAAACCTGCCGATCCAAAGCAGCCAAAGCCGAAGACCCCGCCGCCTCGACCTGATTGGAGTGCGTTGAAAGTCATCGCCGACGAACTGACATCGCGCAAGAATCGTCAGTTCGCACGCAACGCGGTGAATCGTGTGTGGTTCTCCCTGATGGGGCGTGGGATCGTGCATCCGCTGGATGTCCACCATTCCGCGAATCCGCCATCACACCCGGAATTGCTGGAAGCGTTGACGGATGAATTTGTGGATCATAACTTTGACGTGAAGTGGCTGCAGAAGGAGATCGCGCTGTCAACGGCATACCAGCGGTCGAGTCGATTACCCGACGGTTTGGAAGCCTCCCCGCCGGAGTCGTTCCTGGTGGGAATTGAACGGCGTCTGTCAGCAGAACAGGTGATGTCCAGCATTTTGGCAGCGACCGGACAGAAGGACATGATTCCCGCTGAGACGCCGGAGAAATCGGAAGGCGAAAGTGACGAGGTTGAGTCCCCCGAGAGTGCTTCAAACGAGTTACCGTCGCTGCCGGAAATTCGAACTGCGTTCCTGGCGGCACTGGCCAACGATGCCCGTGAACCGGAAGAGTCGGTGACATCCACCGTGAAGGGTGCGTTGTTCTGGCGGAACTCTGACATCGTGCAGCGACTTGTCGACCGCCGCCCGGGCAACGTACTCGATCGACTGGTTGTGACCGACGATGTGGCCGCTCTTGTGGACGAGCTGTTCTTGACAGTCCTGTCGCGACATCCAAATCAGGATGAGCAGGCGACTGTTACGGCGTTCATTGCCAGCCGACCGGATGAAAAAGAACTCGTGACGCAAGATGCCATGTGGGCGCTGCTGACGTCGGTTGAGTTCTACGTGAACCACTAATGCGGTTCGTAGTAACCCGATTTGTCGGGTTCCGGATGGGGGCGAACGATTGAAGATGGATGTCGTTGCGGCGTCGCCAGGGAACCGCATAAATGCCGTTACTACTAACGGCGGCTGCCGCGAATTCGCTACTCGACGGTTACGCTTTTGGCGAGGTTCCGGGGGCGGTCGACGTTGCAGCCACGCAGCAGGGCGATGTGATACGACAGAAGTTGCAGCGGGATCGATGTCACCAGCGGCTGCAGGTATTCCTCGACGTCAGGAACGTAGATCACGTCGTCCGCCAGTTCACTGATGCGTGTATCGCCCTCGCACGCGATGGCGATGACTGGACCTTGACGGGCTTTGATCTCTTCAAGGTTGCTCATGACCTTCGGGTAGATGCCGCCGCGCGGCACGATAAACACACTGGGCGTCCGTTCTTCGATCAACGCAATCGGACCGTGCTTCATCTCCGCCGCCGGATAACCCTCGGCGTGGATATAGCTGATCTCCTTCAGCTTCAAGGCGCCTTCCAATGCCACCGGAAAGTTGTAGAGCCGGCCGAGGTACAGGTAGTTGTTGCAGTTGAAGTATTTGGCGGCGACCTCCTGGACGGCATCATGACACTGCAATGTCCGCTCGATTGTGTCGGGCATTTCACGGAGCTGCTCGATGATTCGTTTTCCGGCACGATAAGACAGGTGACGCATGCGACCCATATGCAGTGCAAGCAGCGTCAATGCGGTGACCTGTGAGGTAAACGCTTTGGTGGAAGCAACTCCGATTTCTGGCCCTGCGTGCAGGAAGATGCCGCCATCGGCCTCACGGGCAATTGTCGATCCAACCACATTGCAGATTGCCAGCGAGCGGTGCCCCTTACGCTGACACTCGCGCATCGCTGCCAGAGTGTCGGCCGTCTCTCCGCTTTGTGTGATGGCGAAAACCGTGGTGTTTTCGGTCATGGGCGGGTTGCGATAGCGTAGCTCGCTGGCGTACTCGACTTCCGTAGGAATCCGGCAGAACTCTTCGAGCAGATATTCGCCGACGAGCCCCGCATGCCAGCTTGTGCCGCAGGCAGTCAGCACAACGCGATCCACACTGCGAAACTGCCTGGGGTCGAAGTCCAGCCCGCCGAACCGGGCCGTCGCGGACTCGTCGTCGATGCGGCCCCGCAGACAATTCTCGACCGATTCCGGCTGCTCGAAGATTTCCTTCAGCATGTAGTGTTCGTAATCGCCCAGTTCGATGTCGCCCGACGCCTGGTCGATGGTGTGAATCGAGGGCTTGCGACGTCCGGATTCCTGATGATGCAGTTCCATCCCCTCGGGGCGCAGCACGGCGATTTCATGATCGTCGAGGTAAACGACTTCGTCGGTTTGGCCAACCAGAGGACTCGCATCGCTGGCCAGAAAGTACTCATCCTCACCAACGCCTATGACCAGCGGGCTGCCAAAGCGAGCCACGATGATTGTGTTCGGCATGTCGCGAAACATCGCAGCAACGCCGTAAGTTCCCTGGAACCGTTGAGTCGATTGTCGCACCGCTTCGAGAAAGGTCTCATGCGACTCGGCATCCGCACCCATCTTGATCTGCTCGGTCAGATCATGGCAGATCATGTGCGAGATGATTTCACTGTCCGTGGACGTGCGAAACACGAACCCCAGCGATTGCAGTTCCTCACGCAGTTTGGCGTAGTTTTCAACAACACCGTTGTGAACGATGACCACCTCGCCGTTGCCGCCAATGTGTGGATGTGAATTGAGGTCGGTTGTCTCACCGTGTGTCGCCCACCGCGTGTGTCCAATTCCCGCCTGGCCGTTGATTGGGTTCGCGTCGACCAGTTTGGCAAGTTCATCGACCCGTCCCACTCGTTTTCGGATGCCGATGTCGTCGCCATTCTGGACGGCAATGCCCGCGCTGTCGTAGCCGCGATATTCGAGCCGGCGGAGTCCTTCCAGCAGATATTCCGGGGCGGAGCGAAAACCGACGTATCCGACGATTCCACACATGGGCGGACTCCATCGTTCAGTGAGGCAACAGGAGAGGAGGCAGACCGCTCGGCCAGGGATAGACAGTGTTGGCGCTATCACCGACTGCGGGGTTTTCCGCGTCGAGTTCGAATTCGGGGGGAGTACGGCGGCTGACACAAGAAGTGAGTCGCGAGAGCTGGATTTGCTCGCAAGATGGGGCGGGGAACCTACCCCTCGCAGGGAAACCCCGTCAACATGAATCGGTTAGGCAGAGTGTGTGGCTTCAGCCAAGTGTCCGATTCCATTGTTGGAATTCAAATTCAAGTTCGCTTGATTGCCGAACGCCTGTCTCGTTTGTGCTCGGATCAATCCAAATGAGTTGCCGACAGGGATTTCGTTCCCTCAGCAGACGAAATGGCCTGCCAATCTGAGGGGATCGAGGGATGAAGTTTCTAATCACGAACGACGACGGCATCGACGCTCCAGGAATAACGGCTCTTTTCAGACTGGCAACAGAGTTTGGAGAAGTGGTCGTCGTGGCTCCGGACCGGGCTCATTCCGGCTGTGGACACCGGGTGACATCGGACGATCCGATCAGCATTGAAGAGCGGTCGCCAGGTCGCTGGTCGATTAGCGGCACTCCGGCAGACTGTGTGCGTGTCGGGCTGTGGCGCATCGCTCCCGATGCCGACTGGATCCTGTCTGGAATCAACCTCGGTGCCAATCTGGGGGTCGATTTGTTCATGTCGGGGACAGTTGCTGCCGTTCGTGAGGGGGCGCTCCTGGGGCGTCGGGGCATCGCCTTCTCTCACTACCGTCGGCCCAGCGGGCAGTTCGATTGGGATCGCGCCGCTGGCTTCGCGCGCGATGCGCTGGGGCAACTGCTCGATTCACAAACGCCGCCCCAGCACTTCTGGAATGTCAACTTTCCAGACATTCAGGACAATCACGGGACACCGCAGCTCATTGAATGCCCATTGGCCACCGATCCACTGCTGCTGGAGTACAGGGAACACGAATCCGGATGGAAGTACTGCGGCGATTATCACGCTCGTCCCAGATCTCCCGGCGATGACGTCGATGTGTGTTTTTCCGGCAATGTGTCGATGACCAGGCTGACCGTGTGGGGTTCGTCTCCGTCGACCTGATGCGATTCGCGTGACGATGAACTGCACGTGACTCCGGCTGCTACGGTCAGGAGACCGGCATTGGTTCGGACTTGTGAAATCATACAGCCAAAATGCGGTCGCACAGAACGCGGCAAAACAGGATGCGTAGGCTTCCACACGGCTCATGATTCGTTTTCTGTCCGCAGCGTATTCGCTCAAGTCTTTCATGGAATTCCGGTATGTCGAAGCCGATTCGATTCACGGAAAGCCGACTGCACGACACACGGCTGACCGCCGGTCAAGTGCCGGTGGTTACAACCCGCACGCTGCTGGTCGACGTCACGGACGTGTTCCTTGAGCACGAGTGTCGCCACCTGCTGGTGCAGGACAATGACGGACTTCTGACTGGAATCGTTTCCGTCGACGACTTGAATCAGGCCATGCGGGGGGCGGAGGACGACGCCGAAGCACATTGGCATCACCGGACGGTCGAGTCGCTGCTTTCGGTCACACTCGAAGCTGACGGTGCTGAATCGGAAGCACCGTCCCTGACAGCCAACCAGCCGGTTGACGAATCACTGAAGCAGTGCATCTCTGTGCGGGAGGGTGACGATCTGCTCGCGCTCATGACCAGCCAGGATGTTCTGTTGAGTTGGACCCGGCTGGAGCCCGCTCTGGCCCGGGCAGCTACCGATGCTCTGACTCGGCTTCCGAATCGGGCGCATTTCGAACGCCGTTTCAAAGAGGAATGGGAACGGGCGACGCGACTGAATCTCACACTGGGACTGCTGATTATTGATGTCGATAACTTCAAGGACATCAACGACCGCTTCGGACACCTGCGTGGTGACCTGGTTCTGGCGTCGGTCTCGCAGTGCTGCCAGCGGTGCCTGCGGTCGTACGACCTGGTGGCCCGCTTTGCCGGCGACGAGTTTATTGCCGTCACATGTGGCTGCAGTCTGACTGATCTCGATCTACCAATCCGACGTCTGCAGTCGGCCATCCGAACGCTCGAGCTGAGCTTTAACGACGAGCGAGTGCCAACGACATTGTCGGTCGGAGCGGCAGTTGTCAGTTCGAGACTGGACGGTCTTCAACCGAACGATCTGCTGGATGCCGCCGACGCATGTGTTTACGAAGCCAAGAACCGCGGCCGGGACCGTGCTTATCGGGTCGAATTATTCGGCAATGGCACCACCAGCCCGGCAGTCCGTGTCGATGGAGAACCGGCACCGACCGTGTGACGTGCGGAGTCGTGATGGGACTCGCGCAGAACCGGACACCAGGTGGTAGTCTTCCCGCACACTTGAGCGGCTGAATCGACGACCACCTCACTGATGTCAGGTGACTGTCCAGCATCCTGGAGTGCAGAAACATGGCCACTGTCTCCGAAGTGACGATCGGGAACATCCTGACTCGGACGACAGGCTATCTCACAACTGTTTCGTCGCATTCGCTGCAGCCATATCGGGGATGCACGTACGGGAATTCGTTGTGCGGCGTTGGGTGCTATGTGCAGCACAATGGCCACATCCTGAAGGGGCGTGACTGGGGCGGGTTTCTGGAAGTCCGCACCAACGCCGCTGAGTCGTATCTGATGCATGCGCCGCGTGAACGACGCTGGGCACGCTGCAGTGGCCATTCGCAAAAAACCGCCGAGTCCACCGACGCTGGCGACGGCCGCTTCTCCGTTTTTCTTTCCAGCTCGACCGATCCGTTTGTGCCACAGGAAAGTCGGTTTCGTGTCAGTGAGTCAATTCTGAATGCCATGCTCACCGAACCGCCCGACGTCCTGATTTTTCAAACGCATTCGCATCTGGTCGAGCAATACGTTGATTTGCTGCAGAACCTGTCTGAACAGACCGAATTGCGAGTGCATGTCTCAATCGAAACGGACCGTGAGTCGTTTCCGGGGCTGCCACCGCATGCCAGTCCAGTGCAACGACGGCTGGACGCCTGCCGAACTTTGAAGACGGCTGGACTGCGAACAGCTGTGACCGTCTCACCGCTGTTGCCGATCGCGCAGCCACAGACATTCTTTGGTCGGATTGCCGAGGTCGCAGACGCCGTTGTGATTGACCACTTCATTCTGGGTGACGGCAGCGACACGGGACAGCGCACATGGCGAACGCAGTTGCCGGAAGCCATGCAGGCCGTCGATCCACAATCCGTCACGCTGGCATATCGGGATCACATCATCGCGATCGCCTGTGAAGTTATGCCCGGAAAGGTCGGAGTCAGCAGTGATGGCTTTGCCGGGCTGATGCTGGCAGCGGATGGTGGGCAGTCGGCTACAGACGACCAGCGCGTCAGGAATCTGTCGGCGCGACCTTGAAGATCTGCGTCTCGCAGGGGTCAGACACGACATTAATGGTGTCGCTAAGTCCTGCTCCCAGATTCGATTTGTCCACAGTCGAGTCGTCGTCCCGAACTGCGGGGAAGAACTGCCTGAGGCGGGACATGAGATTCTGACGCAACCACATTTCGGCGGTAGCAATGTCGACGAACTCGTCAGATTTGGCCAGATAATCACTGGCTCCCAGGGTCAGGCAGTCCACGGTGGCCACCCTTCCGGCACATTGTGCTGAACACGACGACTGGCAACTCAGGCCAGTTGGCGCGAATCTGCTTAAGTGTTTCGAACCCATCAAGAACCGGCATCTCCAATTCCATGGTCACGACATCCGGTTTCAGCCGCGCGATCTTCTCCAGGGCGGCGGCACCATCCTGTGCCGTTGCCGCGAGTGCGAATCCCGGTGTCTCTCGAATGACCTTACCCAGCAACTGCCGGAATGGTGCTGCAGGATCGACCACAAGTACTCGGATGCCGTCGCTGACTTCGCAAGCTGGTTCTGGTGTTGCGTGTGCTCGCGATGCCTTGCTCGGTTGATCCACCGAATCCACGCCTGGGGACTCGACCGTTTGCAGGACCGGAAGTTCTAAACCGGCGGACTCAATTGCGGCGGCCACCTTGTCACGGTCAATCGGGTCCGCCAGAACGGCGCAGTCGCCGATTTTCACCGGCAGTGACTCAAGCTGTCCTGCCGATTCATGCAGAAGAAGGACAACGGGGAGCTGACGTTCATCCAGGTTCTTAACAGCCCGCAGAAAAACCGGAGTCGTGCTGGATAGGAGCTGGTCAATGAACACATCATCCAGAGCACGGTCTCTCTGCAGCACGTTCTCTCTGCAGCACGTTCAGGCCGTCAGTCGGATCACTCGTCTCGATTGTGCCGACATCAAGCGTCTCGAGAACGTCGGCCAGGGCGAGTCGCGAAGTTGCGCATCGGTCGATGATTAATGCTCGCACGGCCTGCTCCATTCCCAGTGAATGGACACTATAGCGATTCGTGTTTCGGCAATCTGCTTTCGTTCAACTCGCGACGCTTTGAGGCGCGAATTGGATTCGACCACGATCAACCCTTACCCTCAGTAGCCTCGACGCTTGCAGTGGGCTGTGTTGTCGCCACCACGTCTGACTTGTCGAAACTGACTTCGACGACCGTCGTTACACCATACCGCCGCGGGCTGTATCCCTTGCGAAAGTGCACTCGCCACAAATAAGGAGCGTCGGAAGATAACAACTCCTTCACACCTTCCTCAGTGGTCGGGATGTACGTCTCGAATGACTCACCGGGCGGAATCTCAAACTCCGTGCTTTGGTTGCGAAGATTCCAGACGTCATTTCTGTTCAGCTCATAAACAAGAACACGATGCCCGTCCTTCTTCTTCTCGCTTCGAGCACACACGAAGTTGTTGGCGCGATCCAGTTCACCAATGTCGAATGCCGGATCACGACGAAACACGAGCCCGTCCAGCGGTGCAATGCTCTGGTCCGTGGATACGTTTTCAAACCGCAGCCACAACTGCAGGATCTCGCCACCGTCTGGTTTCTTGCGCGACTCATCTTTCAGATGGAATTCGAACTTCACCGGGCCTCGTGTCACTCTCAGCGGCGTAACCTTCAGGTTTCCGAATCGACGCGAATCGCCCAGTGCGAGCGTATGCCCGGGCGGCATCTCGGCCGCTTCCTTGATCAGGGACATCCCGATGTTGCCATCTGTATCACGCTGCGGCTTGACGTCGGGGAGGCTTTCCAGACTACTGGCCGATCCGCCTCCGTTCATCAGTTGCCAGGCCAGGTATAACACCGCAAGGGTCATGGTGCTCGAATAGCTGATGACCAGCGCAAACAACTTCTTTGAAACTGTGCCGTGTAGTTTCTCCGTCGTGTATTTACGGATCACAGACGACTGCGACTGCACGATGGGATCAGGTTGGGGCAAAGGACTGCCGTCGGCGTTCCACGCCGGTTCCGGTGAACCGCTGGCTGCAGCCGGCAACGGTGAGGCGAGGGCTGAGGTTGGGGCGACAACTGCCGCGGCCGCTGAGTTTGTCGGTTCGGCCGCGGGAACTGGGGCGGGGGCGGATACGTCGAGGTTGCCGCCGGGCAGGACTGAATCGAAATCTTCGTCGTCCAGGGCCGACCCAGCGCTCGGTGCTTCTGCCGCTGTTGTCGTCTCCGGCATGGCCATTTCGCCCAGATACGGCATCTGTTCGCCTGAAGCGGCCGGGACTAGTTTTTCAGTTGGATTTGCAGGTGTGGTGACTGGTTCGGGTTGCGGTGCTGCGACAGCCCGTTCGGGAGCTGTCTGGACAGGATTCGGAGCAACAGCAGGAGCCGACGTAGCCGCCGGGGTTGGTGATGCCGTCGCCGGAACATCAGCGGAGGGTGGTTCCGCAACATTCAAACGCGTGCCACAGTGCGGACAGGCGACGAGTCCAGCTTGCTCAACGAGCAACCGACCATGACACTGGCTGCAGGAGACTTCAAAGGGCATGACGGAAACTCCGGGAACAGTGCTCTCGGCCCAGGAAGGGGAATCCTGCCTGACGGGCCACTGTTCGAAAGATATCGTAGTTTGGTGTTTCGGACCCTCAACGAGGTCAGCCAAGCCACATGAGGCGATGGTATTTGGCAGGCATCCCGATAGGGATGAGAACGATGGGAACTGCAGTTGATCGCGTCGGGTCGTCTCTAAAGCTTCTCAGACGCAGACATCGTCGATCTCACGCAGCCAGGCCATTCTCTCCCGGGGGATTCCGTCCCGCAACTGAAGCGTCTCACCATGGCACGACACGGTACCGAGAACTGGAACTGAACTCAGACGTGCAAGTTCCGCCACGTTGGTTGCAGCGGCTGGCGTGTCCGCCTGGTCATCAGCATCGTTTAGAATGACGCCCTCTATGCACAATTCACGCCGATCGGCAGCCTCCAGAGTCAGGAGTGTGTGGTTGATCGTGCCGAGCCCGAGTCTCGCGACGATAATGACCGGCAGGCCGGTCCAAACTGCAAAATCAGCCATCGAGTGTGAATCTGTCAGTGGGCACAGCAGGCCGCCGACACCCTCGACCAACACAAAGTCGGCATCAGATTCCCAGCGCGTCAGGCCAGCCTGGATCACGTCCCAGTCGACTGAGCCACCGGCTTGTCGAGCGGCGACCGGTGGTGCGAGTGGTGCTGCGAACCGTTGCTGGCAAATCCTGTCGTGGTCGGTGATGCCGGATGCCTGACTCAGAGTTTCCAGATCGGCCCAGTGCTCTTGACCGTCCGTGACATCCGCTCCGCTGCAGGCTGGTTTGTAGACACCCAGTTTCACACCCGCGTTCACGAGTTCGCGAGCGATCAGCGCGGTCACGTAGGTCTTCCCGACATCTGTGTCGGTCCCACTGATCAGGACACCGCGCATCAGTCGATTCTCACAAAACTGGAAAGTCCGGCCTTTCGAAGTGCGAAAAGCCGGACATGAGGAGTCGCGAGCCACTCCGTCCGTCATCCTTCCTCATCACGTACGGAAACCTGCAGCGACCCGAGCATCTTCATGAGTAGAGCTTCTTTACGGTTGATGAACAGGACGTTGTCTAAAACGATCGCTCGGCTCTCGCTGCGTGCGTGCAGAATCAGGCGGCCGGATTGCAGCAGCATGTACTCGAAGACGTCGTTGATCTCTTTGTCGACACGTAGACTGGGAGCAGGGTAACGCTTCATGTCACTCAGAAAGCCATGATGATGCAGCAGCTCGTTGTTGCGAATCTCCCAGTAGTCGTATCGAACCGCCACCAGTACAGCCAGGTAGAACGAAAACAGAATCCCGGCGAACATGAAGTAAAAGGTGTGATTGGCTTGCGGCTTTAGAGTACCCAGTGCGTCACTCAGAAATGGCACGAGGCTCGGGGCATAGTGTGCCGACAGAAAAAGCCCCATCACGGCCATACCGACGATTGCGATCAGAGTCAGTGCGTTCGTACGCGGAAAGTCGAACGTCAGAACAATGTAGTTCAGTGTCAGAACTCCGAAAAACACGATGGTCACACCAACGTGTACCGCGGACGACTCGGAAGACAACAACGTGACGAATCCGGCGATCATGGCCATAAAAAACGTCGGATACAGGAACACGATTTTGGGATACGAAATCAGCAGGATCCGTTTCTTGCCGGGACCAGGCTGCTCCAACGCGCCGGCCGGGGCGAGTGATGCTTCATGTGTCTCGTTTTCTTCTGGCGTGCTCTCAGCGTTTTCTTCCGACATGCCTGAGTTCCATTCCTCTCTGGTGATGGGTTGTTCGTGTTAGCCGGTCGCGAGTGCGGCGAGCGAACCGCATAAATGCGGTTACAACGAACCTGGTTCACGCATTAACTGGCGGTGGTTGCGGTTTCCTGCGATTCGACTCGGTTTTTCAGGACGTACGGCGCCGCTGTCTGCGTGTGATCGTAGCCGTTGTACGCTCCGAAGTCGTTGAAGAAGAATCGTTTGACGAGCCGATACGCCCAGCTCTTCTCGGGGATCTGAGTATCCGGATTGAACTGCGACGTGCGGACTTCCATCTTCTGCAGTTCGGCCAGTGCCGTCTTTCGGGCGGTGACGTCTTCAGCTCCGTGCAGGACCACAAGTTCTTCGAGCAGGTCCGGGCGTTCAAGCACAATGCAGCCACGCGTGTTCTTTGAAGCCATTGTTCGGAAGTCGCTCAGAAAATCAGACGAGAATTTTTCACGAAGCGACTTCGATTCGTCGTGAATGTTGTCGGTTGCAAACTGAATGATCGGACACGGCTCAACGCCTCCCCACGGATTGATGTGGTGGCTGATTCCCGTGGCGGCGGGACACAGTGCCTGTCCTTCTCCGTCGAAGTACGCGTCGATCACGGCGATTGGCTTCTTTGCCCGCATTTCGACCACGAATTTGCGGATACTCAACTGCTGTTCGGGAGTCAGACACAGATCCGGGCACGCGTCCGGTCCCATCGGACGGTACACGTGAAACCACGTGTAAAGCACGCCCATCTCGATCAGGCGGTCGACCCACTTCTCCGTCAGAAGATCGTCGATGTTCGTCTTACACAGGCTCGTGCAGACACCCGTGAAGACTTTATTGTCGAGACAGTTCTGAATTCCCTGCATCGTGTTGCTCAGCACATCACCCCGACCTCGCCGCTCGTCGCTGACGATTTCGTTGCCTTCCACACTGATCAGCGGCGTCACGTTGCCCATGCGACGCAGCTCTTTTGCGACCTCCTCAGTGATGAAATGCCCGTTCGTGAATACTTGGAAATAGCAGTCGGGATGGCGATCGATGATCTGCAGCAGTTCCGGATGCATGAACGGTTCACCGCCGACAATCCCGAAGAAGCTGTTGCCCATCTCGCGAGCTTCCGCGATCAGCTTTGACATGGCTTCCAGATCGATCCGCTCCTGCTTCGCGGCCACATCGACCCAGCAGCCCTGACATCGCAGATTGCAACTGTTGATGACGGACACATACAGAAACGGTGGGAAGAACTCACCGCGTTTCAATCGCCGCTTGAATTTCACGACCGACATTGAGCCGCGGACACCCATGTTCCAGAAGAACTTCCACAGCAGCCGCTTGTCCGTCTCTTGCATCACGCGTTTTTCCATGCGGAGATACATACGAATTGCCTCGATTGCAGACGGCCGAAGCCGATTCATGACCATGATTTCGTGACATATCATTGTAGTCGTGCGGTCGGCCATTGAAACTAGCCAGCGATTTGACCAACGCCCGGCGCGATCTGTCCGCAAGGTCCCCGGCGGCAGCATGCTGATCGGGCCTGTTTCGCATATGTGAAAACTCTGTTTAGATCAGCTTCAATCGATTGACATTCCGGATGCCGTTGTCTCAAGTAATACGCACCTGCATTCTACTTGCATTATGTGAAGCCGCGATGTTCCACCGATGGGCAGTACTGACGACTCTGACGACCTGGTTGGTCGCCTCGTCATGCGCTGCGCACCCACGGTGACGGCTGTCAGCATGACGCGGGTGCATAGGACGACTTGCGGGTTGCAGCGACCTACCCGCATGGACACAGCCACGATCAGCCTGAAGAAGAGGAATCGCTTCCGAGTTGGTCGACTGTTTGCCCGATGTGCGAGCTGCTGGCTCTGTCGACCGTTGTCCCTGCCGCGTCGAAGATTGAATCAGCTGAGCTGCAGGTCACAGCAAATGCACTGCTTGATGTCGATCAGCCGAGTGCTCCCCTGCATCGCATCTGGCAGGGACGATCGCCACCGCTGTCTTCGTAGCTGACTTGTGTGGTCGGCACGGACGAAGCGCATAGCGAGTTTGCGATGACGGGTCTGCAGTGTCTGACCCGCTGACCGAAGTCCGCTCCAAACGCCATCGTGCCCTTATCGCGAGGCCTGTTACGGGTTGTGATCCCGACAGGGCAGTGCTGCATCAATTGCAGCACTACACGACAGGCCGCCATCTATCACGTTCAGTACGAGGATGTTTCCATGGATATTCTGCGCGACAAATGTGCTTCCCGAAGGGGATTTACGCTAATTGAACTGCTCGTCGTGATCGCCATCATCGCGATCCTGATCGCTCTTCTTCTGCCGGCGGTGCAGCAGGCCCGCGAAGCTGCGCGACGCACACAGTGCAAGAACAATCTCAAGCAGATTGGTCTGGCTCTGCACAACTACCACGATATTCACAGCACGCTGCCACCTGGCTGGATCGGCGTTGCCAGTAACCAGCCGGATGTCGAGGGTGACAACGCGTTTGGCTGGGGCACAATGATCCTGCCGATGCTCGACCAGGGACCTCTCTACCAGAAACTCGACACTGAAGCCGGAATCCTGGCACCGTCAAATCGTGCACTGCTGACGACATCGCAACCGGCATTTCGGTGTTCCTCAGACATCTATGAGACAAGCTGGTGGCTGAACACGGAAGGAACAACCAGCCTGCTGGCCGAAATGGCGTCTGCGAATTATGTGGCCAATTGGGGATCAGGAGCCGTTCGCGAAATCGACGATTGCGAGGGACTCGCACCCGGCCAGGTCTGCCGCGACAACGGTCCGTTTTCTCATAACAGCGCCACTCGATTTCGGGACTTTATAGACGGATTGAGTAACACATCGATCGTTGGAGAACGTCGAACCGACGTGTTGATGGGCTGGCACGCGACATGGTCGGGGTCTCCGCCTGGCGGAGAGGAAACGTGGGCCAGAATACTGGGCGTCGCGGACCACACACCGAACCATGCGGCAGCTCACATGGAAGATTTCAGTAGCTGGCATACAGGATGTGTGCACATGCTGCTGGGGGACGGCAAAGTCCGCTTCGTGTCAGACAACATCGACACTGGAGTGTGGCAGACATTGGCAACGCATCAGGGTGGTGAGGTGACAGGCGAGTTCTGACAAACTCTTCAGTCGCTGTCTCCGTGCCACATTCGGACGCGGTCGATTTCTGAAATGCGCAACGGCGACCTATTCATTGCCAATGCGTATTTCGAAGCGACCGGTGGCATCTGCTGCGGCTCGAAACATGCCGGGAGTCGTGAACACCCACACGATCTCTCCATTTCGATCAATGCCGATCACACCACCGTCGCCGGGGCGGAGTTGCGTCTTGAGGACGTGTTCCGCCGACTCCTTCAGCGACCATTCTCGATGCTGCATCAGCAAAGAAATCTGGGCCGCTGCGGAATGGAGAATGAACTGTTCGCCGATACCGGACGCAGAGATGCCACAAGTCTAGTTGTCTGCATAGGATCCGGCGCCAATGATAGGACTGTCTCCGACAAGTCCGA
>CAYSJO010000894.1:0-3180 GCA_964431285.1 uncultured Planctomycetaceae bacterium
CATCACGGCGGCGTTTGCCAACCTGTCATCGGTGATCGGTTTCCATCAAAAGGACAAACGGCCGATCCATCTGGTTTGTGCCGGAACTGACGGACACGTTGCAGTCGAGGACACCCTTCTTGCGGGCGCCATCGTTGCTGGCCTCGAAACCAGAGGACATGGCGTCAAGCTGAACGACGCCGCCCTGTTGGTTCGGGGGCTTTGGCAATCGTGCGCTACAACTGAATTTCAGCGTCTGAAAGTGATGCGATCAGGCCTGGGAGCGACCAATCTGATCGCTTTAGGAATGGCTGCTGACATCGAAACGGCCGCCGAGATTGACCGTGTTGACCTTGTTCCAGAGTACCTGCCACAATCCCGCGACCTTGTCTCGGCCGCCTGCTGATCGAACTCAACCTGCGGTTGAATTGTCATTCCTCGCATTCACGGGACGACTGCCTCGTCCTGATTTTCTCTCGCGGACTCCGCCGCAGGAGAGTTTCTGCCTGCTCCCCCAACCAGGTGGCGAGGTCGCTTCAGTTTCTAACGACAGAATTTGCTTCTTCCATAGACTCTCCCCCATACGGATGGACCCCATGACCAAAGACATGGACTCAATCGTTTCACTCTGCAAACGCCGCGGCTTCCTGTTTCAATCGTCCGAAATCTATGGTGGATTTCAGGGCTTCTGGGACTACGGCCCTTTGGGTGTCGAGCTGAAGCGCAATGTCCGCGAAGCCTGGTGGCATGACATGGTCACGGCGCACGACCAGTATTCCGTTCCGGACAGCGCTCCCACGGAATTCAGCATGTGCGGCATCGAGACGTCGATCATCATGAATCCGCAGGTCTGGAAATCGTCCGGCCACTACGACCTGTTTCACGACATGATGGTTGACTGCCGCGAGACCAAGAAGCGGTATCGCTTCGATCAGGTCCGCGGACGCTGGGTCAGTTGCACGTACAATTCCGCGTCCAATCCGTCCGAAGAAAAGATCTTCGTGACGACCATGGGCGAGAAGCCCGAAGAGGACGTCGTCACACGAGCTCTGGCGGTCTTCGGGCTGAAGAAGAAGTACGCCGACAAGATGGAATGGCACAGCGACCTGCTCACGCTGGACACACTTGCGGAGGACGAACTGGCTCGGGCCGTGGCTCCCGACGTGCAGTCGCTCGGCACGCTGACCGATCCCCGTGAATTCAACCTGATGTTCAAGACGATCGTCGGTGCCCTGGGCACGGACGACGACGCTGCATTCCTGCGACCGGAAACGGCACAGGGAATCTTCGTGAACTTCAAGAATGTCGTTGATACGGCACGTATCAAGATTCCCTTCGGTGTCGCGCAGATTGGCAAAAGTTTTCGCAACGAGATTACGCCGCGCAACTTCACATTCCGTTCGCGCGAATTCGAGCAGATGGAGATCGAGTTTTTCTGCCATCCAGACTCGTCACAGCACTGGTATCAGTATTGGCGCGACCGCCGCATGAAGTGGTACACGGACCTTGGCCTTTCCGGCGAGCGACTGATTCTGCGCGAGCACGAGCCCGAGGAACTCAGCCACTATTCCACCGGTACCGCAGACGTCGAATACGCCTTTCCGTTCCTGCCGGAAGGTGAGTACGGCGAACTGGAAGGCGTCGCCCATCGCGGTGACTTCGATCTCCGCAGTCACATGGAGGGCAAGCTCGACGAGAAGTCCAATCCGCTTGAAGTGCAACTTGATACAGACGGCAATCCCAGCTGGAAAGGCAGCGGCAAGGACCTGACTTATTTCAACGACGAGACACGCGAACGCTATACGCCACATGTGATCGAACCGTCGGCGGGTGCCGATCGCGCCACGCTTGCGTTCATCTGTGAGGCCTACCACGAAGACGAACAGCCGGACGACAAGGGCAAAATGCAGAAGCGGACTGTGATGAAGTTCCATCCGCGTCTGGCACCGATCAAGGCCGCCGTGTTCCCTCTGATCAAGAAGGAAGGCATGCCGGAGACGGCACTGACTGTTTACCGCGAGCTAAAAGCGGCGGGAATCAATGCGATCTACTCTCAGCAGGGAGCGATCGGTCGCCGCTATCGTCAGCAGGACGAAATTGGCACACCATGGTGCATTACGATCGACGGAGACACGGCCAGCGACCAGGCCGTCACCGTGCGAGACCGCGACTCATTGGAACAGGTGCGAATTCCGCTGAGCGAAGTGACTGATGAAATCCTGCGACGACTGCGATCCTGAGCCATTGCGGTCACTCCGCCTCATCCAGATTGCCCGATTGTTGACCGACAAGGCAATACAGGTGTAGTCAGCCGGCATTCAGCCTGTGCGGCGAATCTCATACTTCCCTGCACGGACGCCTTCCGCGATTTCATTCAGCCATCCGCCAACTGAAAGATTGAGAAGCGTGGACTGCCCCCCCTCATGCCACCAATCAACCATTTGGCCGAATGTACCGTCTTCCGGGGGATCGAAGTCAGTGAAAATGTTGTCACCACGTTCATTGTCCGTCACGGGAAATCATAGTCCGTTCCAATAATTGTGCTTAATCGGACCATCTTGTTCACCAACTTCGTCGTCCGCCTCGAAGTCAGTGCCGAGGTCGCACATAGATTTCCACAGGTTGAGTGCGGTCGCCAAAGGAAGGACAGTTTGTGCTCCCCCGACAATTCTCCATGGGGACACGAAGAACTCACCGGTTCCGTCATGATGTGAGTAGAACTGGCGAAAGTCTGAGGGCAACGTGATGCTGAGCGCGCTCTCAACGTCGTCGAGCAGTTGCCTGGTCGCACCCTGAGGTAACAAATCCGCGGCCGAGTCGAGCTGTCCCTCAAGTATCTGCCAATAATTGTCTATGGACATCATGATTAACGATCCCGCCGGATAACGCCCGGAATAACCGTGCACCCGGGTTCGCTCCGATTTCAGAAGCGACGAGTGCACGGTTGATTGCCTGGTTAGCAGCCCGTTGAAAAACGTAACCCGACGCGTAAGCGAGGGATTTGAATCTGCAATTCTGGCCGATTGTCGTTCCTCGCTTACGCGTCGGGTTACCACAAACACTAGGCTCTGTTTGAAAACTGAGCTGGCCCTGATTTGCCATGTCAGCGAAACTTCGTCTTCCTCAGCCCGCTAGCCAAGGAAGGCCAACGATGCGACATGAACTAACCGACGAACAGTGGGAAGCGATCAAAGATATCTT
>CAYSJO010000895.1:0-8761 GCA_964431285.1 uncultured Planctomycetaceae bacterium
GATTTCTGTGATGTGCGAGATTCGATTTTCCCGATTTCGATTTTATTGAAGTCACCCTGTGATCGACCAAAGAACGCGGCCAGTCCCCAGTGCTCCTGCTGCGACCAGTCTCGGTAAGGGTCGTCGTGACAGCGGGCGCACTGCAGCTGGACTCCCATGAACAGAGACGCCACCGCTCGTGACGAACCGTCCGCCGTTGTCTTGCCACCCTCACCCACAAGTCCGAAGAAAATGACTTGCGGGTTGTTCTTGATTTCACCCTGCACGGTCAGAATCTCGCGAGTGATGCTGTCCCACGGATCACCGGCAGTGAACTTCTTACCGAGCCAGCTTCCGAAGTCTCTGGCCTGTTTGTATGGCTGAGCGCCGCCATTGTTGTCGGACGGCAGTTCCGGCGGGCAGACCCAGTCGCGCCATGTGCGTCCAAATTGTTCACCGAATTCCGCCGTCGTCAGAAGCGAGTCGATCAGCTTCGCACGGCGGTCTGGTTCTGTGTTGTCGAGAAATTCGACAGCGCTGTGGGCGGTCGGCAGACGGCCTGTCAGGTTGAGATGGACTCGCCGCAGGAATTCTTCGTCGTCCGTCAACGGTGCAGGCTTGAGGCCCGCCACATCCAGAAAGTTCCCGATGTGCTGGTCGATGGCTGTCGCGACTTCAATGGGTTCGTGCTTTCGGTCGTCGGGCAGCAGCGGATCAACATTCTGCTGGCGTTGCGTCAGCGTTGGCAATCCGGCATCGATCCAGTCTTTGATCACTGCCTTGTCACTGACTGACAGTTTTTCGCGATCATCTCCAGCCGGCATTTCGTCGCTGGCGATACGTTTCCAGAGTTCACTTTTGTCAGCGTGCCCCGAATCGATCGCGGGGCCGGTTTCCCCACCCTTAAGCATTCCGGGCAACGTCCGCAGATCAAGACCGGCTTTGCTGACCAATCCTCCATGACAGCCCATGCAGTTCTTCGTGAGGATCGGAAGCACGTCACGCTCAAGGAGCGGTTCGTCTCCCGAGGCAGCCACCGGAACCAAGACCAGCGACACTGCCATCCCGATCGATCTGACATGCGCTGTGAAGCGATCCGCGAGCATTGACGCCTCGGATGAGTTCGGTGGGTGACTACCAGCCCAGAAAGGCAGACAGTCGGGAATCGGAAAGGCCGTATGACTGTGACACCAGCCAGCAGGCCCTCGATAATCACCATGTCTGCTGAATTTGTCTATCCCTGCTATCGCGTCTGACGAAACTGTGCCTCAGCGCAAGGCAAAGCAGGCCCATGAAGTGCGGCTCATCCGGGAAACGATAGCGGTGGAATTCGGGGGAGGGACGACGCCTTCTCTCGGCGGCGACTTGCCCTTGCGGTGCGGCTGCTCAAGAATTAACGACAGCGGCTTGATCCAGTACGAATGGCTCACTTCACCCCTAAGAGGTCGGCATCCATGAAGTCACTTGCTGTAGCGATCACACTGTCTGTTCTTACTTCTTCCCTACTCGCAGACAAACCGGCAGCCGAATCGTTCGGAAAGACGAAGGACGGCAAGGATGTTGAGATTTACACGCTCAAGAGCAGCAAGGGGCTGGTCGCCAAAGTCATGACGCGCGGCGCGACGCTTGTGCAGCTGCACGTCCCGGACAAGGACGGAAACGCGGCCGATGTGATTCTGGGCTTCGACGATGTGGCCGGGTACGAGGGTGAAGGCAATCAATACTTTGGTTGCACGACAGGACGAGTCTGCAATCGCATCGCCAAAGGCAAATTCTCAGTCGATGGCAAGGAATACACACTGGCCATCAACAACGAGCCAAATCATCTTCACGGTGGCGTCGAACGCAGCCTCGATAAGGTCGTCTGGAAAGCCCAGCCATTCGGTAATGACAAAGGGCAAGGGGTTGCCTTCACGTACACGAGCCCGGACGGCGAAGAGGGCTATCCCGGAACGCTGAAGGTCAAGGTCCGCTACTCAGTTGCGAAGGACTCGAACCGCCTGTCGATCAATTACGTGGCCACGACCGACAAGGCGACTCCAGTCAATCTGACCAATCACGCGTATTTCAACCTGGGAGGCGAAGGCAGTAAGTCGGTTCTGGGTCACGCACTGCGATTGAACGCGGACACGTACACGCCCACGGACGACACGCTGATCCCGACCGGAAAAATTGAGAGTGTCGAAGGCACGGAACTCGATTTTCGCAAGCCAACTCGCATTGGTAAACGAATCAAGACTCTGACCGACACCGCCGCCCTGGGTTACGACCACAATTTCGTGCTGAACGCTCCGAAGGAAGGCCACAAACATCGCTTTGCCGCGACGTTGAGGGATCCCAAATCCGGCCGCCGGCTGCAGATCAGCACGACGGAAATCGGCATCCAGTTTTACTCCGGGAACTTCCTGATGGGGCAGAAGGGCAAAGGCGGAAAAGATTACGCCCATCGTAGCGCCATCTGCCTGGAGACTCAGCATTACCCCGACAGTGTGAATCAGAAAGACTTTCCCTCAACCATCCTCAAGCCAGGTGAAGAGTACAATTCCTCAACCGTGCTGAATTTCTCGGCTGAGTAGTGGCTCTTCCACGAAGCTTTGCTCAAGCGTGACTTCGACGTAGCCGCTTGACGATTGTCAGCACGAACAGGTTGAAGAAGTGCATCAAGCCCAATGTCAGGCACACAATGCCGACCTTTGTCGACAGGACATTCAGGGCATCGAGGCCTGACGCAACCGGCGACTGTGTCCTGAGCATGAGCGCGACGAACGCAACGTTCATCAGGTAGTACCCCACCAGCAACAGATGATTGACGGCATCGGCGACGCGTTCGTTGCCTTGCAGACAATCAAT
Source organism: uncultured Planctomycetaceae bacterium (assembly GCA_964431285.1). Classification (GTDB taxonomy): domain Bacteria; phylum Planctomycetota; class Planctomycetia; order Planctomycetales; family Planctomycetaceae; genus CAUZFZ01. The sequence continues at coordinate 2,830 of CAYSJO010000895.1, forward strand.
CACAAAGGGCCGGCCGTTGCGGTGCAGCGTGTGACCCACGAAGACGGTGATCGCCACGCTGACCGCAAGGTAAATGGCGTAGGTCCAGATGATCATCGAATTATTCCAGCCCGTTTTCTGCTCCACTCGTTGTCGGCCAATCGGGTGGATCCTTAGTCGAGACCGCCCGTGACTTCTATGAGCGGATTGCGCGGCTGCGCGATTCCTGTGACAAGGCGCGGCGCATCGCTCCGAGTTTCGCCAGCACAATGAAGTGTACGAAACCCAGCGAAATCAGAATAGTTCCGACTTTCGTACTGAGTAGTTCCATCACACTGGTGACGTCCTGCGCGGGACCACCATATTTGAGCGCCAGGCTGATGATCCCCAGATTCACGAGATAAAATCCCACGATCAGCAGTCGAGTCACGGCGTTTGTTAACTCCGAGCGTTCGCCGCCGGAGTCTGTGAGAAACACCGGAGCATGATTGCCAAGAGTGCGAGCGACCCAGACTGTGATGCTCGTGCAGAGGATCAAATAAATCGCGTACGTCCAAGCCATAGTGGTCATAACATGTTCCTTTCGAGTTGCCACGCCTGCTGAGACGGGACCACATTCTGTGGCTTCGGATGCGGCCGTGAGTCTGATCTATTGGCCTGACCGCCGCGGAGTCGGAGGATTAACAGGTGGGCGACTCGATTAACTGGCCACTGATTGACTGATACAGTCCCGCGTGCCTTACCTGTCCTGATTTCCGCTGAGCCACACATGCAGCAACTGCTCGCGCAGCTGGAAGAAAGCGTCGATGCCGTCCGCTCACGCTGGACAGACCGCCCGGTTGTCGGATTGGTGCTCGGTTCCGGAATGGGTGGTCTGGTCGAAGCTCTTGATGTTGAAGCCGATTTTGCGGCCGAACAGATTCCACACTACCCCCAGTCGACGGCACTGGGGCACCGCGGACGTTTTCTGTGCGGTCGTCTGGCCGGTGCCTCCGTCGTACTGATGGACGGTCGACTGCACGGTTACGAGGGACACGACCTGGCAAAAGTTGTCTATCCCGTCCGACTTATGGCTCGACTGGGGATCACCACACTGATTCTGTCCAACGCCAGCGGCGGCGTGAATCCGCAACTGAGTGGTGGGGACGTTGTCGTGATCGACGATCACATCAACCTGTTGTGGGACAACCCTTTGACCGGCCCGAATGACGAGCAGCTGGGCCCGCGATTTCCAGACATGTGTGCGCCGTACGATATTGAACTGGCCGACATCGCTGAATCAGCGATTGTGAAGTGTGGTGGATCGACGCTTCGCGGGGTCTATCTGGCGCAGCAAGGTCCGTGTTACGAGACCAGGGCGGAATACCTCGCAGCCCGACAGATGGGGGCGGATGTCCTCGGGATGTCGACTGTGCCGGAAGTGATCGTCGGCGTTCACGAAGGCGTGCGGGTGGTGGCACTTTCGGTCGTGTCGAACGTTTTCAGCGAGAATCCCGACGAGACAACCACGGGCGAAGCAGTGATTGCCACGGTCTCCGAATCCGTGCCGCTGATTCATGCAGCCGTCACGGCCGTGATTGAGCACGTCGCTGTCAGCGAATCAGTGGCTCAATGACTGTGCCTGTCTCCGAATCGTCAGCATTACCGACTGCAGCGCTGCTTACCTCGCGCGGTCGTGGTGCCGTCGCAACCATTCGTGTCTGTGGCGATGCCGGCGCTGCGAACCCTGCACTTGATCGCTACTTCGCCGCCGTCAACGGGCGACCAATCGCAGAGCAGTCACTCGGGCGCATTTGTTTTGGCCATTGGCGTGATAACGACAATTCGTCAGATGCAACGTCCAGCGAAGAAGTCGTCGTGTGCCGTGCCTTAGATTCGATGGTCGAGATTCACTGTCACGGCGGCGACGCGGCCGTGAATCGGATCCTGGAGATGTTGGCGAAATCGGGTGTCGTCGGCGTCACGTGGGAACAGCAGCATGCAGCGATCACGTCACTATTCGAGGCTGAGTGTCTTGCCGCGCTGACTCGGGCAACGACCAGCCGAACGGCCGGAATTCTGCTGGAGCAATCAGCCGGATTGCTCTTCCGGGAAATCGACGAATTGCACACGCTGGCTGCCGATGCTCAGTCGACGTCTCTGTGCAAGGAACGACTACAGTCGCTACTGGACTGGAGTGACTTCGGTCGACGCCTCACCGAGCCAGCACGGATTGTGCTGGTGGGACGTCCCAACGTGGGCAAGTCGACGCTGATGAATGCGTTGCTTGGCTACTCTCGAGCCATCGTGTTTGACCAGCCGGGTACGACGCGAGACATCGTCACAGGGGAAACGGCCTTCGACGGCTGGCCAGTCCAACTCTCGGACACGGCCGGAATCCGAGAGACGGTCGACGATCTGGAACGTCTGGGAATCGAGCGAACTTTGCGAGCCGTGCAAGACTCGGACCTGATTTGCCTGCTGATCGATGCGTCTCAGCCGGCCGATTCGAAAGAGTTGCAGTTAATTGAGCAACTCGCGATGCCGGCGGAGAACCATCCACCGTGCCTGGTTGTGCAGCACAAAGCGGACCTGCCGCAGTTCGGGGATGCTGTCCTGCAAGTAAATACTCTTGCAGTTTCGTCGCTGACTGGCAGCGGTGTCGATGAGCTGATGGCGCAGATCGTTCGGCAACTTGTTCCCAACGTGCCAGCGACAGGCACACCGATTCCCGTCAGCGTTCGACAATCGCGATGGCTTGAGACGGCGATGAGTTGTCACGTGGCTGGAGACCCGCGTGGCGTCCGCAGCGCCCTGCGAAATTGTCTGGACGGAGCTCCATGACGAAATCCCTCCAGGGCGACTTGTTTGAACCGTTCAGCAGAGACGTGCTGACAAAGTTGCGTCGCTCGTTGCGATCGTGGTACCGGCGGCGGGCTCGCGATCTGCCGTGGCGTCGTACAGGTGATGCGTATCGCATCTGGATCAGTGAGATCATGCTGCAGCAGACGACGGTCGCCGCTGTCGTGCCGTACTTCGAACGGTTTCTCGACCGCTTTCCAGACATTCGGGAACTGGCAGCCGCGGACGAAGCCGATGTGCTGCGGCTATGGGAAGGACTCGGGTATTACAGTCGCGCCCGCAACATTCATCGCAGTGCGCGGCAGGTCGTCGCGGAATATGACGGTGTCTTTCCGGAAACGGTCGACGAACTGGTCAAGCTGCCGGGGATTGGTCGATACACGGCCGGTGCGATCGTCTCCTTTGCCTACGACCGTCCTGCTTCAATTGTGGAGGCCAATACGCTCAGGCTTTACAGCCGTCTGCTGGCGTTCGAAGACGACCCGCGTACCACGCGCGGTCAACGCGTGCTATGGGCATTCGCCGAACACCTGTTGCCACGTCGCAGTGCCGGAGAGTTCAATCAGGCGTTGATGGAGCTTGGCTCACAGGTCTGCACACCAACTGAGCCCGAGTGTCCGAAGTGCCCCGCTCGAAGCGTCTGCCGCGCGTTCGCGGCCGGTCGACAAGCCGACATTCCTGTGGCGGCTCCGCGGCAGGAAATCACTGCAATTGTCGAAGCCTCAATCGCAGTCCGATCTGGTAGTCGGTATCTACTGCGGCGACATCCGGAAGGTCAGCGGTGGGCCGGCTTGTGGGATTTTCCAAGGTTTCCGATTGAGGATGCTGGACGTCACATTCCCGACTCGGGACTCGTTTCAACTCGCCCTGTGCCATCACGTTTGGCTCGACAGTTGGAGAATGCATCGAAAGACATGACCGGCATCGAAATTCGGGTGGACCGATTCCTCACAGAGCTTCGACACGGTGTGACCAGGTACCGAATTCGACTGCATTGTTTCCTGGCCGAGGCTGACGTGACCGTGGACCGAACGGCGAATGGACTTGAGTGGGTTCACCCGGAAGCGTTCTCGGAATACCCGTTGTCCGTGACCGGCAGGAAACTGGCACGACTGCTGGAAGCATTGTGAAACGTCGGGGCGGTGGCCGGATCAGGCAGTATTTGCGTTCCACTCAGATATGTCGTCCAGTGGATACATGGGGCGTGGCACGCGCTTCCATTCAAACGCCTTCAAGTCCGACTGCGTCATGCCGGGTGTATCCACTCGAATGAGGCCACTCCGCCAGTTCGCGAAGAACTGAAAGTTACTGGCAGTCTTTACGACGACCGCTCGCGCTGCTGACACATCCAGGTCATGATGTTCGTACAGAACGGGATGATTGATTGCGAAGCTGCGTTGCTCCAGCAAAACCAGTCGGACGGGTCCAGCGGCAATGAGCGCCGTTCTTCCCAGCTCGCAGGCACCGCGTTCGGCCAGATTGGCCGTGTGTCCTTCAGAGATCGACACGACCTGTCCGGTCAGTTCCACCGGTTGACTGAAGACATTGTCCAGCCTCGCTCCAACGGGTGAGCGGAACTCTCCGCCAGTTCCCAGGTCGATGGCTGTCTGTAATGCACTTGGGTCGATCATCGGAACAAGAAACACGGCTTCGCTGTCCGCGTCCACGTTGTCGAGGATCGCACGCAGCAAACACGTGCTGTCACCTGGAGCGCCGCCGTACACGGAATCGCCAGTGTCCGAGAGAATGATCAGTCCTTCTGCCGCAGCGTCGGACTGTCGCACGGCTTCGTCCGGCGCCACTCGTTCGGACTTCCAGAATTGCTCGCGCGTTCGCCAGGCACGATTCGCCATGTCGGCGGCCAGTTCATCTGCTAGTTCGGGGGCGGCGTCCGTATGCACGATCACCGACCACCCGCCCTCCGCCACGTCCAGCCATGGCTGCATGGGGTACGTCGACACGTCCAGCACATCCTCCTGCGATTCCAGCCTGCGTGCCTCATCGAACCACGCCTTCATCGGCCCGCCCGATGTCAGGAACTGGTCCTGTGGCGTGATCATCGGAATCTTCCGCCAGCCCAGCGTTGGCTCGATGTCACCTCTCAGCATGTCGAACAGAATGCGGGCCGCCTTGCGTCCCGTCGCCAGAGTGTCGTGTGGCTGAGTCTCATGGCCAACCAGCACGTCCGCACAATCGATCATCCGCTCTGTGACGTTCGCGTGATGATCGAGCGGTACGACGATTGGTGTGTCCTCACCGACGACTTCGCGCACGCGAGTGAGAACAAATCCCTCGACATCGTCATCCTGCTGGGCCGATGCCGCACCGTGCAGAGATAGAAACACCGCATCGACCGGCAGGACGCACTTCAGTCCCTCGATCAGTTCGCTGGTCAATAAGTCGAGCGTCTCCGCCAGAATTGTCCCGCCCGCGCTGGCCCACCCTCGGATGATGGGGATCAGCTCAGCCTCGGGAGCTTGCTCGGCAGCGACTTCCAGGAACCCGCCGAGCGGACCAACACCAGCCAGCCGATCAAACATTTCGTGGCCACGATACAAACCGTAGGTCTCGAACTCGGCAATGCCCGTTGTCATCGGACTGAAGGAATCCGTTTCCTGAGCGATTTCGGCGAAGACGATTTTCATGGAGTGCGTCCGATCAGAACGGTGTCAGATGATCGGGCCTTTCTACGCACATTGAGCCGTGCCTGCCACTCTCGGGTTCTCGACTCACATCACGGTTCAACACATCATGACAACGGGTTACCGTTCGCTATGAGTTCTCGCCTTGTCTCTCCAACCAATGACTCAACAGGAAACGTGACATGTTGAATCGAAGTCGGCGCGCGTTGTCTTCAATGTTCGGCCTGACCGCAGTGATCGTCCTGACGACGCTGACTCTTACGGCAGGGGCAGGAGAGGTCGACCTGAGGGTTTATGCTGAGGGACAACTTCCGGATGACAGTCGGCTCGAGCCACGGAAAGACCTCAATGGCTACTTTCCGTTTGAAGTTCCAGCAGGAAAGGCGGCCTGGGAAGCACGGGCGGCGAATCTGAAACGTCGCGTGCTCATCGCAACGGGCTTATGGCCGCTGCCAGAGCGAACTCTGCTG
>CAYSJO010000896.1:0-63964 GCA_964431285.1 uncultured Planctomycetaceae bacterium
GATTTCTTCGTCGATGTTTTCGACGATGATGAGGACTTTGTTGATGACGACGATGATGTCGACGATGTTGTCGACGATGACTGACGACGATGACTGATCGCGCCGACACATGACTTCGTCAATGTTGAGCGTCAGGAACTACCGCGGCGTGTTACTCATCGGTAACAATCTCGAAGTCGGCTTCTTTCCAGCCCCGCACACCGCCGTCCATTGAGATCACTCTGACGTAACCCATCCGCTGCAGGTTGTCGGCCGCCAGAACGGATCGGTATCCGCCGCCGCAATACAGCACCACCTTGGCGGAGTGGTCGGGAACAGCGGACTCAATGTCCCGTTCGATGACTCCTTTGCCCAGGTGCGTGGCGTTGGGCAAGTGACCGGCTGCCCATTCGCGGTCCTCTCGAACATCGATCAGATGAAACGACTCGCCCGCATCGAGCCATGTCGACACGTCATGCACAGTGCATTCCTGAACGCGTGCCTTTGCGTCATTCACAATCGCCAGAAATCCCGGAGCGTGCTTTGCCATGAGTGACTGTCCTGACTGTATGAGGCGGAATCGTCCGACGAGACGGTTTGTTGCAACGACGTTGTGCCGATCAGGCTCATCTATGTGAGCAATCAGGCTGCAGATATCATCCCGCCGCCGAAGCCAGGACCGCAACCGACGCGAACACAGCTCATGGAAGCAGTGTCGGTGGTTCTTTGACGGACAGCGACACGGAGTCGATGGGAAGAACCTCCTGCGGGGCAGAGAAACGACATGGATACCTGGGAGGCCTGGTTCACAGTCGGTGTTGTCTGCCTGCTGATTGTTGGTCTGGCACGCAACTGGGGTCCCCCTGACCTGCTGACTCTGGGGAGCCTGACGCTGCTGATCGTTGTGGGGCAGGTGTATCGGGCTCTTTACCCCGCGCTCAGTACTTCGCTGCCGACACCGGAAGAAGCCATCGCTCGCTTTGGATCGCCGGGATTGATCACGGTGGGGGTGTTGTTCGTGATCGTCACTGGCCTGTCACAGACCGGTGCAATGTTGCTGATCACGCAGCGGCTGATCTCACGACCGAAGTCAATCGCCCAGGCTCAACTGCGAATTCTGCCGCCTGTCGCCGCGCTCAGCGCGTTTCTGAACAACACGCCGATCGTCGCGATGTTCCTGCCAGTGATCGACGACCTGTGCCGGAAGACGAGCTTCAGCCAGTCGCGTCTCTATCTGCCACTCGCGTACGCGGCGACGTTTGGGGGAATGTGCACGCTGATCGGCACGAGCACCAACCTGATCATCAACGACGAGATCGCCAAAGCCGGTCTACCGCCACTTGGCATGTTCGAACTGGCCTGGGTCGGACTTCCGTGTGCCGTTCTCGGACTATTGTACCTGCTGGTGTTCAGCTCGAAGCTAATGCCGGATCGTCGCCCGGCAATCAGCATGTCTGACGACCCGCGTGAATATTCGGTGGAGATGATTGTTGCCGACGGTGGTCCACTGTCGGGAAAGACGGTCGAAGAAGCCGGCTTGCGACATTTGCCCGGCCTCTTTCTGTTCGAAATCGATCGGGACGGCGAGGTCATTCCGGCTCCGCCACCGGACACGAAGCTGCACGCCAGTGATCGACTCGTATTCGTCGGGATCATCGAATCGGTCATCGACCTGAAGAAGCTTCGCGGACTGATCCCTCCGGACGACGAAACATTCAAGCTCGATTCACCGCAAATCAAGCGCTGCCTGATCGAGGCCGTCGTTTCGGACCGCTGCCCGCTGGTAGGCAAGACGATTCGCGATGGCCGCTTTCGAACAACATACAATGCCGCTGTTCTGGCAATTGCACGCAGTGGTGAGCGAATTAACGCCAAACTGGGCGACGTCGTGCTCAAAGCGGGAGACACGTTACTGCTTGAGTCGCATGCAGGATTTGCCAGTCAGCAGCGTAACTCGCCGGATTTCTTCCTCGTCAGCCGGATCGAGAATTCAGCCCCGGTGCGGCATGCTCAGGCCCGCGTGGCGCTGTTGATCATGGTTGCCATGGTCGTCGTTGTGACGATTGGTCTGCTGGATTTGATGACAGCTGCGATGGTTGCTGGCGGAATGATGATTCTGACCCGTTGCTGCACGGGACGCGAAGCACGTCGCAGTGTGGATATCTCGCTGCTGCTGGTCATTGGTGGAGCACTCGGCATTGGCGAAGCCATGAAGACGACTGGAGCCGCTGAGTCGATCGCTAACGGACTGGTCAGTCTGGCGGGCAGTGACGAGCGGATGATACTGCTGACGTTGTACTTCGTGACGATGCTGTTCACTGAATTAATCACGAACAACGCCGCGGCCGTGCTGGTTTTCCCGATCGCACTTGCCTCAGCGCAGAAGCTGGGCATCGACCCGCGACCGCTGATCATCTCGCTCATGATTGCCGCATCCGCCGCGTTCGCCACGCCGTTTGGCTATCAGACGAACCTGATGGTCTACGGTCCCGGCGGATATCGGTTTTCGGATTACCTGCGCTTCGGAATCCCGCTCAGCCTGCTGTTTATGGCGATGTGCGTGTGGTTGGTCCCGATCATCTGGTAGGTCACGAGGCTTCTGACCGGCCCGACCGCTTCACGCAACGACATCGACTGATACAATTCCGTGTACGTCACTCGATGCGTCGAGTGCCGCCTGAACACGGAGTGAATGGAACTCCGTCGAGAATCACCCGCGACCTTGTGCGCGGACAACCGCATGAATGCGGTTACTACGAACCAGTTATGAAGGAGCCCCTGATGCGAATCTCAGCAATTCTCAGTTCTGTACTGGCGCTGTTGGTCCTCTCTACGCCGGGCCTGCGAGCCGACGAAGATGAAGCGGACGCGGAGAAGCCGAAGGAAATCAAGATCGAATTGACTGACGCTGACAAGGCGGCCCTCGAGGAGATCCGCAAGCTTGGCGGCACGACGCTGGAAGTCGCTCAGAACGACAACCGTGTCGAGGTGAGCTATCACCTGGCAGATAAGGCGGCCGAGACCGTCAAGAACGATCACCTGAAACCACTGCAGGGTCGCACATTCATTTACTCTCTGAACGCGAGAGGCACCGGAGTCGATGACGATGGCCTGCAGAATATTGCCGGCACAACGGGTCTCGTACGACTGCATCTCGAGAAGACGAAAATCACGGACAAGGGCCTGCCGCACCTGGCGAAACTCGAAAACCTCGAATATCTGAACGTGTACGGCACCGAGGTCACCAACGAAGGCATTCAGGCTGTCGTTGGACTGAAGAAACTGAAGAAGCTGTACATCTGGCAAACCAAAGTCGACATTGAAGGCGTGAAGAAGCTGAAGGCGGCTCGGCCGGACCTTGTCATCGTTCCCGACTACGTGCGTCAAAAGGAATTGGCGGCGCTGGAAGCCAAACGCAAAGTTGAGGACACGAAGCTTGCTGTCGAGGAGACGAACGCCGCCGCCGCAGCTGCTGCCAAAAAGGCGGAAGAAGCGGCGAAGGCCGCTCCTGTGGCCAAGGCGAAATCAGACGAAGCCGCAAAGAAGGCGGCAGGAGCTCAGAAGGCATCCGACGACAAGAAAGATGATGAAGCCCTGAAGAAGGCGGCCGCAGACGCGAAGAAGGCGGCCGATGAAGCGAAAAAGGCGTCAGACGCTGCTGCGAAGGCGGTCGAAGACACGAAAAAAGCCGCCGAAGCAGCGACAAAGAAGGCCGCCGACGCTGTCAAAGCCGCCGAAGAAGCGGCAAAAGCCGTGCAGTAGCGTTCAATTGTTTGATGAGAGCGAAGTTCCAGCCGTGTACTCGGCTGGACTGAGCCCCCGTCGCGGCTTTTCAGTCGTGCCGAATGGGTTGCGTTGTCAGTCGCCGGTTGTCTGGCTATGCTCCTGCGTTTTTCCCGGCCTTGAGCAGGGAGAATTGCGTAACATCAGTGACAGCAGCCAGTTCTGGCTGTTCAGCAAAGTTGGAGAGCAGAGCGATGTATATTCGCCGGGGCGACAATGTTGAGGTGATTTCCGGGGACGACAGTGGTAAGCGCGGGCAGGTCACGGTCGTCGATCGCAAGAAGGGAACCGTGACAATCCAGGGTCTCAATGTGGTGCGCAAGCACATCAAACGCGGGCACCCCAAGAGCCCTCAAGGTGGTCGGCTGGAAATCGAAATGCCGTTGCCAGCCTGCAAGGTCGCCCTGATTGATCCAGAGTCGAATAAGCCCACCCGCGTTGGGTTCCGCTACCTGGCCGATGGCAGTAAGGAGCGATTCGCAAAGCGAAGCGGCGCCTCACTTGGACTCGTCTCGCCGGCAAAAGCATCGCGCGCGTCAAGCTGAATAAGGGCTGGACGCAGCCTGCAGAATCTTCTGTTGGCCGACCTGTCGGGCGCGATCTATAATCACCGCATTACACGTGTCGAATCGGACACATTGCCCTGTAGTGTAACGGTAGCACGATTGACTCTGACTCAATTAGTCTAGGTTCAAATCCTAGCGGGGTAACTTACCAAGGCCCGTTGACAGCGATTGTCAGCGGGCTTTTTTCTGTGGCCGAGCCGGCACATGACACAAGCACGCCGACACAATCCAGTTCGATTGCTGGCTGCCGTGGGCAGTGTCCTGGCCCTGATCGTTGTCGTTGTTGGTGGGGTCATCTGGTGGGACGAACGGCCTTTACGCGAAGCGGATGCGCTCCTGAGTGCTGGCGACCCGGTTCAGGCACTGAGCGTGGTGAATGAGTTTCTGCGGACTCATCCGGGTCACGGTCAGGCGGGGACGACACGAGGACAGATCTACGTCGAACTGGGGCGGTGGAGTGACGCCATCGACGAGTTCCAGCGTTACGGAGCGGCAAGTCCTCAGGAACTGCACGCACTGGCGATCTCGCTGCTGCATCTCGAACAGTGGAGCCAGGCGCAGCCCGTGCTGGAGCATGTCGTGCGCCTGGCCCCGTCAGATGCCGATGCACTGCATGAACTGGCCGGGTGCCAGGGAAAACTCGGCAAGTTCCAGGCAGCTCTGCAAACCGCAACCCGCTTCGCCAGTCTGGAAGGTTGCGAGGTACGTGGGTTGTTGCTGATCGGAACGGTTCAGCGTGAGGCCGGCAACGAGGCGAAAGCACTGGAAGCCTGGCAGCGTCTGGTCGAATTGCGTCCCGATGCATCCGACCTGCAAATACCAGCTCACGAGTTTCTGCGTGAGTACGGTTCGGTCCTGCTGCAAAACGGTCAACCGGAAAGTGCTGTGGATGCATTGCAGAAGAGTCTGAAACTCAACCCGGATTCCGATGCCGAGACCTGGCTGGGTGACGCCTTCCTGCGCACAAGCCGACCTGAACTGGCGGAACAGGCGTGGCGACGGGCTGTCGACCTGCAGCCTGGAAATCGTCGACCCCGCGAAGCTTTGGCGCGGCAGGCGCTGCAGAACAGGGATCCGTCAGAGGCAATGAACTGGCTGACGCCGTTGAAAAGTGGTCATCTGCGAGCGTCGACGGCGTACCTGTTGCAAAGAGCCTGCTCTCAGGCGGGCGAATCCGAGCAGGCCGCCGAGTGGCGTCGGCGATACGACGAACTGACAGTGCTGGAACGACGAGACGCGGCCATTCAGCATCTGCTGATTGAATCTCCCGAGTCGTGGTGGGCGCAGGTCATCCGGGCCTGGCGGATGGCCGATGATGAGAACTGGGGCGAGGCAGCTTCGCTCGTTGCGTCATTGCTGAACGAAGACAAAGAATCCGACCCGTTTCTGCAGGACCTGGTCGAGGCAATCCACGAACGCGGGACGTTACCATCTCTGGATCGCCTGCCGATTCAACACTTCTGAAGCCACACAGTACCGGGTCGCATGATGCCGCAGTTCAACGCCAAGCAGGCTGGACTACTGAGCGTGGTCGCTGTGCTTGCGCTGGCTGTTGTAATGTGCCTCTGGCCAACCGCGTCAAAGGACGCTCCCGAGCCCGTTGATGATTCGCCACGTTCGATTGGTGCACGTTCTACAGACGCGGCCAGTGCAGAGCCATTCGTGACGTTCACACTGATGACCGATTCGTCCGGCATCGGCTTCGTGCATGACAGCGGCACGTCTCCGGAAAAACCATTTCCTGCAGCGAACGGCAGTGGTGTCGCGGTTCTGGATTTCGATGGTGACGGATGGTGCGACCTGCATTTTGCCAGCGGCACCGATTTTCCCATTGATCTCGATCGAACCAGTTCACGTAATCGCTGCTATCGCAATCTCGGGAATTGGCAGTTCGACGACGTGACGGATGAGTGTGGAATTGGACACGCCGGCTACAGCGCAGGTCTGGCCGTCGGCGATTTTGACAACGACGGTTTTCCCGACTTGTACGTCAATTGCATCGGCCAGAATCAGCTCTTTAAGAATCTGGGCGACGGCACTTTTGAGAACGTCACAGCGATCGCAGGCGTGGGCGACCGACGCTGGGGAACCAGTGCCGCGTTTCTGGATGCGAATGGCGACGGGCAACTGGATCTGTACTGCTGCAATTACGCCGTCTGGGAATTCGAGAACAATCGCTTTTGCGGGGATCGCGAGCGGGACGTGCGCATCTTCTGTCACCCGTCATCCGTTCCGCCGGCCGGAGACTCGTTTTATCTGAGTAACGGGGATGGGACATTTCGGGACGCCACCGAAGAATCCGGAGTCGGGGCGCGCGCTGGTCGTGCTCAAGGAGTCGTCGCCGCGGATATCGATGGCGACCTTCGCACGGATATTTATGTGGGAAATGACCAGAATCCGAATTCGCTGTTCATCAACTCGAATGGCGGGCACTTCTCCGACACGACCGAGACATCCGGTGTCGGTTACGACTGGCAGGGTCGCAGTCAGGCGGGCATGGGGGTGGCTGCTGCCGACATCAACGGCAACGGGCAGTTTGATCTGCTCGTGACCAATTTCGAGCAGGACCACAACACGCTCTATCTGGGCATTGGCGATGGACTGTTTGAAGACTCAAGCGACCGGCTGGGGGTCGCTTCGCCCGGCCTGCCATGGGTCGGCTGGGGCACGGCGTTTGCCGACTTCGATGCCAACGGCTGGCCGGACCTGATCATCACCAACGGACACGTTGATGACAATCTGCCTGAACTCGGCCAGGACCGCCCCTACGAGCACCCGCCGCTCATGCTTTCGAACAAACATGGCCGGTTTACGGATGTGTCGAATGCCTGTGGAGACTACTTCCGATCCAGTCATCCGGGCCGCGGTCTGGCACTGGCCGACCTGGACAATGACGGTGACCCCGATGTTGTCATTACACATCAGGATTCGGCACCAGCCATTCTTCGTAACGATGCCCCAACTCCTGAGGTCACGCCGCAACTACGTCTCCGGCTTGTGGGTACGGCCAGTAATCGGGACGCCGTCGGGGCGACCGTGATTCAGAAACTGTCACAGCGGTCATCCATGCAGCAGATCACGGGTGGAGGGAGTTATCTGTCCGGGTCAGAGACAATCGTCTTCATCCCACCGACAGACCCGATTTCCATTCGGATCCGCTGGCCGTCCGGCCGATCGACTCAAGTCGATGAGCTGTCCCTGGATCGTCTTAATGTGGTGGCCGAGCCATTGCCTTGACTGTGACGCAGATTCTGAATGTGGCCGAGTTTCGCTCAGGACCATTACCACTGAGTGTGCCGCGATGCCCCTCGTGACGGTTGCCGTTCGTTTCGGAAATCCGGATACTTGCCGGTTAATTTCTCCGAATACTCATTTCGGGACCACTCTTCCCCTTTCCGGAGCACTATTATGAAGGCGCGAGTTCGCTTTCGGCTCGGCTTCACGTTAATCGAGCTTCTGGTCGTCATCGCCATTATCGCCATCCTGATTGCCCTGCTGCTGCCTGCCGTGCAACAGGCTCGGGAGGCCGCGCGACGTTCGCAGTGCAAGAACAATCTGAAGCAGATTGGTCTGGCAATGCACAATTATCATGACATGGCCAGCCAGTTTCCGATCTCCATCGGCTGGAATCCCCGCAACAACGAGCGGCATGGAGCCTTCTCTGACAAGGTCTTCCTGCTGCCGTATCTGGATCGCGCAAGTGAGTACCAATTGACCGATCCCAATCTGCGGCCGTGGGATTCAGGTGGCTGGTTTGGCAGTGAGAACATTCAGGCACACAGCGGCCGATTGCCAGTGTTCAACTGCCCTTCGCAACCGTACGAGGTATCCGGTGGTGCGGCCAACTTCACCTACTCGATCAATGTCGGAGTGGTGGACAGTCGGCACAACAGCAACGGCTCTGATATGCACAACGGCTTTTCCTGTTTCGTCGGTGCCGGCGGGAACAGTTCCGCCCCGGTGAACGCGGCATCTGTCAGCGATGGCCTCAGCAATACTGCGGCGTATTCGGAATTCGTGATTGAACACGACCCCAACGACAGTGGTCCTCGGTCACATACAGTTCATCACTGGGCCGCAGGAAATACTCCAGCTCAGATTCGTGCAGACTGTCTGGCGAAAACGCAGAAGGGTGGCCGCTACGGAATGCGAGGACGCTCGTGGGCATTCTCCTTCGTGGGAGTCGGCTCGACCTATTCACACACCATGGCCCCGAACGACAAGCCCTGCCATTCCCGTTCCGGCGCTGGTGACTGGGAGGGCACAAGCGTGATGTCCGCATCCAGCATGCACCCCGGCGGAGTCCACGTCCTGATGGGAGATGGCGCGGTCCGATTCGTTAACGACTCAGTCGACTACAACACTTGGCTCTCCCTCGGAACACGCAACGGTGCTGAGATTGTCGGCGAGTTTTAGGACGTTTTCAGAGTTGGTCTTCAGTGTAAACCCCTCTCCCTGACCCTGTCCCCAGCAGGGAGAGGAACGAGTCAGACGAGTTCCCTCTCCCCGCTGGGGACAGGGTCAGGGAGAGGTTTTTGAGTCGGATGGCCAACTCTGAAATGCTCTACTGCCTGGATCGTCGGCATCGCCATCCATCATGTTGCACTGCCGTGATCTGGCGAGTACGGGCAATCCTCGACCCAAAATGCCGGGCGTGATCTGGTGTGAGTCTGATCAAAGCAACCACTCTCTGGTTCCTGGCATTGCCGGTCCTGCTTGTATGTAGCGGCTGTGGCCAGGACGTCGCTGACGTTGAGTCAGCCGCAGTCCCAACGCAGGGCGCGCCACGGTCCACAGCGATTTCCATCCAGCCTGAATCGACGGATGCCGCACCTGCGCCGTCTACGAACCCGAAGTTTGTTGATGTCGCGGCCGAGGTCGGACTCGATTTCCAATTCTTCAGCGATGCCGTGCCGAGACGATACTGGTTGCCCGAGATCATGGGCGGAGGCGCCGCATGGATCGATGCTGACGCGGACGGCCAACTCGATCTTTACTTGATGAACGGGGCGACGTTGACCGATTCCGGTCCATCATCAGGGCCGCACGGTAATCGCCTGTTTCAACAGATCGGGGCTCGGTTTGTGGACGTCAGTCACACCGCTGGATCAGCGCACGCCGGATACGGACAGGGAGTCGCGGCCGGTGACTTTGATGGAGACGGCTTTACCGATCTGTACCTCGCCAACTGGCGCGACAACTGTCTGTTGCACAACAACGGCGACGGGACATTTGACGATGTCAGCACTGTTGCCGGAGTGCCCGGACAGCAGTGGTCGACCAGCGTGGCATGGTGCGACATCAATCGCGATGGGTTGCTTGATCTGTATGTCACGAACTATCTCGACATCAACCTGAGCCAGAGTCGCACGTGCCGGTACGACGATCGACCCGGTTACTGCGGGCCAGGTGAGTACGCAGCTGTTCCTGATGACGTCTACTTGAGCCAGGGCGACGGGACTTTCCACGAGTCGGCCCGGGACCTGGGTCTCACGGTGGCCAACGGCAAGGGGCTGGCCGTGTCCGTGCTGGATCTTGACAACGACCTGCAACCGGAAATCTATGTCGCGAACGACATGACTCGAAACTTCCTGTTCACGCGCACGTCGGTCGGATCACAAGCTGACTCGAATCCCCATTTCCGCGAGGTCGCAATGGAAACGGGTTGCGGTCTCAGTGACACCGGACGAAACGAAGCGAGTATGGGTATCGCGACTGCGGACTTCGACTCAGACGGTCAGGTTGATCTGTTTCTGACACACTATTTTCAGTCGAAGAACACGCTGTATCGCAACCTGGGCGAGCTGATGTTCGATGACGACAGTCGACGCTGGAAAGTGGCCGCCACCAGCTACAACTTTCTGGGCTTCGGCATCGGTCCACTGGACTGGAATCGCGATGGTCGCCCGGATGTCTTCATCGCAAACGGACATGTGCTGGGTCCTGAGCATGAACCGAATCAGATGACCCAGCAATTGCTGTGGAACGACGGAAACGGGTTTCATGATGTCTCGCATCTGGCCGGTCCGTATTTCTCGGAACGCTGCCAGGGCCGCGGAGTCAGCGTCGCCGACTTCGACACCGACGGAGAATCCGACCTCGAACTCACACATCAGGAACGAACCGAGGCATTGCTGAGAAACGACACGCAGACAACCGGACATTTTCTCGGCCTGGAGTTTCGATCAACCAATCGCATCCCTCCCGTAGGTGGACGAGTCCTCGTCGAGTTCGCTGGCCGGCATCAGGTCGTTCCGATAACGGCGGGTGGAAGTTACCTCTCATCCGGTGACCGGCGGTTGCTCATCGGACTGGGTGACGGAACGGGCGTCTGCACGGTCACTGTATACTGGCCCAATGGTCGCGAGAGTCGATTGGATGACCTCCCCATTGATCGTTACTGGCAGATCATCGAGCAGGTTGAATCCGATCCCGTCTGCGTCCCTTTCAGTGCTTCCGGGTTCTGAACAATGCGACGCATCCGATCAATCCTGATTGTCGTCGTGCCCATCGCCGGCCTTCTGTCGATTGTTGCATGGAACGAAGTGTCGCGTCTGGAACGAGCCCGGTATCTGATGGCTTCGGGACAGTTTGCCGAGGCGCTGCCACAACTCGATCGCTACCTGTCGTGGTTTCCTGGCGATG
The DNA here is from genome assembly GCA_964431285.1 of uncultured Planctomycetaceae bacterium. Taxonomy (GTDB): domain Bacteria; phylum Planctomycetota; class Planctomycetia; order Planctomycetales; family Planctomycetaceae; genus CAUZFZ01. Next base: position 10,974 of record CAYSJO010000896.1, read on the forward strand.
CAGCAGCTCACATGAACATGGCCGAGGCGCTGATCAAGGATGAATCGCAGCCTGAGGCGAACGCCGTGCGGAATGCCATCAGCCATCTGGAACACGCGCAGACCGATCCGGCGTTCCGCGTTGCCGCCGGGATTCAGGCGGGACGAGTGCAGTTCCTGTTGCTCACCCAGCCGTTCGATGCCGAACACCGTTTCCAAGACGCTCTGCAGATCGAGCCAGAGAACTTCGAAGCGAACTGGCTGATGTGGAAACTGCTCGATGTCACCATGCGGGCACATCTCAGTGAGCCACATTTCTGGAAGTGCTACGAACGTGCGAAGCGAGCAGACCGTCCAGCGCTGCTGCGTGACTGGTATCTCAGCCAGTTCAGCCCCGGGACGGCAAATGCGTCTATCGATCACATGATGGGGATCCAGTCGCCGGACGAATCGCCGCACTCCCGCATCGAACTGCGCCGGTTAGCTCTCTTTCGCGATGAGCAGCAGACCTGGCCTCAGGCACACGCCGCATTCGCCGCCTGGTGCCACCTGGAAGGTGCTCACGAGCTGGCTCGCGAAGCGATCGACGAGTCGATCGAAATGGCCCGGAATGATCCGTTCTATCTGGCAACCGTCATCCTGGTGCGAATCAACTCAGGCGACTTTGGCGCGGCTCAGGCTGCCTTCGGGCACTGGCCAGAATCCGACCGAGGATTCGACTACTGGAAGTCGAGAGGTCTGGTCTCAGAGGAGGTTCGAGGAGACGACGGCGACGCGGCAGATGCTTTCCAGCGAGCATTGAAAATCTGGCCCGGACACTGCGATGCATCCTTGCAGCACCGGCGTTCAAATTGTCTGATGCGCTTGGGTCGTAAGGACGAAGCGGCCGAATGCCGCGAGGCGGCCTGCCGGATTGACGATCTGATGGAACTCGACCTGCATACACGACTTCGCCGACTGCTTGTCGATTTGACATCGAGGACGACGTCTGCGGAGATGGCGGAGTTTTATCGACAACTGGGCCGGCATCGCGAAGCGGACGAATGGCAGAACCTGGTAACTCAGAGTTTTCCGAACAAGTAGACGTTCAACATCCGGAGACAACACAAATGAAACACATTTTGAAATGCCTGTGTGCGGTGGCTCTGATCCTGGTCGGTGTGGGGGGTTGTGGTGGCCAGGGAAGTGAGCTGGCACCAGCGACGGAAACGCCGCCGCCGCCGTCCCAGGAGGAGATGCAGAATCTGATGCAGGAAAGTATGAATCAGGGTGGCATGACTGGTGAGCTTCCTGACACGCCAGCGGACGATTCTGCGGAAACGGACAGCAGTAATTGACTGCCCCGCCGCGTCAGACATGATCGAGTCACCTCGAAGAGTCGCTGCTGATGGCATTCATCGAACTCAGTGACATCGACGATCCGCGGTTGCATGTTTACCGGCATGTGAAGAAGACCAATCTGACACGCTGGTCGAGCCAGTTCATTGCGGAAGGCAAGAAGCTGGTTGTGCAGTTGATCAACAGCGAGTTCGACATTCAGTCCATTATGACCAGTGATAAGCATGCGGCTTATCTGGAACCGCACGTGCCCGCTGACGTTCCCGCCTACGTGCTTCCGCATCGACTGGCCCAGTCGCTTGTCGGATTCGCCTTCCACTGCGGGATGCTCGGCTGCGGTATCCGCAAACCGGCACGACCGCTGGTTGACCTTCTGGATTCCGAACATCGACATCTGCTGGTTGCGCTGCCTCGCACAGAGAATCCCGAAAACATGGGCTCAATCATCCGCATTGCCGCCGGGTTCGGGGCGACGGCCGTGCTGACTGGCCAGGGCTGTTGCGACCCATTCAGCCGCCGGGCGCTGCGTGTCTCTATGGGAAACACGTTCTGTCTCCCCGTGATTGAATGCGGCGCCGATCTTGCGTCAACGCTCCAGGACCTGAAGGAGCAACATTCGTTCGAGCTGTTCGCGACGCTACTCGATGAATCCGCTGAGCCGCTGCATCAGGCACGCCCATCGGGTAACTGTGCCCTGCTGTTCGGACACGAGGACTCCGGCCTGACGTCGGAGTGGGGCAACTTGTGCGACCGCCGCCTCTCCATCCCGATGCACGGCGACACCGATTCCCTTAACGTCGCAGTCGCGGCCGGTATTTTTCTGCATCACTTCGCCAACATTACGTAGTCGAACCCCTTTTCAGCTTGGGCTTTCTCTTGCACGTAAGGTTCGAGAAAGCCCTTTTCTCTGTGTGCCGTGGATAGCCCTGATGAGTGGTGACAGTCCGTTTGCGTTCCGACTGCAGGCTCAGGACTCGGGCGCGCGACTGGGTGAATGGCGCACGCCGCATGGAGTCGTGGAAACGCCTGCCTTCATGCCGGTCGGCACACTGGCATCCGTCAAAGGACTGACGCCCGAGCAATTGCGACAGGCGGGGGCTCAGATGGTTCTGGCCAATACGTACCATCTGGCGCTACGCCCAGGAGCCGATGTCGTCGCCGAACTTGGTGGCCTGCATCAGTTCATGAATTGGGACGGGCCGATTCTGACCGACAGCGGCGGATTCCAAGTATTCAGTCTCGCGAGCCTGCGGAAGCTTGACGAAGAATCGGTCGTGTTCCGGTCGCACATCGACGGCAGCGAGTTCGAGCTGTCACCCGAGCGAGCCGTAAAGATCCAGGAGCAACTGGGGGCGGACTGCATCATGTGCCTCGATGAATGCCCGCCCCACGATGCAGCCACAGAGCAAATGCAGGCCGCAGTCGACCTGACGACTCGCTGGGCACGTCGTTGCCGTGATGCTCAGCAGCGTGAGGACCAGGCACTCTTTGGCATTCTGCAGGGCGGTACAGATCGAGCACTCCGGGAACGGTCCGCCAAGGGATTGTTGCCACTCGACTTTCCGGGATATGCCGTCGGCGGCCTGAGCGTCGGCGAAGAACCCGAACATATGTACGCAACGCTCGACTTCACCGTGCCGATGCTGCCGACAGATCGGCCCCGGTATTTGATGGGCGTCGGACGTCCGGAAGACCTGCTGGAAGCGGTCGTTCGTGGTGTCGATCTGTTTGACTGCGTCATGCCCACACGAAATGGCCGGAATGCGCTGGCCTTTACGAGCGAAGGTCGCATTCGACTACGGAACTCGAAATATCGGACCGACGATTTGCCCCTTGATCCGGGCTGTGAGTGTCCCGTCTGTCAGCAGTTCAGCCGAGGGTATCTGCGTCATCTGTTCATCGCGAAAGAGATGCTTGGCCCGATCCTGGCGTCGTGGCATAACATCGCTTTTTACCAGAACCTGCTTGGCGAGATGCGGCAGGCAATCCGTGCGGGTCAAGCTGCCGAGTTTCGTGCGCTTCAACTTGCCCGGTGGGGTGCGTCGTCCTAGAATCCTCGCCCTTCGCGGAACAGGATCCGCAGCAACTCGTGCTGCTGAGCCGACTTCCGACAGCTTTCAACTCTCGCTGGAAGGACAGACCAGCAGAAGGTGGCTCTGCCCGAAAATGTTGGCGAGAACTCTGCTCTGCGGTGTCTATTCACCGCTGTGCCAAAGTAGCCATCTCGTCCTGCGAGATGAGTCATACGGACCAACGAGCGCCGCAGTCATTTGACTTCGCGCGATCGCACCGGAAGGGCTCATTTCACAGAACCAGATGGCTACTTTCACTGCGAGACCGCGACCCATGACTGACTGGTTCCAACTCATCCCCTTGCTTGCTCAGAATGGGGACGATCCCCAACAGAGCTCGCCGCTGGCGATGTTCATGCCGCTGATCCTGATCGGATTCTTCTTCTATTTCATTATTCTGCGTCCGCAGACCAAAGAGCGTCGTAAGCATCAGGGCATGCTCGACAGCCTGAAGAAGAACGATCGCGTCGTCACGGTGGGCGGAATCGTGGGTCATGTCACCAACATTTCGAATGACGGCAAAGAAATCACACTCCGCGTTGATGACAACACGCGGATCAAGTTCGTGCGAAGCTACATCAGCTCAGTCCTCGCCGACGACACGGAAGCGTCGGCATAGACAGACGCGGCTTCCGACCGGTCAACGGTCCCTCATTAAGGATAGCAATCGATGTTCTGGCTACTGGCACAGCAGGCTGAGGAGGTCGCAAAGGTTCCGGCGACTTCCGGCTGGATGATTTTCTGGATGCTTCTGGCCGTGATCTTTGTGCCATTCATCGTCGGCTCGCTGCTGGCGAACGCACTCAAGCTCAAGGACTACAGCAGCCGGATGGGCACTGTGCTGTTCTGCCTGACAGCTGCACTGACCCCCTTCTGCTTTCAGCTTTCACAGGGACAGAAGATTGAAGACTGCTTCCGCTTGGGGATCGACCTCGCCGGTGGCACGAACCTCGTCTACCAGATCGACCACGCAAATGTTGATGCCGAGAAGGACTTCGATCGATCAATGGACCAGATGGTGGGGGCCATCATCCGTCGAGTGAATCCATCTGGTACTGAAGAAGTGACCGTCCGTCGCGTGGGCAGTGACCGGATCGAAGTCATCATTCCGGGGGCCGATCAGGCCTATGTGAATGAAATGAAGGACCGCATGACCCAACTGGGTACACTGGAATTCGAGATCCTGGCGACGCGGCCGGACAAATGGGGCGAGCACCCGGCCTTGATCGACGAAGCCAGGAAGCTGACCGACAAAGAAACACGCGTTGTCATGGACGGCGTTGAAGTCGCCCGCTGGGTCGAAGTCGAGGAAACGGAACGAATCACCAACGGCGGCTCAGTACTTCCTGCTGAAACCCGCGATGTTAAACGTGGCGAAGAGACGATTCAGCAGGCGCTGATTGCCGTCACACCACAAAGAGACGAAGTCACGGGCGAGTTTCTTGTGCGGGCAACCGAACAGATGGACCCCAGTGGACGACTTGTCGTCGGATTCCGCTTCAATCAAACCGGTGCGTCTCGCTTCTTCGAACTGACCAGCAAGTACAAACCGCTGCAGGACGACACCAAGTACCGCCTGGCCGTTCTGCTGGATGGGATTATCGAATCCGCTCCCAGCCTGAACGGTGCCATCGGTGCCCAGGGACAGATCGAAGGCAACTTCACGCGGACGGAAATCCAGTCACTGGTCAGCGTTCTGAATGCGGGAGCGCTCGATATTCCGCTGGACACGACCCCTGTCAGCGAGTTCACGATCAGCCCACTGCTGGGTGTCGACATCCGCCAGAAGGGCGTCACTGCGATCGTCATCTCGGCCGTGTTTGTGATCGCCTTCATGGCCGTCTACTACCTGAAGGCCGGGTTGATTGCCGTCACATGTCTGCTGTTCAACATGCTGCTGATCATGGGCACGATGGTCTTCGTCCAGGGCACATTTACTTTGCCTGGTCTGGCCGGCCTAGTGTTGACGATCGGCATGGCAGTCGACGCCAACGTGCTGATATTCGAGCGCATTCGCGAAGAGGTTGCTCGTGGGGCCAGCACGCGCATGGCCATTCACAACGGCTTTGATAAGGCCTTCAGTGCCATCATCGACTCGAATCTGACGACCCTGATCGTCGCGGTTGTCCTGTTCATGATTGGCACAGATCAGGTTAAGGGCTTTGCCGTGACGTTGTTCATCGGCATTGTGATGAGCATGTTCTCGGCTCTGTATTTCGGGCGACTGGTGTTCGAAGTGCTGGAGCAGAAACGACTGCTGCAGAAGTTGCCGATGCTTGCCATTGTTAAATCACAAAGTCACGACTTTGTCGGTAAGCAGAAGATGGCGGCAGTGGTTTCCGTTGTCCTGATCGTCGCCGGAATGGCGAGTGTGATTGCCCGGGCCGAGAACAATCTGGACATCGATTTCCGCGGTGGCACAATGGTGACATTCGAATTTGATGAGGCCCAGGAACTCGACAGCTTCCGCACTGCACTGGAAGAGAAATTCGGTTCCGGAATCACGATCGAGCGGTTGACCCGGGAAGATGAGTCGCAGGACTCAGAAGCCGGACGCCGCTGGAGACTGCGAACCACCGAACAGTCTGTGGATAATGTTCAGACAGGAATCGCGGACACTCTGGGCAATCGCAGCCTGAAGCGAGTTGAGATGGCCCCGATTGAAGTGGTCCAGATTGCCGCGGCCGTTGTTGATGAACCGGGGGAGGACGAGCCCGGTGAAGAGACAGAAACAATCGAGGAAGAAGAAGAGGAGTCTGCATACGCAGGTGGCTGGCAGTCGAATCTGGCCTTCACCAAAGAGATCACGGCGAACACAGTCAGCCGGAATCTGGCGGCTGCCATCACGGCGCTGCCGAACGGATCGACTGATTATCCGGAACCGTCGAACCTGTTCCGATTGACGGGAACGGTCGGTGACGGAGTCGGCGCAGCTCAAGGGCAGGTCCAGACATTCAGCGAAATGCTGTTGGAAGTCCGGGCGGATGTTGAGCAGGCTGATCTGGTAACCGCACTGAACGCGATGCGGGACAACATGGCCAGCACGCCGATGTTTGAAGAGGTGAGCAAATTCTCCACGGCCGTGGGCGGCGAAATGCAGCAACAGGCCCTGATAGCCATGCTGATCAGTCTGGCGGCGATCATTGTTTACATCTGGTTCCGCTTCCAGCGGATCACGTTCGGCTTTGCTGCCGTTGTGGCACTGGTGCATGACGTGCTGGTCGTACTGGGGGTCATGGCGCTGGCCTCGATGCTCAGCAACAACCCGGTCGGCTCGTTGCTGATGCTGTACGACTTCAAGATCAACCTGCCGATGATCGCAGCCTTCCTGACAATTGTCGGTTATTCACTGAACGACACGATCGTCATCTTCGACCGCATCCGAGAAGTGCGGGGCAAGAATCCGTCACTGACAGAGGACATGATCAATCGCAGTCTGAATCAGACGCTGGCGAGAACGGTGCTGACGTCATTGACCACATTTTTTGTCGTCGCGATTCTGTACGCCTTCGGCGGTGAAGGGATTCACGGCTTCGCGTTCTGCCTGCTGGTCGGCGTCATCGTCGGAACATACAGCTCGATCTTCGTCGCGAGCCCCGTCCTGCTGTGGCTCATGAATCGAGCAGAGTCAGCGGCAAAACCGGCGTAGTCAGCTGTAATGTCGGTGTGGCTGGGGTCGAACGAATTGAGCCCCAGCTGTGTTTGCTCGCGGTCGGGCCTGGCAGGCTGGTATCCCCAGGCCGCACCTCAGCGAACAAAAATACGCCGCGGATGAATTTCCGCGGCGTTTTCTGCAGTCAGCATTGATCGTCTTAGTTGACCGAGTCCTTGAGTCTCTTCAAGGGTCGAATCTTGATCTGCTGCGAGGCCGGCTTGGCCTTGAACATCTGCTCTTCCTTGGTGAACGGGTTGATGCCTTTGCGGGCTTTTGTGGCCGGCTTGTACTTGGTCACAATCTTGCACAGGCCCGGGATCGTGAATCCCTTGTCCGTTGTCTTCGCGCCTTTGTTCAGCTCCTTGTCAATCAGGTCGCCGAGTGCATCGAACACGGCGCCGACATCCTTTTTCGCAACACCAGTGGCTTCTGACAATGCATTCAGGATTTCGGTCTTGGTCAGCGGTTTCCCAGCAGCAGCTTTCTTGGCCATCGAGGGCGTCCTTTCAAACAGCCTTACAAAAATGTGTCATACGCGAACCTGGGTCTGGGTCGAAGGGGTGTCGTCTGACGCGTGCGAGCGACGCGAGTCGATCAGAGATCCGAACGACACCAAACCAAAGCCGGTGCGGAGTGATAAGCGCTCATCTCGTAGAAAGTCAACCAGATCAGCCAATTTCCCGGGGTCTTCAGGCGAAACCCCGCCATCACCTGGAATCCCGAGGTCGATATCCCGGTCGTGTGTTAGGACACGAGTCTGGCATTCGATCGGGATTGCAACGACCTCGCGGAAGAGCTGCGGGCCCGAACGAAACACGACGGATCAACCAGTTCAAATGGACTGCCGGGAGAGTTGATCCATCAGCCGGCGCGGATACAAACCGAACCCTTGTCTCGTCAGTTTCTTCACCGTGTCAATCAGCAGGCTGAACTCATGACAGACCCGCAACGATCACTCAACGTCGCCATCATCGGTGGCGGCATGTTCTTCGACGATATCATCGGGCAAAGCTTCAAGGATCTGATGCGCGGTGGTGTCGCCGGTGCATTGACCAGCATTGGCATGAGTCATCTGGCGTCGGCGGTGGCTGACGTCGAGATCAACGTGTCCGCAATCGGCACTCGCAGCGAAAAGAGTGGCACAGCCGGTCGCATCGTCGACTGGTTCGCTCAAGAGTTTCCTGATCGGAAGATTGACGCGTGTTACGGCGAAGAAGTGTGGCGGGATATCCTTGCGACGCATAAGCCAGACGTGCTGTTCGTTGCCACTCCGGATCATGTTCACGCTCAGCCAATTCTGGACGCTCTCGATGCCGGTTGTGACGTCGTCACCGAAAAACCACTGTGCCTGACGACAGCCGAAGCAGATCAGATCATTGCTCGCGCGAAGGAAACAGATCGCATTGTCGCAGTCGATATGCACAAGCGATTCGATCCGTTTGTGCGTGACATGATGCTGAACGCACACGAAAAGTACGGTGCCATTAATCGGGTACGCACTGTGCTGGAAGAGCCGCTGGAAGTCAGCACGGACATCTTTGCCTGGGCAGAACAGAGTAACCCGTTCGCTTACGTTGGCTGCCACTGGCTGGACGTTGTGCACCATTATTTGAAGGTCAAGCCACGCACCGTTTTTGCGACTGGCCAGAAGAATCTGCTGCTGCATTGGGATGAACATCACGCAGAGGTCGCACGTCGGCGGGGCGTCGATCCGGCGACGTTCAAGCGGCTACATTCCATCAACACATGGGACAGCATTGACGTGGCCGTGACTTACGACGACGGCATGCGGGGTGATTACAACAACAACTGGATCAACCCGGCGGAATTCGAAGGTGCCGTGAATCAGGAGATCGAGCTGTACGGGATTTACGGACGGGGCATCGTCGACCAGCAGGACCGTGGTTTCCGCGAAGCCGTCATTGGAGACGGATCACGCACACGTAATCCGTCGTTTGGCGGTCGTATGCAGCATTACGGTGCCAACCTTGAAATCTTTGGTTACGGCAAGGCGTCGATCGTGTCTGGCCTGCTGGCCATCATCCGTCGCCGTGTGCTGGGCGAGTCGCTCGAAAGCCTCGACGAAACCTATCCCACGGCGGCCAGTCAGCGCGATGTCGTGCAGGTGATTGAAGCCGCATCGGAAGTCGCCGACAGGAACTACGAACACTTCCAAGCCGGCCGTGGTACGCCGGTGACGGCGCTCCTTACGGATTCGGAGATTCGGATCCTGAATCCTCTCGGTTGACGCACGGATGATTTCCGGCAGATCACTCGATCGGCAACCAACTGTCGGCGGAATCGATGCCGCGCGGCTGTGGTGTCTCTTCGGTGATGATCTTCCAGGAAGCCCCGGTCTCACGCATGTTGCGGTAATCCGGCGTCACGTAACCGAAATCCAGGTCCGGTGTCTCGACCGGAACACGTCGATGTTGTGACTTCATGGACGCGTCGAGCATGCCACTCACCATCAGCGTTCGCTCAACCGGATAGGGCGATTTCCGGTCAACAAAGTATTGCTGGATCGCATGTGAGAGTGCCTTGAACAGATTGCGGTTTTCCCAGGGACCGACGTACCAGCGAGTCGCTCGGATTCTGGACTCGCCGCGTAATCGGCAGGCGAAATTCCAGCGAGTCGCGTTGTAGCTTTCTGATCTGAGGATCATCGATTTCAGTCCGTCCCGATGGGTCACGAGAACTCCGTTTGTCCCCACCACATTCTCGTCACCGATGGCTTTGAACGGGGATTGTGGACGCCCCAGTTCAGCCTGCATGGCGGCCTCGGCCAATCGCATTGACCAGCGGCCTTCCTCAGCCGCTTTTTTCAAACTGTCGGCATCGAGGAATTCGACACGTGCAATTCCCGACTCACCCCCGCGGCGTGCTTCGACCATCGACAACAGTAGTTCGAACGCGTGGAAACCATATGCCTCGATTGGTCCACCGTGGATCACCAGCACCTCGTCGAACTCGCAGTCCTGCGGCAGTTCCAGCATGGGACGGCGTTGAGCGAGCGGGACAGAACTTCCTGCCATCAGCGGTATGCTGAGTTCCTTCGCCGTGTCGTACATCTCCTTCGCTTCGCTCCACAGATGCGACAGATGCTTGTCATTGAACACGGGAATGGGCCGACCGGCCTCGTGGACGACGTCCACGATCTCGTCAAAGAAACGCTTATGTGGGTATTCGATCTGGTCAAATTCGTTCCTAGGGTAGTCGCCATGCTCAGCGATTGAAAGCACGGCATCGACTGCAAGTCGGCTGCCACCCAGGCACAGTGCTTCGCGAATGGATTCACAGATGGGAATGCCGTATGCCCTGGCTGTGTCTCGTGCCATGTCGCCATCGGGAAACTGATCGGCATAGAAGCTGACAACATCGACAGGCGGTGTGGTGCGTTTTCCGTTGAAGATGTACGGCTCAAGAAAGTTCTCAAGAATGACGTGTGCATGCGAGCGGTAGCGAAATTCTGTGAAGATCGCGGCAACTTTGGGTCGTGGCATGTTGACGGCCTTACACGGTACGGGGGCGAGCGTGACGAGACCGGCGACTCCTGCACTGCTAAGAAAGTCGCGGCGTGTGACGGGGACGTCTGAGCTGATCTCTCGATTCATGGTCAACCTGTAGATATGAGAAAACTGTTGAAGTGCGTAACGTCCTGGACAGCGACTGTCCGTGTCCAGCACGTTGAATCAGCCAGCGGCGCCGGCTGCGATTGTCGTTGGAATGGTCGCTCGCTCCGACCGGTCTGGTTTGCCATCATGAAGGCTCACGGCCACAGTCAATTTCTGTAAGAGCACCGTCCGATGGGCAAGCGAGTCAAAATTGTCTGTACTGAGTGTGGCGCAAAACATCGCGTCCTGAAATCGCGTCTCGGCCAGGAGCGAAACTGTCCGAAATGTGGTTTAACGATTGTACTCGACGTCGAGTCCAATCGTTCAACGTATGACCTGCTCGGCTCCGCACCAAAGCCCGAATCACAAACCGTGGATTCGCCACACGCGCCGGCTGCACCGATCTGGTCGGAGGATGATATCGCGCAGGACGATACTGATCGGCCGGATGAACAGGTACCGGTTCTCAAGCGCGGCGCCCATCGCCAGGCGGGCGGCACTCGAAAACGGAGCGGAGGGACTGGTAGTGGTGGAATCAGTCTCACAAACAGGCCGATGCTTATTGTGGTCGGTCTGGTCTTCTGCGTGCTGCTGGGCCTGCTCGTGCACTTTGTGGCCAATTATGTCGGCTCCAATCCACCGAAACCCAACGAGACTGTGATGATCACATCGCCGGCCCCAGACGTCTCGATTGCGTAACTCAGATCAGTAGATTTCATGGTAATGATGCGCATACGTTTCCTCGCAACGAGCACGCAGAGCGGGATCGGATCGGACGTCGTCCTCGAATCGGTCCACACTCAGGACATCGGGCGAAATCCAGGACAGGTCGCCACCGACCACTTCAGCGACGACTCGGCCAACTCCGGGTGAGCGATCGATCCCCCCCACGCCGCACGCCGAAGCGATGATCAGCCCACTCAGGTCATTGCACTCGGAAACCAGCAAACGTCCATCCGGTGAGACAGTTGGAAGCCCTCGGCGTTCCTGGACAACGGTTGCTCCACTCAGAGACGGGAAGAACTCGCACGCCGCATCGGACAACTGCTGGTAATAAACAGGATCGGCTTTGAGTGCTGCGATTTCGAAGTCACTTGGAAACTGATCCATGTCCACACTCAGCGGTCGGTATCCGTAGCCGCCAACCAGTAGCCCTCCCTGTTCCGGACGCACATAGATTTGCGGTTCAGTGATTCTGACGACGGGTTGATCGGTGACCACACCTGGAATGGGACCGGTCACGAAAGCCTGATGCTGAACCGGAACGGCGCACAGGTTCAAGCCGAGTTTGCGACCGAACTGACGCGTCCATGCCCCGGCGGCAAGTACGACTCGGTCCGTCGAGATGTCGCCGTGATCCGTGCGGACACCTCGCACGACTCCCTGTTCAACAATCAGATCGAGCGCCGCCACACCAGTATGAATGCTGACTCCTCGGTCACGCGCAGCCGCCGCATAGGCCACTGCAACCGACTTCGGTTCGACCCAGCCGTCGCGTGGGATTCGCAGGATGCGGCAGTTTTCCGGCGGCTGAAAAGTCGGCACGAGTTCGCGGGCTTGCTCGCTGGTGACAAACTCGACGGGATGTCCGAGTTCTCGTGCCGCATCATGGCGTGCCGCCAGGTCCTGCTGATACTTCTCCGTAAGTGCGACTCGCAGGCTGCCCGGTTGATGGAAGTTGATTGCGTGTCCGGTTCGTTCTTCGAAATGCTCGAAGAACTCGACGCAGTAGGTGCCGAATTTCAATGCGAAGCGGTCACAGTTGAGATACCCGGTCTGACCGGCAGCAAACGGAGTTGTTCCGCTGGCAACAGGTCCCTTGTCGATCAATGTGACGTTCTGCTGGCCACTGTCGGCCAGGTGAAACGCCGCGCTCGTTCCGATTACTCCACCACCGATGACGACCACGTTTGCAGTTCGAGGAAGGCTCATGTTCTGCCTTTTCAATAAATCGACTCAGGTTCAGAGACCTGGACATTAGCCGCGAAACGGCGACAGGTGATAGCCAGTGCCGCAAGCCCCGGGTTCGAGACGAGACGACGGTTTGAGAGCCGCGAGCGCCGCCGGCGTCCTGACAATCGGTGTGCGGAACAGTATTGGCCGTGACCCCTTTGTTTTTCCGGTGCCGTCCATCGGCGTCTGCCTGTGACCAGGTGGATTGACTTTTCGGTGGGACTCTGGCACTTTGCCTGGCAACTGGTGACTTCCGCTGATGGGAGTCCAGGAGTTCAGGATACAGGCTTGGACTCTACTGTCCCACTTCTCACGGATTGGTCCGACCGGGGCTGAGGAGTGCCATCAGTACGGTGCAGCTCGGCACCCCTTCACACTTGGCGCCCGACACATGGGTTCGGCGCTGTGGGACACAAGTTTTTCCTTCCAAGTACGTAACTTCTGCGCGCCATCACCGACCGTTAGCACGAGGCCATTGGACCAATGATCTGGTTTGCAGCAGTTGCCTGGACGCTCTTTGGAACCGTCGTTGTCGTACTCGCCGCGCTGTCCGTGAGGTTCGCCAGTCATTACCGCCAGCCGATGGCAGGTATCTCCGATGACCAGCTTCCAGCCGTTGGCGTGCTGATGACGCTGCGGGGAGCCGATCCGTTTCTGGAGAAATGCCTGCGTCAGCTGTTCTGCATCGACTATCCGCGGCATCAGATCTGCATCATCGTCGATAGCGATCTTGATCCGGCCTATGCACTGGTCAACAAGATCAGTGACGAGCTGGATGCATCGCATGTCGGCATCGAAATCCTGACGGAACACGGCGAAAACTGCAGCCTGCGTATGAGTGCTTTGAACCAAGGTGTCGAGGGTTTCAGTGATGACGTTGAAATCATTGCATGGCTCGATGCCGATGCTACGCCGTATCCCGGCTGGCTCCGCGACCTCGTTGCTCCGTTTGCCGACGCGAAAGTCGGAGCGGCGTGCGGGTACCGCTGGTTTGTCCCCCCCGACCGCAAGCCTGGATCGCTGGTCAGGTATCTCTGGAATGCGGCGTCTATTACCCAGATGCGATTCTTTCAGATTGGTTGGGGCGGCTCCTATGCAATCCGTCGATCAGTCTTCAATGAACTGGAGATCGGAAAGAAATGGCAGCAAGTTCTCTTCGAGGACACGTTTACCACCAACGAAGTCCTGAAGGGTGGATATGAATTCCGTTTTGTGCCCGGCGTCACGATGGACAACCACGAGTCCACAGACCTCTCGGGCTGCGTGCGATTCCTTTCCAGACAGTTGTTGAACTGCCGTCTCTATCATCGAGCGTGGCCGAAGGTGTCGCTGCTCGCTTTACTGACTCTGCTCCCGATTCCCATCAACGTGGCGCTGCCTGTCGTAGCGGCGTGGTTTGGTGAGTGGGTGCTGGTCGGCTGGTCCGCTGTGGCATGGGCTGTCTATGGATTGAGGCTTGGGCTCTTTAACACGCAAGTTGAGTCTCACGTTCGTCAGCGACTGGAAGAGCGCGGAGTTGAATCCGCACACTTCTCTCTGCACGCCATCTGGACCGCGCCGTTGACATCCATTGTGTATGCGGTGGCTCTGTGGAATTCCATCCGCCAACGCGAAGTCAACTGGCGCGGCATTCGCTACCAGTTCCAGTCCGGAACAGACGTGCGACGACTTAACTACGAGCCGTTTGTGCCCGAGCCAGTGTAGCGGTTCAGTTGGAAATGGAATCGGGGTCTGGTCGGGTTAGCATGACCTGACTGGAGAATGATGCCATGACTCAACTGAACCGCTACAGAGGCCACGCGAGCTCTACCCCGATTTGCCCACGGAAGGGAGCAGCAAATGTTAGGTCCGCGAAACCCCGCCGTCAGAATGCGCTGGAAGCCGACGCAGCCCACGTTGCAGCTTCCCGACCCGGATTCGATGGTCTTCCCAGACGGTTTCCACTGGGGGTGCTCGACTGCATCTCACCAGGTCGAAGGAATGAACAACAACAGCGACTGGTGGCGCTACGAACGCATCCAGGGGAACGCTGACAACTTCTTCGACTTCTCAGAGCACGTCCAGAATTACAAGAGTGACCATCGGCGCCAGTTCCAATCCGACATCGGGCTGATGGCCGAAGGGCTCGGGCTGAATTCGTATCGCTTCTCGCTTGAGTGGAGCTGCACTGAGCCCGAGGAAGGCCGGTTCGACGACGAAGTTATCGAACGATACGCAGCCATGTGTCGTCTGATGCGGACTCGTGGCATCGAGCCCATGGCCTGCCTGTTTCACTGGGTGAGCCCCGACTGGATCTGGGATCACGACAACGAACGCGGAACAGGCTGGTATCATCCCTCAATCGTTGATCGCTTCGCCCGGTTCGCTGAGAAGGTCATTCCAACCCTGTCTCCGCACGTCAATCAGTTCCTGACATTGAATGAGCCCAATGTCTATCTCTACGGCGGTTACTCGGAAGCCGTCCTGTGTCCCGGGCACACGATTGAAGACGAAGAACTGGTCGATGTCTATCGTCACCTGTTACAGGCTCATGTTGCTGCCTGGAAGGTGATCAAGCAGGCGAATCCCGACGCCGAAGTGGGAATCGCAAATCATATTTCTCCGTTTGAGCCGGTCTCCAGGTGGAACCCCCTGGAAGCGTGGCTGGCTGCTCGCGTCGAGCAGGGCTTCTCCTGGTCGTTTCCTGATGCGGTGCGCGATGGACGATTCACTCTCGGCACGCGCAGATCCCGATTCATTTCGGAAGAAGTCGCCGACCTGAAAGGGACGGTCGATTTCATGGGGATCAATTACTACCAGCCGCTGTGGGCGAAAATCGCATTCAAGCCGATGGTGACTGTTGACGTCCAGCACCCGTATTCAGACGACATGCGCATCTGGCCGGACCAGATTTACACGGCCGGTTTCCTAGGCATCCTGGAGATCGCTCACGAACGGTATGAGTTACCGACTCATGTCCTGGAAAACGGTCGCTCTCATCGCGATGACAATCAGCGACGTGAATACATCAGGCAGCACCTGGCGACACTGTCACACGGGATCAACAACAGGGGTGTTGACGTCCGTGGTTACTACTACTGGTCAGTGCTTGACAACCAGGAATGGGGCAACGGCTTCGTACCCAGGTTGGGTCTGTACGAAGTCGATTACGACACGGGCGAGCGGACTTTACGCGACAGCGGCCAGTACTATGGCCAGGTGATTCGGCGGAGCCATGCAAAAAAGGCGACGGCCTGACGCGGTCCGATCCCTGCTCTCAATGTCTCCGGCGAGAACGAATGCGGCGGATGGATGCGCCGGACAGCATCCATGAATCGTCAGGGAATGCTTCCGGACGATCTCGTGCCAGTACCGGCGTCTCCATTGGAGTGACCGTTTTGTGACCAGAGTCGCAGCCCTCGTTCGCTGACCGACTTGAGCACGAAGTACCACATCATCCCGACAATCGCGCCTGCTACTCCGAAAGCGAACCAGGCATACCGAGTCAGACGCGACTGCAACTCGTAGACGGGCAGCAGAACTTCCGCTTTGCGTTCCTGCACGATCGCCGTCCAGCCGGTCTTGCCAACCGGGGCAAACGCCGCCAGCCATTCGCCGGCCGATGCCTCTGGATCGATGGTGCTTAACGGATCCCGGTAGTCGGTCATAGTGATGCGGTCTGTGCCAGCTTCGGACAGGCGATGAGATACTTCGTCTGACAGTGTGAGTTGCCCGGCGCCTTTTTTGAGGCCGGCCAGACGCGAATGATCGAGCAGTCGCCAGTTGCGCGTGTCGGCGAGTGCGATCGTTCGCGCGACTCCACCGGCACCTGAGATGCTGCCTTCGTATTGCGACAGCAGTTCGCTGACATGAGCCGTGCGGGCCAGCACGCCGATCACGTCGCCTCCATTTAATCCCCATACGGGAACACTCAGGGCAACCATGTTGCGAAACGTGGAACGACTTTCAAACACGAGCGAAACATGTGGAGCGCGAATCGGTTGGATATCCTGCGGTGCCTCGCCTTTGCCGTAATCGACTCCATGCGCGTGATAATAATCGCGGTAATTGAACTGCTGTCCGAGGATCTCGCCGTCGTGAGGACTTCGCCAGCGTTGAAAGCCATCGGCGTCAACGAAGAACCAGCTTGTGTCGAGCTCACGATCATGCTGCTTTCGGCGAGCGTCCACGCTGTCGCGGACTCCGTCCAGAATCGATCCGAATGTCATCCGATCAGACCAGTCATCCCGCTGACTTGTCTCAATCGCCGCCACCAGATGCCGGTCGGACGCGACGCGTACCAGTTCGTCCATGCGGTCCTGCAGTTCGCGTTCGATACTGCGGGCCAGAATACTGACGGACATCGCGTCACTTTCGAGCGCACGCGCGGTCAGGTTGGCGCCGGCCGTGTCCACAGCGCTGTTGGTGGCATTCGATGCAAAGAAAAACATGGCCAGCAGAATGAGACCCGGACCGATGCCTCCCATCGCCACCAGCGGGCGCACGCGACGCTGTCGGTCACGGGCGACCAGTTCATCGAGCACGGCCTGGGCGTTCGGATATCGGCGTTGCGGGTCACTGTGCAGACACCGATCGACAATCTCCGACAATCGCCGATCGAGTCCGGTGGCCTTCCAGTGTTCTTTGGGAGGAGGCGACTCGCCCACAATCTCGCGATAACGCTGCAGTCGCTCTTCAAGAGTCTGAGCCTGCCGAAGCGAATCCTCATTCTCTGGAGTGCGATGTGGTGGATGACCAACCAGCAAATGGAACAGCAGCGCACCCAGCGCATAGACATCCCACCGAGCATCGGGAATCGCATGCAAATCTGCCTGCTCGGGAGCCATATAGAACAAAGTACCCAGCGCCGGGTTCTGTTCGTGTGACAATCGCGACTGGCCGAAGTCGCACAGACGCGGTTCGAGGTCGGCGTCCAGCAGAATGTTGGCCGGCTTCAGGGCGCAGTGCAGCACACCGCGCCCGTGAGCATGGACGAGCGCCTGGCACACGCAACGAATGATCCGCACTGCTTCGTCGGGATGCGGCTGCCCATCGTCCAGCAGCGCTTCCAGCGAACCCCGTTCCAGATACTCCATCACGTACCACGGCGGGTCGGCCAGCCAGCCGACATCGATCAGTCGTACGACGTGCCGCGACGTGTACAGCAGAGCGAGTTTCTCGACCTCCCGACTGAGCAGTGACCAGTCCAGTCCACGATGGTGCGAGTAAAACTTGACGGCCACTTCCTTGCCGGTCTTCTCTTCCCGTGCCAGCCAGACAGCTCCGTAGGCGCCCTCACCCAGCTTCCGCTCGAGGTGTAAACCGGGTACGTGAAAATCCTGCGGTTGGTGCGACCGCGAACTGAGTTCCTGCGACTGCGCAAGTTCCGCCTCGGACTGTCGCGGAGTCTGCTGAAGATGATCGCGCGTGGCGGGCATGAATGGAGCCGGAGGGATCACAGTGGGGACAGTCGTGGAGAGTCGAACAACGTCCCGCGCTCAGCTGACGGTGTCAACTCAGCCGCGTCCCCTTGCACACGGAGACCCACTATTTTCCGTCATTCGCATCCTGAGGAAACAGTAACTCGCGAGCGCGATCCTGCGGGAGCCACTTCAGCGCGACGCCGACCACTGCCTCGCTGAACAGCGTTGCTTCCGAAGAGGATTCCTCCGGCTGACTGCCGATGACGCGATGCCCCTTGATCCACCGACTGCGCAGATCCTTCAGTGGCCCCTGGCTTTCGCTGAATGATCGAACTGGCAGCGGGACGAGTTTCGCAAGTCTCTCACCGATTTCGATTCTGACGTCGGCTGCATTCGGCGGATGAGCCATCAGCACTCGCAGCAACAGCACTCGACGACTGCTGACGAGCGGCCAGTTGGCGCCGCCAGCGCCGCCGGCTCCTGCGTAGTCTGAGACGCCGAAGTCTCGGCCCGGTGAGTGCGGAGAATATGACATCAACTGCATCAGAAACGGTCGCGGTCCCTTCTCGGCCCTACTGTCCTTCTGGATCAGAGCAAGAATTCGCTCCACCGTGGCATCTGCCAGTTCGCCGGACACTTCTGACAGCGCGACAACGAGGTCGGTCACTTCGACCCCGTCGGGCGTTTCTTCGATCGCACTCATCAGGACGTCCACGAGCCGTGTCCGCAATTCGTCGCCGATGGTCTGGTTCGACGTCAGCGACAACCGCGACATGATGACGGCCGCCTCGGCCCGGACGAACGGATCCTCGTCATCCAGCAATCTTTCCATATACGAATCGAGACTGGACTGTTTCGCTCTGACGTCAGTTGTCACGAAGCGCCATGCCAGTCGTAGCAATGCCCGTTTCAGCCCGACACTGTGGCCAGGCCATTCTCGCTTTTTGAACTGTTCGAAAAACGCGACTGTGAATTCGGTCGACCGATTCAGACTTGTCGAACGTTCGGAGTCATACGGCCACATGCTGTGCCCGGTTTCGGTGCGGGCATTCGCCAGGCGATCGACGATCCACCATCGTGCCTGATCCGTTCCTGACTGCAACGTGTGGGTGGCAGCCAGGGTGGCGACATTCGAATCATTCGTGTGGAGTGCTTCGTAAGCGGTCATCGCCATGTCTGAGGGTGCCGTGTTTGGCCGTTCGTCAGCGTAGAAGGTCTGCGTCGACAGCAAATACTGGAGCACGCGAGCGACTGCGGATGTCGCGGCCTGTCGGCCTGGACCGTTCGTGCGAAGCACCATGACACCAGTGAGATTGGACTCCAGTTGTTCAAGTGGAGTGTCGGCACCTGCCAGGTTCTCTGCAGCGGCACACCATTGGGAGAAGCGTTTGCCCTGATACGTCACCAGCTTCGGCAGCAGCGACATGGTAATCTGGTCCGACACATTGCCCGGCGCGACTCGTCCTCCAGATCCGGAGTCCAGGACACCTGACTCGCCCGGAACCGGTGCGAGTCGGATGACAGGCATGTCCGCATAAGGTACCGGCGCACCGGTAATTCTCTGCAGAGCCAGCACAGCGGCATTCAGCGACGAGCCAGTGAGTTCTGCCCGCATGTCATCCCACCCCAACTCATTCCCTTGCGGGTGATCAACCGGACGGGTCGTCAGCTTGCCGCTGTCAATCAGAAACTCTGGCCGGACCGCTTCGAATCCGAAATCGCCCTCAAAGTCCGGAGCAACACCGAACCGCTCGGGCATCGATCTGACGATTGCCTCTATCACAGAAGCGGGCACGTCGGATCCCAGCCGTCCCAGTAACTCGTAGATCATTAATCGCCGTGTAATCAGAATCCGATCTTGGTGCCGGACGGTGGACGGCACTGCGACAATGGCTACCTGATCGAGACGATTCTGGTGCTTGCTGGACTGCAGCAGTACCGCGATTCGTTCTGCGGAATCGAGCGCCTGCCCGGCCAATTGAGCCAGACCGATCCAGGCGTCCGACTCGGCCGCCCACCATGCATCACGCAGGAACGGGCTGACGCTGTCGGGGTTTTCCAGAGCATTCAAAAACAGTCCAGCCAGCTCCGGACGCGGGTTGATCTCAGTCATCAGCCGAGTCGCCTTGAGGTGAAACGGCGAAGTTGGTGTGTCAACGAGTGCTTCCAGGCGCTCGACGAATTTTGGTTCGGTCTGTGGTCCTCGAACCTGATCAGAGAATCCCTGGAACGCGGAATACTGAGACGGCTCCTCGAGTTCATCCCACAGTTCAAGAACCGTGTCGATGTAGTCAGGAGACGTGAGCAATGCCTCGCGTAATGGATCTGGTGTTCCGACGATCGAACCAGGGGCGTGGTCAACACCATTGGGAGGTTCGGCCAGCCACTCAATAATCAACCGTCGCAGCAGCGGGCTGTCTTTCTGCAGGCCAGCGATGATTGGTTCGAGTATGTCGTCGGTACTTAATCGTCGGAGCTGACGAATGGCGGACGCCACAAGTATCTCTTCCGTGGAGAATCGCTCCATCGTCACGATCCCCACCTCTGTTTCAGTGCCGAGTTCGCGAATCGTCTCGCGTCGCGGCAGAGAATCGAGGGGGTAGGGTTCCAGTATCTGCAGTACTGCCTCGGCAGCTTCGCGATCGCGATAGCCTCGGCCCAGTATGCACAGCGCGTTGACCGCGCGTTCCAGTTCCTCGGGATTTCGTTCGGTCAGGACATCCTTCATCCATTGGTCAAAAGTCTTGCCGCTGAACACAGGCTGTGGCTGATGTTGGCGTCCGATTCGCCCAGCGCAGTTCGCAGAGCCAGTTCTTGCAACGTGGCGGCACTGAAGAGCTCGTCCTCCGATGCGCGGCTGTTGTCTGTGGTGGGTCGCAACGCAACGCTCAGCCGGCCGATTTCCTTCGCCAGCATGATTCGTGTCGCATCCTCCGCGGTGACCAGCAGACTGATTCGGTGTGGTGGAAACAGGTCATCCTCAACCGGTCTGTGCTGATCGACGGCAAAGACCTTAACGGCCTCAGCGACCGTGCGGATCGATTTCATCTGGCCCAGCTTCATCCGCTGACTGAACACGACCAATAGATCGACACGGTCACCGGGTGCAAGAATATGACTCGAACCAACAGGTTGATCGACATCGATCGACACAACCCGCATGCCTTTTGGAATGCTTGCTCCGGCACTCTGGTTGAGGTCGACGCTCGACTGCAAAGTCAGGCTGAGTGTCCCGAGAGGAACGGCCGCTCGAAGCCGAGCCGCGATGATCGGCGTCACCTCGAATGTCATCTCACAATGCACGACGTCGTTGTCAGTCTTCTCGGCCTTGTCTATCCCGGTGATCTGAAGATTCTCAGCGATCGTACGGGCCGCGACCGCATCCTCGCCGTCCAGTAACTGAATTACATGCACGTGAGTCTTGTCAACGGGCAATGCCATCAGTGTTTCGCCGAACAGCTCGACTGACACGGTGACCGTTGTCAGTTCGGGCAGCGCCGCGATACCGGAAGGGTTGGAATTGTTGGCGGCCACTTCGCCAGGAATGCCCCGCTTGTGGTGTGTAATGCTGACGTACTCGTTGCCACCCCGTTTCAGCTGAATACTCCGGTCGTCGATTTTGAGCGACTCATACTCCTTCGGCAGCACGATTTCGTATTGCCCCGAACGGACGGTCAATTCGTTTTTGCCAATCGAGAGCGTTGCCTTGTGGACGACCTCATTACCACGGCGAATCTCGATCGGAACGTTCTCGTCAGCACACTGGATGTGAATCGTGCCCGTATCCGTTTCAAGCCAGATGCCGATTCCGGCGGCCAGGATGGGGGGCACTATGAGCCCTCGCAGCCACTTCGCCGTGGAGCTACGTGACGCGGGCGCGTCACCAGACTTCGCCTGAGGGAAACCCTCCGGACGCACAAACGGCGGAATCGTCGCCGGGAAGTCCGGTTCATTCTCGGCTTCCGCCGCCGAAGCCAGTGTCTGGCCGCGGTCAGCCAGCTCAATCAATCTGTGCCCCGCACAGAATGGCCCCAGCACTGCAGCGACGTCGGCGGCCGTGGCGTGTCGATCATCCGGGGCTCGCGACAGTGTGCGGTTGACGATTTCGATCAGCTCAAGCGGCAGGTCCTGACTGCGGTCCCCGAGTGACGGCACATCGATTGTCGCCAGTGCTTTCATCTTTGCCAGCGGAGTGCGTCGCTCTCCCGACTCGTACGGAGCGGTGCCGGTCAACAGTTTGAACAGCGTCGCACCCAGGCTGTAAACGTCTGCGCGACCGTCGACATCGTGGCTGTTATCTCCCTGCTCGGGAGCCATGTAATCCAGCGTCCCCATAAGCTGTCCAACAGTCGTCAGCTCATCAACCGCTTCAATGGCCGCACCGAACAACGCCAGACCCAAATCCAGAATCCGAACCTCACCGCGACGGTCGAGCATCAGATTGGAAGGTTTGACGTCGCGATGAATCAGATCCTGTTCGTGAGCATACTGCAGACCCAGAGCCGCCTGACGGATGACCTCACACGCCGACGCCACGTCCAGCGGGCCGTTCAGTCGAACGAGCTTCGACAGGTCGATGCCCTCGACATAGTCCATCGCCAGAAAATGTGCTCCGTCGAGCACACCGGCATCGGTTGCCCGCACAATCGCCGGGTGATCGAGACGGCCAATGGCCTTCATCTCGCGTTCAAAGCGTGCGACCGCAGCAGCATCTCGAAGCCGCCGCGCTGGCAGCAGTTTCAAGGCGACCTCGCGTTCGAGTCGCGTGTGCAGGGCGCGGTACACCGTACCCATGCCACCGGCGCCCAGTTGCTCGACGAGTTCGTAATCGCGGATCCGCTCAACGATTCGAGCTGAAGGACTGGCACCGCTCGACTCGTCCATCGAACCAGGCATCCGGTCGAGGCTGCGGGCCAGAGCGTCCTACAGCACGTTGCTCTCAGGAGGCGATGCGCTCTGTGATTCGGGGACGCCGTCGCGAACCGCCTCGCGCACACTGGCGATCAGTGAATCGGCCGTGTCGTCAAACGATGCGACCGTGTCTTCACACACAGGGCATTCGACAAGATGCGCATTGATCTGCTCAACACGGTCATCGTCGATACGACCAAGGCTGAAAGCTCGCAATTCATCGCGATCAATGCAGTCAGGAACTGGCATCGCATTGCTCCATCAAAGGCGGACTCAGTAATCGTAAGCGAAATCAACTCTTATTCAGTAACAACGACGGAGCGCGACAGCTCTTTTCAATTTGGCGAGCATCGCGAATCCATGCCACACGGCCATGCATCTTGCCAGCCATTGCCAGGACGCCGGTAAACTCGGACCATGCGTTCAGAACCGACCTGACACGAGAACTCGCAACTTCGACCGGCTACGGTGATCGATGCAAGCTACTGCCACCGCAGGTCGGCCACATGTCGCAGTGATCGGGGGCGGACTGGCGGGACTCGCCACGGCTGCGGCACTTGTCGAACGCGATATCCGTGTCACGCTGCTGGAATCGCGGCCTCGGCTGGGCGGTCGCGCGAGCTCCATCGTTGATCGCGAAACCGGCCAGACGATCGACAACTGTCAGCACGTGACGATGGGCTGTTGCACCAACTTCCGCCACTTCAGCGAGAAGCTGGGATTTGCCGATCTGCTGCAGACGGAACGCCGTCTGTATTTCGTGGCTCCGCCCCGACCGGACGAGCGTCCGGCGATCGTTCCGTTCGCGGCTGGTCGGTTGCCAGTTCCTCTGCATCTGGCAATGGCATTCAACCGGCTCCCCTGGTTTCGCTTTGCCGAGAAACAGCAGATCGCGGTCGGTATGCGTGCATTGGCCCGCGCAGGTAATCAAACGGATGAACCCTTCTCGTATTGGCTGAACCGACACAAGCAATCGGAATGCGTGCAACGCGATTTCTGGCATCTGGTCCTTGTGAGTGCGCTCAGTGAGTCACTGGACCGCATCAGTACGCGTCATGCCCGCAAGGTCTTCGTCGACGGCTTCTTGGCATCCCGCACCGGATGGCAGGTTTCGATTCCCAGCGTTCCACTCGAGACGATCTATTCCACACGAGTCCGGCAATGGCTCGATCGTCAGGGTGTTGATGTGCGCATCCAGGCCGGAGTGAAACAACTGTCCGTTGATGATGGCCAGGTCGTCGGGGCGGAGATGCGAAGCGGCGAAACTGTTTCAGCAGATCATTTTGTCCTCGCTATCCCCCACTGGCTTGTGAAGCCCATCCTTCCGGACGTTCTGGCAAACGACTCTCAGCTATCCGGGATCGACCACCTCGAAACGGCTCCAATTGCGAGTGCGCATCTGTGGTTCGACCGGCCGCTAACTTCGCTCCCCCACGCCACTTTGCTGAATCGGCTAAGCCAGTGGATGTTCAATCGAGGCCTGGTTCAACATAACGAAAAAAGCTCTGAGTCAGCTGCGACATCGCACGTGCAGGTCGTCATCAGCGCCGCCCGTAATTTGTCAGGTCTGAGTGAGGGCGACATCATCGGTCAGGTCGAATCCGAGCTGCGCAGCGTCTGGCCCGAGTCCCTCGACGCGAAGCTCCGGCATGCCCGCTTAATCACCGAGCATCGAGCAGTGTTCTCACCACTCCCTGATGTAGATGCTCTGCGTCCGCCTCAGCAGACTCCTGTTCCGAATCTGCAGCTTGCCGGCGACTGGACCAGTACCGGCTGGCCATCAACGATGGAAGGCGCCGTCCGCAGCGGCTACCTCGCCGCTGGCAACATCCTGCATCACCTGAATCGTCCCGCCGAACTCATCCGGCCCGATCTTCCGCAATCGCGACTCTTCCAATGGTGCTTTGGAGTGCGGTGATGCGTCCTGCGGCTGATTGATGATTAGCGATTGGTGAAGGGTTTGGTCAGCCTCTGAAATGACCGCAGTCTTGCCGATGTCCTGACCAAACCCTTCAACATTGATCAATCGACAATCATCAATCAATACGTTCGCCGAGGTCCTACAGCAACCGATCGCGTTTCAGCAGTGCGAGAATCTTCTCGACAATCTCCGGGTGCTCGGCTGAGACGTCCGTCTGTTCGCCAATGTCCTCGGCCAAATCGTAGAGCCGCCAATCTGGCTGCTGTTTCGACTGCGAGGGGTTCTTTTTCTTTGTCGGACGGTATTGCACCAGCTTCCAGTTTCCGTACCGCACGCCGACAGATGTCGCACCCTCTGAGCTGACCCAGTACTGATACTCATGCTTCTTCTGTTGGTCAGCATTGCCGAGCAATGTGGGCAGATAGGAGATTCCGTCGATCCCGGCTGGCGAGTCAGTTCCAGCAATCTCGCAGGCGGTCGGCAGGAAGTCCGGAAACGCCGAGGGGTGATTTGAAACAGAACCGGCAGCAATTTTTCCCGGCCAGCGTGCGATCATCGGGACGCGAATCCCTCCATCGTGCATCGATCGCTTGAAGCCGGTGAGGGGGCCGTTGGAATCGAAGAACTCGTGTTTGTGCCCACCCTCATTGTGAGGTCCGTTGTCGGACGTAAATACAACAAGTGTCTGCTCGTCAATCTCCAGTTCCTGCAGCAGTTCCATCAGACGTCCCACATCGGCGTCCATGTGCGTGACCATCGCCGCAAAACCTTTCTCCGGATTTGGCCAGTCTTTATCGGCGTACATTCCCCAGTCGGGAATCTCCATGCCATCGCCCGTGACGCGACCGCCTTCGTTGTTCGCGTGCGGAATCGTCCAGTGAATATGAAGCAGGAACGGAGACGCCTTGTGTTTCCGAATAAAGCCGAACGCCGCGTCGGTCATGAAGTCGTGTGAATAGCTGACTCGTTTCGACGAAACTCGACCCCGCCCCGCCGGAATCGGATCGATCACGTTACCTGGCAATTCAACCTGCTGGTCGTTTTCCCACAGATGGGTTGGAAAGAAATTGTGAGCGTTCCCCTGGTTCATGTAGCCGAACCAGTAGTCGAAGCCGTTCTTATTGGGATGCCCGGGATTGTCGATTTCGGACGGCTTGTCGACGTTTCCCAGCGACCACTTGCCCACCCCGCCCGTCGCGTAACCCGCACTCTTCAAGAGCCCGGCAACCGTATTTTCTTTTGAGGTCAAGCTGCGGGATCGATTTCCGATCAGCCCGGTATGCCCCACGTGCTGCCCGAGCCACAGCACCAGCCGCGACGGACGGCAGACCGTGTGTCCGGCATAGTGGTCTGTGAACCGCATACCGTCGGCGGCCAGACGGTCAATGTTGGGAGTCTGGACGACCTTCTGCCCGTAACAGCCATGGTCGCCATACCCCAGGGCATCGACCATGATGTAAACGATGTTGGGACGTTTCTGACTCGCGTCGTCCGCATTCACCTGCGACACCACCAACATGGGCAGCAGAGTCACACACAACATCGTGGTTCGATGGACCATTCAGGCGTTTTCCTTTCAACGTTCTCGGCGAATGATTGAGCAGTCGTACCGGGCTGCATCGCCACTTCAGAGATTCAAGTCGGACGCAGCATCGACCACAGGCGAATGCATTTCAATGACGCATCCTGATCGCTTTGAGACTCCGGCTGACGTGATGCGTCACGCCATCGAACTCGCCCGGCACGGGCTGGGACGTGTTGAGCCGAATCCCGCCGTCGGCGCTGTGCTGGTCGATGCGGATTCGAAGTTCCTCGCCCACGGATTTCATGAAGCATTCGGCGGACCGCATTCCGAGATCAACACGCTGGCCGATCTGACTCGGCGAGATTCCAACGCCCAGGAGCAACAGCGGCTGCTGGCGGACGCGACGCTGTATGTCACACTCGAACCGTGCTGCCACCACGGAAAAACTCCGCCGTGCACTGCTGCGATCATCCAGTCCGGCATTCGGCGGGTTGTCTATGGCCTCCGTGATCCATCACCCCATGTGGCCGGTGGCGGCGAACGTCAGTTGGCTGAAGCCGGAATCCAGATCAGCCATGGACTGCTGCGGGATGAGGTGGCCGCTCTGAATGGTCCCTTCCTTCATCTCTTGAACACCGGCCGGCCGTGGGTGCACGCCAAGTGGGCGATGACACTCGACGGTCGAATTGCCGCGCATACCGGCGCGTCGAAATGGATTTCGAGTGAGGCCTCGCGAGCCGTTGTGCATGAACTGCGGGGACGCATGGACGCGGTCATCGTCGGCGCCAACACCGCACGCGTCGATGACCCGTTGCTGACCGCTCGACCGCCCGGCCCTCGAACGCCGTGTCGGGTTGTTGTTGACTCGCGGGCATCACTGCCCGTGGACAGCCGGCTTGTTCGCACCCTTGATGAAGGTCCAGTGCTTGTCGCAACAGGACGGTCACCTGATTCCGAAAACGTCGAATTACTCCAGAGTGGCGGTGTCGAAGTTGTTCCGTTTGAAAGTGTCGACGATCGAGTTGACCTGAATGGGCTATTGGTCGAACTGGGCAGGCGATCGCTGACAAATGTGCTGGTCGAAGGCGGCAGCGGTTTGCTCGGATCGCTCTTTGATCAGAACCTCGCGAATGAACTGCATGTGTTCATCGCGCCGAAAATTGTCGGCGGAGCTGAGTCGTTGTCCGCGGTGGGCGGCAAAGGCCTGACCGAGATTCCGGAACTGGGTCTGCTTAAGTCAATTCAGGTACGGGACTCAGGCGGCGACGTGTACATCCACGGAATCGTCGACCAAGGCTCGTAGCAGCCGGATTTATCCGGCTGGTGTCGGCTTTCGATCGCGGTGGACTCGCGACCCCCCTCTGACGAGGGAACCGCATGAATGCGGTTACTACGAACGGCGGTTATTTCTCAGTCATCGAGAATGCCCCGTCCCAGTCCGCTGGCACTGCATTGTCGGTTCTGGCCATCTGGCGGAACAGGAAGTCCTTCGGGCCGTCGTCACCCTGCAGCGAGTTCAGCAGTGTTGTCCCCTCTTCCCAATTACCCGCGACGATGGAGTCGACGGCTTTTTCAAAGGTCGCAAGGTGCTCGGCCGAGATTTCACTCTTGTCGGCAGGCGGAAGCATCTGACTCACAGTGATGGCGATTTCCATACCTTTGGGACGAACCCGGGCCAGCTTCCGAACACGCGCCTTCGTTTCGGGAATGTGCTTTCGCGCGAATTCTGCAGAGGCTTCGTCAATGATGATCGAGACACCGAACTGTTTCGTCATTGTCTCGAGTCGAGCACCCTGATTGACGACGGGGCCGAACACGCCAATCTTTGCCTGCTGACTCGTACCAATCTGGCCCGACACGGCCCGCCCGTGTGCAATGCCCAGTCCCACACTGAATCCGTCAATCAGTCCTTCGTGCCGCTCGGGATGATTGAATTCGTCCTGGATTGCCAGCCCGGCCAGGCAGGCAGGAACTGCTCCCTCTTCCAGTTCAACGGGCCAGCCCCAGAAACCAAGCGCGGCGTCGCCCTGGAAATCGGCGATCGCTCCATCGTGGGCCAGAATCCCGTTTGTCATGCACCCCAGCGCCGCCTTCACGCAGTTCAACAGGTACAGCAGGTTATCCTGATGCTGCTCGGACTTGCGAGAGAAGCCGCGGACGTCGCAGAACAGGACAGTGATCTCCCGCTCGGAAGGAGTCAGGACATCAGTCGTGCCTTTGCCGGTCAGGTTCTCCATGACCGTCGGTGAGAAGAACGAGCTGAGCTGCGTCTGTGTATCCTGCAGATCGCGAACGGATCGAATGGATCCAATGAACTGCGCGAGAAGCTGAGTGAACCGGATGTCCGGTTTCAGCGATTCCTCGTCGATCAGCATCCCTCCGTCTTTGCCGCCTTCGCCCGAGATGTACAGGCACCAGCCTTCGCACGCCGCGCCCGGGACCGGCACACAGAGCGCCCAGTCCAGACTGTCGCTCATCGTAAACTGACCGCCTTCATCGCGATCGCCCCAGACATGCACCGTACACTCGCTGGTCTTGAGCGTGTGATTGACCAGGCGGCGACTGGGCATGAACCGCCCCTGATACGATTCACGCGTTTCAACTCGCATGATCGCCGGTTTCGGTAGATCGTAATTGCTCGGGTCGTCAGTGCCCTTCAGCGCCTCGACGACAGTTTCGTCCCACTGGGCCGCCGCGACGGCGACGGATTCCGGAATCGCATCGAGCAGCAGCTTGACCAGAAACTGAGCCAGTTCCACGTCCGTCTTCGCACTGGCGATCATCGTTGGCAGATCACACAGCAGCTCCATCTGCCGGGCAGTGTCCGCGAACTCAACGCCGCTCAGATCGTCAGCCTTGATCGAAAACTCATCGACCTCATTGCTGCCGCTGTCGTCTGGATTCGAATCCTCAAACACACCCGAATCATCGAATGTCGACTTGACCCGGCGTGATGATCCCGAAGGATCAACGGGCTTAACTTCAAGCAGAAAGACACCAAAGAGTGTCTGCCCGATCTGAAATTGTCCGCCTGGGCCAATCACGAATTCGCGGGTTGGCCCTTGTTGTGTAAGAATCGGGTTTCGCGCACCTTGAGCACAGGCTACTCGTGCCTTCTCACCGCGAATCTCAATGGTGGCATGCTCGCGAGAAACTTCACGGTCCCACGTGACTGCGCAGTCATTGTTCGGGGTTCGGCCTATGCGAATCTGTTTGCCTTCGACCAGACTCAATTGCATGGTGTGATCGGCCGAGATTGCCTTCACTCGCAACACCATCTGGCTGGTGCTCATCGCACGTACTCTCTTTGTATGAGCTTTGCTGTACCCACGAGCGGGGGTCCGAACTTCAGGGTCTCAGGTTGTTTGACAAGACGAAGCGGCCTGAACGGCGTTTCCCAGCTTGCATGTGAACATAGTATGAGCTCCGCTGCAATTCACGACTGTACGAGAGGTCTCCTCGTCCGAAAATCAGAATCCGCCCAATAAAAGCGCAAATTCTCGAACACACCACCTCCGTGGCGATACAGTCAACCTGAATCGCCGCCTGGTCAGGTTTGACTGTTTATCCCGATGAGGGAAGCGATCGAACTTTGAAATCATGTGGCACGTGGGTATCGCACACATCCGTTTGAGAGTGATCCAGTGTCAGAGCTGTAGTACCGGTTACGGCGGTTATCCAGAGAGGGTCTTTTCTGACTAGCGGAGGAATTGGTCCCGACCGAATGAGAGTATGTGAGATGAAACCAGTTGTTTCTTCGGACGTCCATCCATCAGACTGGACTTAATCGAGCGGTGGTGAGTTTCTCTGTCGCAGGTACCGTTGCATGAATCGTCTCGTCTGGCTCAATCGTCGCGTTTGTCTCACTTTTGTGATTGGTCTCATGGCGTGCGCTGACGCACAAGCGCAGGGACTGATCTGGTCACTGCCGGAAGACGGTAGTTGGGTGCGCTACGAAGGCACCTACACACAGGAAGAAGTTCGACCGGACGCGACCGGCAACCTTATCCTACAGTGGGTTCGGCACCTGACGATTAAGTCGGTCGGCAGGGCTCAGGCAGATTATCGCGGGCAGATGGTTGACTGCCGCTGGATCGAAATCAAGCTTCAAACGGGTCGTATTCTGGACGGACGTGTGGACACCGGATCAGTTGGAGAGCGCATCTACAAAATACTGGTCCCTGAGCCCAGAGTACTGGGTCGGCTGCAGGACGAGGAGGGGCTGCCGGTCTCCTACCTGCCCATTGTGCGGGGCTTTCGCAAGACAAATGACAAGGACCCGACACCGCGTGAAATCAAGACCGGCATTCTCCAGGTCTTTCCGATCATTTCACTGATTCGTCACTACAAGAGCATGGACGCGTCGGATGTACCTGCGAGTGTCGCGGTCGGCCTGAATGATTATCCCACAACAGTTTTGACTGGTTCGGTGGTTCAGGAAAGTCGCACAACTCGGGTGACGCACGAGACGAAGGAGATGCACCGGAACGACGAATTCCCCTTTGGGCTCGTTCAGTGGAAAATCGAAATCGTTGAAGACCGGAAGGGCGAAGTCCTGCCACGCTCTGAATTTGCTTTCGCGTCCAAGATCGAAGTCGAAATGACCGCTCGAGAAACCGGCACTGACGCGACCAGCGAACTTGCGGTTGAGTAAGTTCGCGTCCGACGCTCCGCCACGACACGTCTTAATGAACGCGGGCGGCCGCTACCACGATGTTCGCGGCCCGATGATGTGTCTGCCCGGCTAATCTGCCGAAAATCGCAGCTGACGACTTCCCACGCGCTGGGTCGAGTGCACTACTACTGTTCAGTGCCAGGGCGTGCCGACACGCTGTGTACTTAAGTATAGTTTCTGCAAAAATCTGGGACAGCGTTGACTATTTGACGAATGTAAATACCATGATAGAGGTGATGGTCTGTCCGGCTGCGCTGATGAGTTTCGGACTGTCGAGTCATTGTACGTAAGGCCAACCCTCGCCCAGAAGGTTCAGTCATCCAAATCATCTGGCATTTCGACTTACCCTCTTTAAAGGGAGTTCGAGACAGTGAAGCGACTCTGCACGCCACTCTGTGTCCTGACAGTTCTTGCCATGATCGCTACCTCGGCTGACGCTGAGTCTGGTGCGACGGGTGCTGAACTCAGCCGGACTCTGACCGCGGAAAACAAAGAACTCGGCATTGAGGCCAAACCGATTGGCCTTGTCGATGACATGACTTACCTCCGCAGGACGTCGGTGGACCTGATTGGAAGGATTCCCACGCATGAGGAAGTCGAGCAGTACCTGGCTTGGTCACCCACCGACCGACGCAGCCAATTGATCGATCGACTCATGGCCGATTCCCGGTTTGTCGACCGTTGGACGACGTTCTTTGCCGATATGCTCCGCCTGCGGTCCAATGCACCGGGTGGAGCGGCGGCCCTGGCATTCGTTCATAAGGCTATAGAAGAGGACATTCCTTACGACGAAATGGCACGTCGCTTCATCTCAGCCAACGGCAAGGCTGGAGCTGTTCCCGAGGTCGCGTACGTGCTGGGCGACAACGCCGATCCGATGGCCCTTGCTGGCGTCACCGCTCAGGTTTTCATGGGCATCCGGATCTCGTGTGCCCAGTGCCACGATCACCCGTTCGACAAGTGGACCCAGGAAGACTTCTACGGTTTCGCGGCATTCTTTGGGAAGACGCGGCGGTACGAGAATGACTTCACGAACACGATTTACACGTCGGAAGTCAAAATGTCATCCGTGCTCTGGCCACCCGAAGGTGAAGTTCCGGCCAGTGAGCGTAAGCCGGCGCTGCCGAAGTTCCTGGTCGATCTGATCGAGTCGAAGTCTAACTCTGAATACATCGCTCGCCTGGAACGCCAGCGCAAGGCTGAGCAGGATCTGATTGAAGCCGCCCTCGCTGAGAAGGCAAAGACCGCCGATCTCGATTCGCTGCTGGGCGATGCAGCCGAGCGGGCTCTGGAAGGTGCTTTGCGAGGAAAAAAAGACGCCGTCTCAGACGAAGCGAGAAGAGAACGCGAAGCGATCGATCTGACGGCCAGCTACTACAATTCCAGTGAACTTCGCACGGAACTGGCCGGTCTGATCGCAAATCCGAGGAATCGTTACTTCGCATCGTGCTTCGTGAATCGCGTCTGGGCCGATCTGGTCGGACGCGGCATCGTCAACCCGATCGATGACTTCAGTGATGGGAACAAACCGTCACATCCGCAGACGCTGGACTTTCTGGCGAACGAGTTCATCGCCAGCGGGTTCCAGATCAAGCCGATCATCAAAATGATCGTCACCAGCGAACCATACATGCGAGGCCAGGCGGTTGGCTTTGATGCTCTGCAGACCGAAGAGCTGCAGTCCGCGTTCCTTGCTGCTCCGCCTCGGCGAATGCTGAGTGAAGTCCTCTACGATTCGATCGTCACGGCGGGACATCTCTTTGAGTACAAGTACCCGCAGGGCGCCAACATGAGGACCATCTCGAACCGCATTCGAGTCGCCATCCCAAAAGAAGGCGAAGAAGACGTGGTGGTACCTCAAGCGCTGGTGGCCAACGCTGGAGCGGCTATGAAGCCAAGTATGAAAGCTCAAATGGCTTCCCTGCCGGGTTACAGTCTTGAAGCTGGCATCGAACTCGATTTCGACGCCGTTCTGAAAAAGGCCGTGAACGAAGCCCGGGGGGAAACAGTCGAAGTTGAAGCCATGAAGGTGAAGTCGGCTGAAGAAATCGAAGCGGAGCGTATGCAAATGGAAGGTACGACCCGCCGCCGTTACACCTACATTTACCGCACTGTCGAGCGGACCTTTGACGACAATCCCATATTCAGCTCATCCTTCCGCATGGCATCTCCAGCCAACCCGGAGCACTTTGTTCGTATCTTCGGTCAGACCGATCGTGCCGAACTTGGTGTCCCGCGGGATCATGCTCCGAGCATGCGGCAGGGTTTGATGATGCTCAACGGAAAAATGACTCATGAAGCGTCGCGAGTTGGTTCGTTCGAACCTATGCACCAACTGCTTGTGGGTAAGAATGCTGATCTCAACGAAGCAGTGAAACTGGCCTATGTTGAGGTCCTGACACGTCAACCGGATGCTGACGAGATTGCAATGGCGGCGGCAATTGTTAGCGACGGCGATACATTGCTCGACGGCATGGCCGATCTTCGGTGGGTCCTCCTGAACTCAAACGAGTTCCGTTACCTGCCATAAACTGTGTGTGATTTACGTCCCGCAGACGCGTCTCTGCCGGGCACTGCGAAACAAGGTTTACTCTTACCCCTCTGCTTCCGCTGAAAGGAACATGCACAATGGTGGGTTGCCAGGACTACCGAGTCAGTCGCCGAGCTATGCTTGGAGCTTCCGCTGCAACGCTTATGGGTATGCAGGTCCGGGACCTGCTCGCGGCGAAGGGCCGTGATCACGAACCGACCGCCGACCACGTGATCTTCTTCTGGAATGGCGGCGGAATGACTCATTTGGATACGTGGGATCCAAAACCGGGCGCTCCGACTCAGGGCGAATTTGAGCCTATCGATACGTCAGCCCCAGGAATCCAGATCAGCGAGATTTTCCCGGAATTCGCCAAGGAAATGCACAATGTGTCGCTGGTCCGCTCAATCGCGGGCACACAGGGTGCCCATGGCCGTGCCAGTTATCTGGCGCAGACCAGTTACAACCAGACGGCCAATATCACGCACCCGGGTTTTGGCTCGGTGGTGGTGTCGGAAAAAGAAAAGCTGGGTGACCTGCCGGCGTATATCTCGATTAGCGGCCGCGCCCGGCGGGCGACCTACCTGGGGCAAAGCTGCGAGGCCTACTTTGTGGGCAGCCCCGGCGACAAGGACCCTTACCTTGCCTTCCCGGAAGGGATCACCAAGGTGCGTGGCAATAAGCGGTTAGACACGTTGGCGAAATTCAACGCCAAGTTCTCAAGCCGTACCACCAGCAAAGAGCTGGGCGCGACCAAGACATCGGTCGAGGATGCCGTCAAGCTGATGCGCAGCCCGGCCCTCAAAGCGTTTGAACTGGACCATCTTCCTCTGACGGAGTTTGAGCGCTACGGCGACACTCCGTTTGGTCGAGGATGCCTGGTTGCGAAACAGCTCGTTGAGACGGGCGTCCGCTTCGTGCAGGTTAATCGCGGTGGATTCGACACCCACAGCAATAACTTTGAAGCCATGCGAAATCATGGTGACGTCATGGATCCGGCTCTCGGTTCCCTGATGCACGACCTGGACAAGACCGGTCTTCTGAAGCGCACGCTGGTCGTGATGCTCAGCGAATTTGGCCGGACGCCCCGCATTAATCGCAATGCTGGTCGTGACCACTATCCAGCAGTCTTCAGCTGCTTCATGGCTGGTGGCGGCATCAAGGGTGGCCAGGTCATCGGCTCGTCCGACAAGAACGGCGAACAGCCGCATGATCGCCCGGTTCTCATCCCCGAGTTGCACGCGACTCTGTGT
This sequence comes from uncultured Planctomycetaceae bacterium, assembly GCA_964431285.1. Lineage (GTDB taxonomy): Bacteria > Planctomycetota > Planctomycetia > Planctomycetales > Planctomycetaceae > CAUZFZ01. Next base: position 45,801 of record CAYSJO010000896.1, read on the forward strand.
CACGCTCTGGGCATCGATCCGAACAAAGAAGTCATGCCACCTCTGCAGCGTCCCATGAAGCTTGTCGATAAGGGCACGCCGATCATGGAAATGTTCGGCTAAGACCGAACGGACAACGCATTCCAAAGCCCGGCTTCTTTAACAGAAGCCGGGCTTTTTTAAAACTTCTATACGGCCACTGTTGAGCTCACCGCGGCAGTTCGTGCTTTCCGGTCTACTGACTTTTCGGTGTATGTGTATCCGTTGGCGTTCTCCTGATTGACGATGACGACTTTGCAGTTTACGTTGGTTGTCCTGTCGATTCCCGCCTGACCTCACCCACTTTTTTTGCGTGGTTTTGATCTATGAAACGTATCGCCCACTGCGCGCTTCTCGCGCTCGTCGTTGCCGGACCGCTGCTCAATTCGCAAGTCGCCTATTCACAGGCACCGGCGCCGATTCGAGGCTCGATCATTGAGGACCGGGCTGCGAAGAAACTCGTCGAGGCCGGCGACACTCGCTATGACGCCGACGAGGTCAAAAAGGCTGTCGAGGTGTGGCAGTCAGTGCTGGAACGTTACCCGACGAGCCGAGTGCGATTCGAAGCACACATGCGACTCGGGAACTACTTTCTCGAGCGGGATCGGGCATACGACAAAGCCCGCGTTCAGTTCGAAGCGGTCGCCATCGAACAGAACCGCAACGAAGAACAGCGAGCCGAAGCATCGTTGAAAATGGGCATGTGCTTTTACGAGGCCCGTAATTTCGGCAAGTGCTTCCAGGTAATGCGTGACGTCATCGCAGAATTCCCAGTCAGCAAACAGGTGAATCAGGCCTACTACTACATTGGTCTCGGTCACTTTCAGCTTGGGCATTACAGCCGCGCGATCGCCGCTCTGGAAAAGGTCGGCACCTCAATGGGTGCTGATGACGATCAGATTCTGAAAGTCGAAGCCGGCAAGCGTTTGTTTGTGAAAATCGAGGACGCGGACCTGTCTGCACTCGATGTGGGCAAGGCCGTTATGGTGCAGTGCGAAGCGACAAGTGGCGATGTCGAAATCGTGGAATGCTTCCCTGTGGGTCGCAATGTCCGCATCGTCCTAGGTAGCATAGTGACACGACTGGGTAAACCGAAACCCAAGAATGGTCAGCTCGAAGTCAAAGGGGACGACAAGGTCAAAGTCGTCTACATCGACGAGCATACAGCAGACAAGCAGTTTGACCGGCAGGTACTGCACGAAGTCGCCGTCGTGGGCGATGGTGTCGTCGAGATTACCGACGGGGCGTTTGCGGAGACTCTGCAGGGAGTTGTGCTGGGCAAGTCGGTCAATGTTCAGACGAACGATCCCGATCGCGACCTGACTGACGATGCCGATCAGATTCAGGTTTCCGTACAGGTGTACCGAGCGAAAACCGACGAAGAGATCGAACAGGAAACAATCGAAGCTCTTCAGGCCGCTGAAGGCGAAGGTAGTGAGGCCGTTGAGCTTGACGAAGACGATCAGCCAAAGATCGATCGGTACCGTAAAGTGGACGAAGTGGTGGTCACGCTGACTGAAGCCGTGATCGAAACGCTTCGGCCAGTCGACACGGGTGTTCTTGCTGATCCAGCATCGACCGACCCAACAACGACTGCTCCGACTGAGGCAGCCCCCGCCGAGACGACACCGCCCGCTGCGGCGCCACCTGCTGACACTCCCAAGCCCGTCGCCACCGAGGAAAACTCCGAAGAGTTCGGCGGTACTAAAAAAGGCGAGGAAGCTCCAACGGCCCCCGTAGCTGTCGTCGAAGAGAAAGACGACTCAATCCACTCCGGCGTATTTCGGTCGGCTGTCAGTCTCACACGTGCCGATGAGATCGTCGCCGGTGACGCAATCCTGCAGGCACTGCCGGGCGACGTTATTCGCATCGTCTACCAGGACGAGAAGAACTCCACGGACGACACGATCGAAGTTCGTGCAGAAGCGAAGTGCATTGAAGGCAACCTGGGTGGTGTGCGTGTCACGCGGACTCAGATTTCTGACCGCGAACTTCGAGTGCGGACACGGCTGAAGACCGCTCACGCACTGACGAACATTGGTAATCGGTACAAAGAGTTTGGCCTGAAGAAGAACGCTGACGGCAAGTACCAGGCTGCATTGACACTGTGCGAAGACATCATGAATGAAGCTCGCCAGCTGGGTGGGCGACTGCTGGAAGAAACCTACGTCCAGCTTTGGAAAATCTACTTTGAAATGGACCGCCTGGAACTTGCCGCCGCGATGGCCCAGCGTCTCCAGCGGGAGTTCCCAAACAGCGGGTTTGTGGACGATGCTTTGCTGCAGCTTGCCGATGTTGCCCGTGAGCAAGGCAACCTCAACCGGGCGATTGGGATTTACAACCGGCTGGTGCGCATGGAAGGAAGCCAGCTACGAGGCGAAGCTCAATTCGGTGTCGGCGAATGCTATGAGAAAATGGCCGAAGGCGCTCAGGCCGGTGCTGGTTCAGAGCAGCTCTTCGATCGGGCGTTTCAGGAGTACAAGAAGGTCTTTGACGAGTTCCCAGACAGCGGTCGCGTGGGCGAGGCCGTGTCACGCATGGCGAACCATTACTACCGCCAGAAGGACTACGCCCGTGCGATCGATACGTTCGAGACCGTGTTGTCGAACTATCCAGATGCACGGTTCCTCGACGTAATCCTGTTCAACTACGGACGCTGTCTCTACCGCATGGAGAAGCGAAATCAGGCACGTCAGCGGTTTGATCAGCTTATCGGGGACTATCCCGAAAGCCCACTCGCGGCAGATGCTCGCAAAATCTCAGAAGCTCTGGCACGTTCCGGTTTCTGAAAGTTTCCCACGTCGTTACGTCATTCTGAGCACGATGTTCCACCACCTCTTTGCTGCCTTCAAATCCTCTGTTGGGCTCAACAGAAACAGACGAAGGCTGCGGAGTCTCAAACGAATGGTGATTGATATGAGCCGGGTCCTGAATGCGGTGTTCATTGCTGGTCTTCTCGCGGTCACATTTCCTTTGTCAGCCCAGGAGACGGGTGACACTCCGCCTGCTGACGACAGTGGTGGAATCGATGCTGTCAGCCAGGAAGCCACCAGACTGGAAGGAGAGCTTGGGAAGTACAAGGACACCGCGCCTGAGGCCGGAGAGGCGTTGTTCAAGCTGACCGAGCTGTATCACTCTAACGGGCGGTCATTTGGCCTCGTTCGAGCAGCGCAGCGGTTTGTCGCTGCTCGTCCCACTGACACCCGGCATGCGGCTGTGATGCTCAGACTGGCGGACGGACTGGAGACACTTGCACGGCACAAGGAATTCACGGTCATCGCCCGGCAGTTCCTTACTCGCTACCCAAGTGCCCCTGAGTGTGCCGCGATGGAAGAGCGGCTAGCGGTGTCACTAGAGAAGACAGACCAGCGGGAAGATGCGGCAGTCGTCTATCAGAATCGCTGGCGACGTGAGCAGAATCCCAACGGACGTAAATGGGGTGTACGCGCCTGCCGTCTTTTCTCGCAGCTTGGCAATGCGAACATCGTCATTGGAGCTGAACTCGCCGAGGAGATGTTCGACAAGCTGCCGAAAGATGAATTTGCTCGCAGTATGGGCGAGCGTTCTTACTGGGAGTGGCGAAGGGCCAGTCAATGGGCCAAAGCCAACGGAATGGGCGGCAAACTTGTTAAGTCAAACCTGGTCCGGCAGCCCGAGAAGAAACGTGAGATTCTGCGGACGATGGCTGAGAATTACCGCAGTCTTGGCCAGTACACCAACGCTGTGGAAGTGCTCAAGCAGGTCCGCGCGATCCGCGACGATCAATGGTCGCTCAACTATCACATTCAGTCTCTGTACGACTCGGCAGTTCCGGCGGCTCAGATGCAGGCACCCGTGCAGGAATATCTGCGTGAGCACCCCAAGCGCATGGATCGGTACGAGCGCATTGGCCTTTTGGCGCTGGCCTTTAATCGAGAGAACAACCCACAGCAGGCACTCAAACTGTTCCGCAGTCTGCTGGGTGTGATTCCGGCGACGCACAGTGTCGCGTCGCATTTTGTACAGCTCAACGGCACCGATCCGGCTCGGCTCGTGGACACGGAAAAGGCTCTGCGGGCCGCGATCGCGCAGTGCGATGCGGCGAATCCGTCACAGACCTGGGCGCTCCGATACCAGCTGGGGATCTCCCTCTTCCGAGATCGTCTGAAGGACAATGCAAAAGCAAAGGTGGCGCTGCGTGAGTTCATCCAGAAGTCACCGACGAATGATGGCAATGTCTGGAATGCCATCTCGTGGCTCCTGTCCAATGCCGAAAACGACAGCGAATTTCGCAGCGATGCCGCAATGATCATGAAGGTTCGACGGCAGTATCCGCACTGGTCGAACCTGCGTAGCTATCCGGGAAACTGGGCCAAGACGGCACTGATGAGCAAGGAGCCGGGTGTCTCGGCCCGTGGTGCTCTCTTGCAGAATCTTGTCGACCAGTCGGCCAAAGACCCTGTCTTTCAGCTCATCAGCCAGTTTCGCACGAGTGCAACGAACGAACGCGAGGGCCAGCTCCGTGCGAAACTTGGCGAGCCCGCACTCTTCAATACCTACAGCCTGGAAGCCAAACGCTGGAACCTGTACGAGCTGGGTTCCTACTACCAGCGCTACTCACCTGGCGAACAACGCAAGCTGTCACCTGGTTACTGGGGCCGGCTCATCGAACTGTTTCCGAAAGAGCCGTCGTATCGATATTCGTATCTGAGTGATGCTACAGACTATGGCACGCCTGAAGAAGCCAAAGAAGCGGCACTGAAGATACTTGAGCTGGAGCCGACGGGAGTCAGTCCAGACGTGTGGCGTCGGATTGCCATGGCTGGCGACAAGAACATGGACGCTGACCTGGTTCGCAAAGCGGTCGCGTACGCAAAGAAATCGTACGCCACGTTTGGTGTCACCAATCATCAGTATCTGACGGGAATTGGTGACACGCTGCTGAGAATGGAACTCGAAAACGAAGCAGTTGCACTGTGGAGTGAAGTTGCAAAGCCCGGCCTTACCGGTGGCGAAGCACGTGATTCAGCCTCGAAGCTTCTTGCGAAGATGGAAGACCCCCGACAGAAGATCGCGTTCCTGAAGCAGCGGTTTCTGCAGGACACCGACAATTTCGCTCGATATGGATCATGGCTTGGCGATCTGCAGCTTCGCACGGGAGACGTAGCAGGCTTTGAATCCACCATGCGTCAACTCAAAAAACGCATGGACGATCGACCGTTCCGACCCACGGACATAAATGCGTATGACCTGCACTACGCATTGCATTACTACCGGACCAGTCATGCCGATTATCGGGTTAACCCTGAAGTGGAGAATACTCCAGAGAACATTGCTCGCGTCGATCGAGCGATCGCAGATGTGCAATATGACTGGCCCTCGGCGCAGGCGGCTTTGTTCCTGCTGGAAGCTGAAGAACCCGGGACACAAAAGCCCATGAACCGGCTTCTGGCCTGGCAACGAGTGACACAGCAGATCCACGGTGATTCACACCGATGGGATCAGTTGATCGGCTTTGCGTCACGCGCCATCGTCGCCAATGACTACAGCGTCGCTGCCACCCTGTTGACCGGGATGCTGGAAAACTTCAAGGCAACGGAAGTTGGTCGTCTACAACGTGGCCGTACAATGGTCGGGCAATGCTATGCCCGCCTGGGCTCAGTTGGCCTGACAATCGATGAAAACAGCCCGCTGGCTCCTCTGCTGCAAGCGGCCTTGTATCTGCGACTGGGTGACGAGCGACTCGCACTCGACACATACGTTGCCAACAAGGCATTGTACGATCAGCACCGCGATGAAGTGCCTGTCGATCTGACCGTATTCATCTGCGAAAACATGCTCGCCGCTGGCGGTGAAGAGAACCACAACAAGGTCGAGGACATTCTGCGTGGCTGGATCATCAAGAACAGTGAGCTGACCACTGTCAAAGACGACATCAAAGCTCAGATCCAGTTCCTGCTTGCGAAGAACTTCTTTGGGTCCCGCCGCTTCGACGTTGCCCGCAGTGAGTATCAGACAGTCATCGACCGCTATCCGGAAACGGTCTTTGCCGTCGAAGCCGAGTTCGGCATCGGCGAGACCTTCATGGCTCAGAAGGTGTATGACCAGGCCGAACTGGTCTTCGAAAAACTGGCTAACAGCCGAGATTCCGAGATCATCGTACGGGCTGAGTTCCTGCGTGGAGTCCTGTCACATCGGCGCGGCGACAACGAAGAAGCTCGAGATATCTTCCGCACGGTGCTGGAGCGCGTTCCGAATATCGATCTTGCGAATCAGGCTCTGTACAACCTGGCGGAAGTTTACGGCGATGAAGAACGTTACATGGACCAGTTGCAGTTGCTGATGACCGTCGGACGTCTCGGGCGCGTCAGCAAGCGGCAGCATGCTCCCGGCCTGCCCCTGTCCATCGTTGTACAGGACAGCGACCTGGGGATCAGCCGCGGACACAACCGCATTCCAGTCATCATCACGACTGTCCCTGGTGGCGATGAGGAACTGGTTTACCTGACGAGCGGTGGGGCAGGCAAAGGCCTGTTCCGGGCCGACGTCGACACGGAACTGGGTCCAATCACCAAGGGTGACAGAGTTCTTCAGCTCACGGGTAAGGACACGATCAAGTCCGATTATCCCGACGAATTCAAGTCCGAGTTTAAGAGCGTTCCTCTATCGGATGTGGAGATTCGGATTGCCGCGGACGGCCAGTTCGAAGTCGCATCGAGCAAAATCATCGACGAGGAAGAAGAGTCCTTCAGTGATCGTCTCGAACGTGAAGCTCGCGAAGAAGAACTTGCTGACGCCCGCCAGTCACAGCAGCGACCGACGAACCAGATCAAGCCTGGTAACCCGATCTATCTTCGCGTGAAGGACGCTGACCGCGATCTCGGCGACGAGAAGGACACGATTGTGACCAAGCTCGTCGCTGACAGTGGCGACCAGGTTCAAGTCACGTTGAACGAGACGGAACCGCACTCGGGTATCTTTGAAGGCTACGCCAAGACCGGTGAGCTGCCAGCCGGTGCCCTCGCGACTGATACCGCCATCGATCACAACCCGCTGATGTCGATCGACCGCGATCCGGCAACGTTCTGGCTCAGCGAACCGGATGGTGCGACTCCGAAACTGCTGACGGTCGACATGAAAGACCTGAAGTCTGTGTCGCGAGTGAAGTTCCACACACCGAAGCCTGACGAAAACGCTCCTGTGAGGGCCGAACTGCAGGCAAGTTATGACGGGCAGTTCTGGTTCCGTGTCGCTGCTCACCCGGCGATTCCGAATGCACCCAAGGTCGGCACCGAAGACTACGGTGCCATGAAGTTCCGCCTCTACAGGGGTAATACCACAAGTTACACGACATGGCAGCAGGTGCTGTCGCTCGCGAATGGAGAGCCGCTTCAGGAGAGTGAAGTTGTGGATGGTCAACTCGTCTGGAATCGTCCAGAAGTTGACGAAGCTGACAAAAACCCGATGAGTTACGTAACAGGCGTGTGGTACGGTAAGTTCGTGCAGCAAAAGTCAGGTGCTGTGCGATTCGCACCGCGGGGCACGCGGACAGGTATGTCGGTCAATGGCCGCTTGGAGATGGAACTTGGCCCCGGTAATCGCACGGTTGACGTGTGGCTGGACAAAGGCGTCCACGACCTGACCATCTTCTGCTCGGCACACCCGAACCAGCAGATTCTTGAAGTTGTTCGAGCACGTTCCGATCTCAATCGGCAACAGATTGTCTTCAGTCCGTTCCTGACCAGCGACTTCGATCTGTCTCAGTTTGCACCACCCGAAGTTGCCGCAGCCGACACGGGGCCAACGGATGGGGAGACAACTGCCGAAGAGGGACAGCCGACACCAGCAGAACCAGAGGCTGATGTCACACTCGACCTTGAGACAGTTCAGCTGGCAAAGACGACCGAGCAGTTCGCCGTCACGGAACCGGCGGACCTGCCCAAGTCGATTGGTTTCTGGCAAAACCTCGAGGACGTTGCGAGTTGGGAATTCGATGCTCCGGCCGGAATCTACGACGTCTGGCTTGAGTACGCACACCAGTATGGAAGTGCAAGAGTTCGTGTCGAGCTGGGTGATCAGCGATTCACAGCTCCCGTTCCAGCCACAGGCAACTACTCGACCTACCGCAAAGAGCGGTTCGGCACGATCGTGATCGACGAGCCAGGCAAAGCCAAACTGGTCGTGCGGCCAGACACGCTTGGCAATGGCGTGCTGATGAACCTCCGCAAAGTGGAACTGCGAGCTGCCAGCGGAACACGGGTTGTGTTGGCGGACACTTCGTGGGAATTCCGCTTCGACCCTCACGACGTGCGCTACACGCGACTCGTTATCAACGAATACCTCGGTGAGGCCGTCGCGATCAGCCACATTGAAGTGTCTGGCGAAGACATCAAGGCTCCGTTCATTCCCACGGAGTCCGATGTTCTGGCTCTCGCTCAGAATGATCAACTGGAGATTGCCGGCGGTGACGTCGTCACGGCGACATACACGGATGAAGTGACGCAGATCAATTCCGGAGCCAGTCGACTTCTGGCCGGCAAACTGCAGGCGACGTACTTCAACGGTTCAGTGTCTCCGATTGCGTACGACTTCATTCGACAGAACAACGGTGCTGTCGCCAATGTGCGGAAACGCCTGAAGCGAGTCGACCCCGGTGAGCGAGTCACTGTAGAGATCACCGACTACGACCGCGACATCTCCGTTTCTCGTGACAAGCTGCAGTTCGAAGTCAGTGTGAACGACGGCGAACCAATCACGCTGACAGCAACCGAAACCGAAGAAAACACCGGTCTCTTCACGAAGGAAGTTGACACGGCCGCGGTCGCCGAGGGAGACAAGCTGGTCGTCAAAGAGGGAGACCGTATCAACATCAAGTACATCGATGAGCAGAACACATTCCCAGGCCACTCAGTTCCGCGTGAGTCAGTGGTCTACGTAAATCGTCCAACAGAGGGCCTGATTCGCATTCTTGAATCGAAGGTCATTCCGCCTCCGGAAGGGTCCAAGCAACGGCCAGGTTTCATATATCAGATTCCGAAAGCCGAACAGCTCGCCGACGCCGGAGAGGTTGCAGCACTGGGTCCTGAAGAGGCCGAACCAGGTGAAACGGAACCGGCCGGGACAGAGCCGGGCGAGACGGAGCCAGCCGGAACCAAACCCGATTCCGAGGCCACTCCGACGACCGCCGGCGAGACTGAACCGGCTGCCGACTCCGATGCGGCGACACTTATCACGACAAACGTAGCGTTTGAAGCTCCGTTGACCGTCGAGGTGATTGATCCTGATGCCGCGAAAGACAGCGAGAGTGAAATCACGGTGCGGCTGACAACCACTGATGGAGCAACCGTTGATGTGCTTTGTCGGATTTCATCGGCATTCACAAATGTGCCGAACATCGACGGTGAGGACTGGGCTCTCGAAGAGGGTCGATTCGTTGGACAGATCGTGATGCAGCTTGGTTCGAAGGCCAGCCCGGTCGTCGTGCCAGTCACGTCTGAGATGCCACGAAGTCTGATTGGTGGTGGGATACTGGCCGAGGAAGAGGGCATGTCGAATATGGACATGGGCCTTGTGGCGGCCGTGCTCAACCTGACGGGCAAAGACCGAATTACAGGAACTTACAACGATGAGCGACGGCCGGACGGTAAACCAGCCGCCCTGCCGAGCTATGGCCGTTTGATCTCCAACGGTGAACTGGCGTCGGTCGATCGCGACTACGACAAGCCGGTAGAGAGCCTGCATGTTGGCGAAAAACTGTTCCTGGTCGTTACTGATCCTGATCAGGACTCATCCGACGAACGGGACATGGTCGACATCGAGATCACGTCTGAGTTTGGTGAGAAAGAGTCGGTCCAGTTGACTGAAACGCTTGCTCACAGTGGAGTTTTCACTGGCTCGCTGACCTTGAAGTCGACCGAGGAACCGACGGCCGGCAACATCGAAGCGAACAACCCACACGTCGAAGCGTACTTCGGTGACACATTGACCGTGACGTATCTCGATCCGGCAGCGAGCAACGACGAGGGCCAGCTCGAATTGACGACAACATTACCTGTTGTCATCGGGACGGATGGCCTTGTGTCAGCATTCAGCAAGACGTTCAACAACGAAACACTAGCCGTCGAAACGCGTTTCCACATTGCCGAGAGTTACTTCGAACTCTTCAAGAGCCACAAGAATCTGGGACGTCAGGAAGAATCCGCTATCGATCTCGACGCCGGTCGTCGTGTGCTTCGAGAAGTGATGGAAGACTTCCCCGATCCGAAGTACCAGCCGCGAATTCTGTACCTGCTGGGTCAGTTCGCTCAGGAGCTTGGGGGCATCGAAGAAGCCACTGATTCCTACGAACAGATCGTGCGACAGTTCCCGGAGCATCCACTTGCTTCGGACGCACAGTACAAGCTGGCTCAGACGTACGAAGAGGCCGGTGACTTTGACGAAGCTCTGGAAGCTTATGTCACGCTGGCGGCGACGTATCCGAAGAGTCCGCTGATCGCGAACGTGATGATTCGTATCAGCGATCACTTCTACAAAGGTGAGGAGTACCCGATCGCTGCAGAAGTCGGCAAGAAGTTCCTCGAAAAGTTTGAGGGACATCAGTATGCGTCGCGAATGGCGTTCCGCGTTGGCCAGTGCTACTACAAGGCAGAGGACTACACGGTGGCGGGCAAGTCGTTCGACGAGTTTGCCAAGATTTTCCCGGACGATGACCTGGCGTCAGACTCTCTGTTCTGGGCTGGTGAATCATTCCGCATGGCCAGCAACAACCGCGACGCGTTCCGTCGGTACAACCGATGCCGCTGGGATTATCCGGCCAGCGATGCAGCCAAGTATGCCCGCGGTCGACTGGCACTGCCTGAAATGCTTCAGCAATTTGAGGCGGAAGCCAACAGCGTCGAGGACAACAACTAAGTAGCAGGCGAAAGTGCTGCACAGGCAGGCGGGATGTTGAATTCCGCCTGCCTGTTTTCGTAGCTACATGAGCGATCATGGCGTCTTGCGTGTAAGTTCTCTGGACGCGTCGCCACTCGATTGCGCACACTCGATCGCACGTAAGTCGTCCTGAGCCAAAAGGTTTTGATCATGCTCACGATCCCCGGCCCGCGTTCGCAGTACTGTGACGGAATGTCACGGCGAAACTGGTTGCAAATTGGCGGTCTGGCGATGGGTGGCCTGTCGCTTCCCGCGATCCTGCGAGCGGAATCGGCGAGCCAGTTGTCGCGCAACGAACCGGGCAACAAGCGACGTGCCAAAGGCATCATTATGGTGCTTTTGCCTGGTGGGCCGTCGCATATGGACATGTACGATTTGAAGCCTGAGGCTCCTTCCGAAGTCCGGGGAGAGTTTCAACCGATCGAAACGCGTGTCCCAGGTATCGACATTTGCGAATTGATGCCGCGGCTGGCAGGCATGACCGATAAGCTGACGATCATTCGGTCGCTGATGGGTTTTCTCAATGACCACAACACCCACTGGTGTACGACGGGTTGGGAATCTCATCCTCCGATGCGATCATCGCCCATCGTCCAAGGATATCCGCCTGGCGACTGGCCGACAATTGGTGCGATATTGTCGCGACAATTCGGCCCGCGAGTAACGGGAGTGCCTCCGTCGGTCGATTTATCGCCAGTAGACCCGGATGCGAGATTCATCATGCGAACCTCGCCGGGTCAGCCAGGTTATTTGGGAGCTGCTCACGCCGGGTTCGAAGTTCAGGCTGTGGACCGACGTAACATCATGCTCAATGGAGTCGACCTGCCCCGCCTGGGAGATCGACAGGCATTGCTGAGCAGTTTTGATCGATTCCGGCGGGACGTAGATCGCAGTGCGCCGACGGATGGAATCGACGAGTTTCATCGGCAAGCGATCGAGATGCTGACCTCTCCGCGTCTTGCCGAGGCCCTCGACCTGAGCCGAGAGGAGCCCGGAGTTCTGAATCGGTACGGCCTTGATGCCAGCTACCCGAACGAACGAGACGGAAAAACGCTGCTGGACCAGTTTCTGCTGGCTCGTCGAGTGATTGAAGCAGGGGCTCGCTGTGTCACATTGGCCTTCAGCCGCTGGCCGTTCGGTCGGATGCTGACCGGCGACTACAACTGGGACTGGCACAGAGATAACTTCAAAGAAGCCCGTGGTGCTCTGCCGCTGTTTGACATCGGCGTCTCGGCGTTGATTCAGGATCTGGAAGAACGCGGACTGCTGGACGACATCGCCGTCGTCGCATGGGGAGAATTCGGCCGCACGCCGAAGATCAACGGAAATGCTGGCCGGGATCACTGGCCAAACGTCGGCGGCGCGCTGCTGGCTGGCGGCGGCCTGCAGTGCGGCCAGGTCATTGGCTCCAGCACACGACTGGGTGAGGAACCACTCAACCGGCCAGTCCATTTCCGCGAGGTCTTTGCTTCGCTGTACGAACGGCTGGGAATCGATGTCGCGACGACACAGTTCAACGATCTTGGGGGTCGACCTCAGTACCTGGTCGGTGATCACCGACCAATGCCAGAGCTGATCGGGTGAGGATTCCTGGCGACGACTACAACAGATCGCCAAGACCGTCGAATCCCGTGTACAGACTGTCCAGGTCGTGCGCCGTGACTTCACGACGGATACCGGTCTCCAGTGTGTGCTCCATCAGACCACCATCGTGCTGATGGGTGAGTCCAAGGATGTGCCCCAGCTCATGAGCGATCACGGTTAGCAGGTCATAGCGATGGGCCACGTCGGATCCTTCAGCCCCAGACTGAAACTCGGTGCTGTCCTGGGGAGTGGAGTCAACGAACCATCCGGCACCTGCCGCATTGACGTCCACGAAGATCCGGTTGCCCGCAGCCAGACCGAGTTGTTGACCGGGCAAATCCCGAATGACAACTTCGACGGACTGCAATTCCGTAACAGATGTGTCATCCAGGCCCGCTGATTCAAACTGCTGGATGGCGGCAGTCTTAAGTTGATTCGCGTCCTCGTTGTCGACGACGGGAACGGGTGACTCACTGGGCGCGACCTCGGAAGTGGCCAGCAGCGTGGATCCGCCTGTGTGAAAGTCCGGGGCATAGATCTGCCCACCGGTCGAACTGATCGAGCGCCCCAGATTGCTGGCGAACAGTGAGATATCCGCAAAATCAACCGATCCTCCTCGATCGAAGTCGGCCCGAAACGCAGAGGGATTGCCGCTCGTCGTGGTACTGAAAACGGCTGCCAGTGCCGGCAGGTCACCAAACCCGATGCTGCCATCGTCATCCAGGTCGTACAGGACCGGCCAGATTTCAGTTGTGAGACCGCTGACGTTGAGCGCCGTTGCTGTTCCTCCGCCGCTCAGCGCGACCGTGATGTTTTCTGCGTCGAATCGGTCGTCGATCGTCGGCGAGACGTATTGGTTCAACAGATTGTTCGGAAGCTCGACTTGCACGCTCAGGGAAACACGCGCGAACAGGACGAACGTGTCGACGCCCGCGTCGGTACGAGCTGTGTCGAGGTCCAGCGTAATGCGACCATTGCCTGGCGTGTTGTCCACACTCGAACCTGAGTTTCCCTCAAACGAGGCTCCGAAGGCGACCGCGTCAACAGTATAGAAGTTGGACTGGTACGGGATTTCGATGTGTGCGGTATCAACACCGCTGGTCGACTCGGTAACTTTGCCCCACACTTCCAGAAAGAATTCGTCCCATTCATCCAGGAAATCGGCATTCGGCGGCAGCACGGTGGCTTCGCCATTTCCGTCGGTCGCGGTCGCAACGTGAGCGATTCTGAGTTCCGTCTGCAGTGACCCCGAGCCATCATTGTCGCGAATTGTGATCGTATGCGTGTCGCGGCTTTCATCGATCGACACGCTGCCATTGATGCTGTTGCTCAACCCACCCAGCCCCAGCGATATCGTCTCACTGGCTTCCTCAATGGCGTCATCTTCGATCACCACCCCAACGTTTTTCGTTTCTGATGTCGTGTTGAACATCACTTGCGCGGGGCTGTTAAATATAAAGTCGCTCGATCCAGCTGAGCCGGTCTGGAGGTCCGCAACATTAACGGTCAGGGGGGACGCCAGTGTTCCTGAATTCGCTTGTCCATTTGCCGTAATCGTCAGTCTGACAGCGACGTTTTGCGTCCCATCAGACTCTGACAGACTGCTCGTCACGGCGTCGAATGCGACCACGGCTGTATCGTTGTCATCGAATATGCCGATGGCCGTATCGGCCGACCCGATGGTGTAGCCCGGAGCAGCTGTCAGTGTCATCACAACGTTTTCGTCGCCTTCGACAACCGTGTCACTTACCGCGGTCAGCGACACGGTTGCTGACGATTCACCATCAGCAATGGTCACCGTTCCTGTTCCGCCACTGAACGAATCCGCTCCCGATACGGTGTAATCCGTTGTCAAAGCCGCCGACCCTGCGACGCTGAAGTTAAGCGTGACGTCACCCGTGCTGCCAGTCCTCGCAAAGGTGTAAACGAGTGATCCGCTGCTTTCCTCACCAACACTGGCTGCCGGAACGGTCACTTCCACAAGTGCTTCGATCAGGAGCCGGGCCTGTCCTTGAGTCAGGAGCTGGTATTGCACTCCATCAACGGTCGTGCCGCCTCCGCCTGTCCAGCCGGACCCGACATTGACGGTGTCCACCACATCGAGACGGACCCTGAGCTCATTGGATGTGCCGCTGATATTGAGTACTTCAGACACGTTGAGTGTCAGTGTGTTGGCGCCTTCTCCCCGCAGGTCAATTCCCTCGATGTCGACGATTCGACTGTCAGCGATCTTCGTCAGATCGAGGTTGCCGGAGAATGCCGCGGAGCCACCGAGCTTAAGCGTGTCGACACCTGTGCCTCCGTCGAATCGGTATGCCGTTCCGATGTTACCGGTTGCGATCCCCAGAACATCGTTGCCCTGGCCGCCGATCAAGACATCGGCTCCGCCGTCTGCGTTGAGTACGTCATCACCTTGACCACCGATGAGGCGGTCGACTGAAGTGGCTCCCCGCGTGGCATTCAGAGTATCGGATTTACTAGACCCCGAGTCGGTTCCAATCTGAGTCTCGCTGCCGGCCGTAAAGCCGCCTCCAAAGACGACATACCCAGTGCCAACTGTGAAGTTCAGACCGACATTGACCTTTGGTGCTCCGATCAACAGGTCCTCGAAGCCATCGCCGTTGATGTCGCCGGCGCCGCTGACTGCTTGTCCTGCGTAGTCTCCGCGCACCTCACCATCCAGGCGGAATCCATTTTCACCATCGAGATACGCCGTGGCGTCGGGGTTTGATTCGGTTGTAATTCGCAGGTTTACGTCCGCCGGGAAGTCGGTCGTCTGACCAAACAGGACGTAGGCGCGTCCAGTGCCTATTTGGACCTCATTGCTGGAATTGTACTCAGCGTTTGGCGCACCGATGAGGATGTCGTCGAGCCCGTCGCCGTTGATGTCTCCGACTCCACTGGCGGCCTTCCCGATGTAGTCGTACGAGTTGTCGCCCGGGATTCGGAAGCCGTCGCTGCCGTTCAGGCTGGCAACACTGATCGGATTGGTCACAGGTTCCGACTGCCCGAAGATCACATAGGCTTCCCCTACTGAATACTTACCACCCGCGCTTGCATATGATGCAGTGGCAATCAAATCGGCGAAGCCATCGCCGTTGATATCTCCAAGAGTGTCCACCACACGGCCAACGTAATCACCAACAATTCTGAAACCATCGGCGCTGGAAAGCGTGGTCAGATCGATTGGGGCAGTGACTGCTGCACTGCGTCCGAAGACGACGTAAGCGCGTCCCTGGTCGTCGTAATAGTCTCCCACGACAACATCATCGAATCCGTCGCCATTGATGTCCGCTGCTCCGGCAACCGACGTTCCGGCATACCCGGCACGGGTTGCGTTGCTGAACATCCTGAAACCATCGCTGGTGGTCAGGCTGTCGAGGTTGATCGCAGGGTTGAAACCGCTGGCTTTACCGAAAACGACGTATGCACGCCCAGCCTGTTCATACGTAACGGATGGCGCTCCGACAATGACGTCGTCGAGGCCGGCACCGTTGAAATCACCCGCTGCAGACAGGCTGTTGACTGAGTTTGTTCCTCCTGAGTCGTCGAGACGGAATCCGTCAGAGCCGTCAAGTGCCGACAGGTCGAGCGATGTCCCAAAACTGGCCCGACCAAAGATGACCCACACGCTGCCGCCGCTCTGATACGGGGTGCCCGATGCGAGTCCAAAATCAGAAAAACCGTCGCCATTCACGTCGCCCAGGTCACTGGCGATAGGTACTTCACCAACGTCGTCGACTCGAAACCCATTGTCCCCTGTCAGGTCATCCACACTCAGCGTGGCCGAAAAACTGCCGGGATTCCCGAAGACAACGTACGCATCCCCACTTGAGTCGACTCCCGGACCTGTGAGCACGAAATCTTCGAAACCGTCGCCATTAATGTCGCCGACTCGGCTAATTGACTCGCCCACACCTGCACTGGTTTCGGCTCCATTGACACGAAATCCCGCCGGATTCGTACTGCTGGGATTAAGCGATCCAAGGTCAACCGGATTGGGCGCCGTAAGCAATGTTCGTTGCTCGAGGTGCTCAATCTGTGCACTTGTCCGACCCCGTCGGGGACCGACGAAGCCATCCATCCGGCTCATGCGGGGTTGCGCACGACGCTGGATGAAACTGCTTCTCAGAATGCACAGCCAGTCATTAAGCCGCATTTGAGCCAACCCCGGTGATCAAAAAGCCTCAGACACTACCAACTATTGAGTTTAGATCCCGTGACCTGAAAAAAGTTCCCGTCTCGCCTCAGACGATTCTGGCGAAAGTTCATCTGTGTCAATATTTATTAACACGGTTCTCAGTTACTTGCCTGGCAAGACCAAGCTGCTTTCACTACGCCGTGCCCGTGCCTTCCTTGCAGTAAACAGCAGCGTCCCCGCCTTTATTGCGCGACAGAAGCGGCCCCTCAGCGGGCCATTGTCCGGCTGTTCCAACGATTATCCAGTCGACGTAGCGAATTCCGCTGCACTTCATACGGTCAACCGGCAGACGTGCAGGAAAGAAAGTCACAATGAACGCTGACTTGCAAATACGAGGAACCAGCCAATCCCATGGTGTCGGAAGAAGGCGGGCAAGTACCAAATCGAGCAAAACCCTTGCGCAGTGCATCACCGTCAAACGACACGATGCTGGCAGGGAATCACGTTCTGCGAGCGCACGCGTCACGGCGCCCCTGCCGACGCGACTGTTCACTCACTCGTCCTGCGCCGCTGCAGGTAAAGAAAACCGTCTTCAGCGCCAACCAGCAGATCTGGCTTTTCCGTGCTCCAGAAGTTCGCTGTCGCGGGACTACTGGTGTGTCCGGCCAGCTTACGCGTACTCAGCGGACCACGGTCCAGCAGCATGGTCTGACCCTCGAATGTTGTCCTGTTCTCGTACAGGTCAGCATTGACGCCGTTCACCAGCAAATCGAAGTCACCATCGCCGTCCCAGTCGACGGCGTGCAGCTTACGTCGGCCGCTCCTGCCCGCACGTCCCGCATTCAGACGCACCAACTCACCGCGGACGTCGACAAATGCTCGCCGCCCGGGTTTGAGTTGCAGGATCGAGTCGTCACGCTCACTACGAGTCCGCTCGAACAGAACCAGATAACCTTCATGGTCAAGCATGACCAGATCGTTGAGTCCATCGCCGGTCCAGTCCACGACGACCGGAGTTGTTCTCCACTGCGTGACAAGCTGTTTGCCTTCCGGTTTCCACCAGGTCCACTCCGGTTTCGGCGTGACACCAGTCCATTCAACCTGGACTGACCGGGCGGACTCCAGTTGCGGCATTTGAGCCGTGCCGGAATTCCGGTACCACAACACTTTGCCCCAGCTCGAGTTGAGCACGACATCGCGCCGTCCATCGTGGTCCCAGTCGGCCACTGTAAAAGTCGTGTAACCCCATTTCGCCTCTGCCGGGCCCTGAATCGAACCATTCGGCCCGGCCTGAATCCGAATCACTTCTCCGCCCGCCATCAGCCGGACGGGGGCCGCCCATCGGGGCTCACTGCTGTCATCGGGGATGCCCAGGTTTTCGAAGAACTCAACGTACCCGGCCGTGTTGCCTGACAGAATGTCCTCATCTCCATCGGCGTCCCAGTCGACGCAAAACGGCGTCGCCAGAGCTCCGCACTTCAGATGCCGGGCCGTCTGACGAAAGTATCGA
>CAYSJO010000897.1:0-13867 GCA_964431285.1 uncultured Planctomycetaceae bacterium
AGCCAGAAGCCTCCTCGCTCCGTCTCTGAGGATGTCCGTGAGTACGTCGCCCGCTTCCGATGGCGACTGCGCGGCGGCATTGATACGTTCCGTCATCGTGGCGTGCTCCTTTGGGAGAGGTCTGAAAACTCGTGATAACACCAGATTCATCCCTCAGCACGCCGCCGTCTTCAACTCCTCGTAAACACAACTTCTGACAATAGCTCTGACGGGCACGATGGGGACCACTAAGGACTACGGCATGTCAATGTGACACCAGCGTCCGTGGACTCTCTGCTGTGAGTCTCCCTTTCAGAGCGAATAACCAACCAATTCTTGAGGAGCCGTCCCATGCCCCGCATCCCGCAACCGATATCCAACCTGCTTTGCCTCTCTGTGATCCTGGGCTCTGCGATGAAAAACGTGCATGCCGAAGACCAGTGGGTCACATATGAAGGATCAGACGGACCCGGGAAGGGGAAACACATCGTGTTTGTGAGCGGAGATGACGAGTACCGCTCGGAAGAAGCCTGTCCGCAACTGGCAAAAATTCTGGCAGTCCGGCATGGCTTCAAATGCACGGTGCTGTTTGCGATCGATCCGAAAACCGGAGAAATCAATCCCGCACATCAGACAAATATCCCAGGCACTCACCTGCTGGACGACGCGGACATGATGGTCGTGTTCCTGCGATTCCGTCATTTGCCGGACGAGCAGATGAAGCCCATCGACGACTTCACAAAGTCGGGTAAACCGATCATGGGACTGCGCACGGCGACGCACTCGTTCAATTATCGAAATCAGGACAGTCCGTATGCGAAGTGGCATTGGCGCAGCAAAGAACCGGCTGGCGGCTGGGGGCAGGCCGTGCTGGGTGACACCTGGATCAGCCACCATGGCGGACACAAATCCCAGGCCACGCGTGGTGTGATACAGGCAGGACACGAAAAACATCCGATCTTGACCGGAGTCGACGATGTCTTCGGTCTGACGGACGTTTACGGAATCGTGCACCTGCGCAAGGACGACGACATCCTGATGAGGGGTGCCGTTCTGGCTGGAATGAAGCCAACGGACTTGCCTGTCGAAGGCAAGAAGAACGATCCGATGATGCCGCTCGTGTGGACTCGGATGTACAAGGGTGAAGCCGGCAAGACCTCGAGAGTAATCAGTACGACAATGGGCGCTTCCGTCGATCTGGAGAATGAAGGCCTGCGTCGACTACTGGTCAATTCCTGCTTCTGGGGCCTGAAGATGGAAGCCGAGATCCCGGAAAAAGCCGACGTCGCTATCGTCGGCGAATTCAAGCCGCTGATGTACGGGTTCGGAAGTTTCCAGAAAGGTTTGAAGCCCTCGGACTTCGCACTCCGAAAATAATCTGACTGCTCTTGCGGACGAAGGTGCTGCAACGTGACGACGGACCTTGAAGCCCGTTATTCGAATCTGCTCAAACAAACCGAAGTCCCGTGGGATTCGAGCCGCCACCTGGAACGCTGTCTGGGTGGTGGTGGTCAGGGGATGGTTTATCTCAGTCGTCGCAAAGGGCCCGGTGACTTCTCGTTGCCGATAGCGCTGAAGTTCTTTTCGACGCAGCCGAACGACAGTCCGCAGAACTATTGCGATGAAATGGCGCGGAAGGCCAGCGTTGCGTCAAAGGTCGCCAGCATTCAGCACGATAACCTGGTCGACGTCCAGAATTTCGTCGAGCTGAACGGTATCTACGTTCTGGAAATGGAGTGGGTCGCTGGTGCCGACCTGCGGTGCCTTCTGACTCCGGATGCGTTGCAGCAAGTGCGTGAACACGCGACGCAGCGTCACTGGCAAAAGTTGAACCGTGACGTGGTTACGGACGGTCGAGCTCAGCCGCGAGTCAAACCCGGGATCGCCATCGCGATTCTGAGGGAATGTCTGAGTGGTCTGGCAGCACTGCATCGCCAGGGGATTGTGCATAACGATCTGAAACCGTCGAACATCATGCTGAAGCGCAGTGGCAACGTGAAATTGATCGATATCGGTTCCGGTTTTGCGATGTCTGAGACACCTCTGACAGTTCCCTGCACACCCGAGTACGCCGCTCCCGAAGTTCTGGACGGTCACGTCGCGACGCCACAGTCGGATCTGGCCAGTCTGGGATACGTCCTGTTCGAGATGCTGTCGGGGGCGCATCCGTTCGCAGGGCTCAGCTACACGCGCCTGCTGGACGCGAAACAGACGGCCCTCGAACAACTTCCCGCATGGCTGCCACCAGTGGAATTCGCATACGCCGACATGTTGCTGCCGCTGCTGCGCCGACTGATTGCTCCCGATCCGTCACAACGATTCGAAAGCGCTGAGCAGGCAGACCAGTCGGATGACGGGGCCCTGGCGTTCGAGGAAGAGTTGATCAAAGGCGACCTGACATTTTCTCAGGAAACCGATATCCGCGTCTGGATGAAGGAAGTCGAAGCCGATCCTGAAGCATCCGACGAAATGGATTCGACACGTACGTTTTCTCGCCCGACGCCGCAGCACGGTCCGGGAAAATAACGACTCACTTGTCGTCGCTGCTCGACAGCCGATTCATGATTTCGCCCAGTCGCGTCATGGCTCGCACATAACGATTGCTGGCGGCCGTCGGACTCAGTTCCAGAGTCTCAGCCACCTCGCTGTTCGACAGGTGTTCGAAGTGACGCAGGGCCAGCACTTCCCGATCGACTTCGTCCATCGAGCTAAGCGCTTCGCGAAGTTGGCGAATCTCCTCGGCGCGGACGGCGGCCTGGCTGGGCGATGTCCGTTGTTTGAACAAGGCCTGAGCAATCGATGCTCCCGTTTCGTCGGGATCGACGTGTCCGCCCAGTCGAACCTCAACCGCGGCCGTGCGCTTTTGCGCCGACTGCTGGCGATGCAGGTCGATCAAAGTCTGATAAGTCTGCGAGCGCAGCCAGACATAAAACGACACCGAGGGATGCGACAGAAAATGGTCGATCCGCTGGGCCACTCGCAAATAGGCTTCCTGTAATACGTCGGCCGGATCAATTCGGCCACGCAGTCGGCCGTCGAGCCGGAATTCGACCATCCGCTCGAGACGTTCCCTGTACCGCGAAAAGAGCTCAGCCAGAGCTGCCTCGCCCTCGGTTCGAAGAGTGGCTAATTCGTCACACATGAAATGTCGGCCAGACTGAATCCGGGCACAAGATTCTTCCAAAACGACTGCAGTCGTTTGATTGCAGTGTACCGTCAAGTTCGCCGATGTAGCTGTATCGTTCGGCACAAACGCGACGACTCTCAGAATCACCTCTCATAACGAGAAGTCTCCGCGAATGCCCACGCCCAACTAATCTCAACCAATCGGAGATAATCACGACTTGAGGTGGGGAATTTCAGCGATTGCGCGCGTAATTGGCACTGTCGTTGGGCGAAACAACGATGACTGTATGTTTGTCCTAAAGCGTCATTAAGAATTAAAACTCCACCGCACAGCAAAGAGAGACGCTCATGGTCAGGTCAGCAACGACCCTGCTCGTAGTACTTTCCGCCATTCAGTACGGTCTGGTGGCAAACGCGGATGAGTCCTTCCGCGTCGATGATTTGGCGCATCCAGTCCCTGCGGACCTGGAAAACCTGTGGGAGAGCATCAAGGTTAAGCGGACGTGGGAAACGACGGACGATACTCAAATTGAAGGCCACTTCCGCGGGTTCGTCTGCCGTCGTTTCGAGTTGTTCCGCTTGGATGACGACGACGAGTTGCTTCTCCGTGTCGTCTGGTTTTCAGGCAGAAGGTGTCGCGTGGTTGTTCGCCCGTTTGAAGGTCTGAGTAATAAACGGCGTCGGTTGTTCAACGCGCTCTTCGGATCTGATGATAGCGGGCGGCGACGATCCATCCATGTGGTATTCGTCGAAATCGGGCGGCGGCGACCCGGCGGTTCTGGTCAGGTCGACGGTGAAGTTGACACGGATCTGGAAACTGGCGGTGACGGCGAATGTGAAGGCGATGAAGACAGTCAGCACGCACAGATACGAATTCCGGTTGGATTCCTCAGCGATCGCGATCGAGCACTGTTGTCTCCGTTCACTCAGATTGCTCGAGGGTCTTTTCAAAGACGACTTGCTAACTCCGAGTGCGTCAATCGTGACGAAACGGATACGGACGACACGGTTATCGACGATTCGGTCGTCGACGATTCGGACACCGATGAGACAGTTACCGACGATACGAACACAGACACCGATGACACGGACACAGACGACACAGACACCGACGATGAAGATGACGACGCAACTGGCGGCGATCCTCGATTCGGTTTCACCGTCCGTAAGTTTGTGGCAGCAGCAGATTCTCTGGAATTCGATCTGGTTGAGCAGCGCGATGTCTGCATCCGGGCACCCGGCCCGGCAGAAGCGTTCCGGGAAATGAGACGTCGCTTCCGACCGCGAATCGACGAGGGGACCTCTGAGCGAATCTCCTACCGGTTCCGTCCCAATCCGAATGCCTGCCGACGTGGCGGTGGCGGAAGTGGTGGTGACGACGACCCGATCGAACCGACTCCAGACCCACTGAATACCGACGCGGACGAAGTTGCAGAAGCTATCCCTGCATTCGGTTTCGATTGAACCTCCCACAGAGTTTCCCAACGTCTTTCGATGCGGCCACACGTTGCTGGATTTGCTCAATCCACGCCGTGAAAATCATTGCTACGATCGGGGGCGAACCGGCGCAATTCCATTACGCGAGACGGACACCTCTGCGCCGTTGGGCGACCAGGCGTCGGACAGACTTGCGGAGAAGACAGATGCGTTCGATTCAGAGCACTGCGAGTTGTCGATCGTCACACGGTTCATCATTGTCAATGACAGACATGGACCGGAGTGCGTTTACGCTCATCGAACTGCTGGTCACGATCGCGATCATTGGGGTGCTGGCGGCGTTGATTCTTTCGGCTGTACAACGTGCCCGTGAGGCGTCTCGCAGAGCTTCGTGCATCAACAACCTCAAACAGCTGTCGCTGGCCTGTCTCAACTATGAGTCGGCTCATCGCGCCTGCCATCCGGCTATCTGGCGAATACCGATGGCGTTTCCATGCTGCAGATTGAACCTGCGATGCGCATTCCAACATGTCCCGATGCAGGCGCCGGGCCATCACTTTTCGACTGGTATCTGTCTGATAACTGGAGCTGGCATGCACTGATACTGCATCAGATTGGCCAGTCGACCGTGAATTTCGATCTGGGCAAATCAAAAGGAAATGCCACAAATCTTCCGCTGATGGACACGCGCATTCCCACATTCGTCTGCCCGAGTATGAGTGGCGGGAGTTCGAACGTGTTCGCTGATCTGGGACCGACGAACCAGCCGCGATTTCAGTTCACCAACTACCGCGGCATTGCTGGAACGAACCTGGATCGACGGAGGTCGTTCGAGGGAGTGGTCAATAACGGAGTGCTTTATCGTGACAGTGCCACCAGGATGCGTGACATCCGCGATGGCGCCAGCTCGACACTGATGCTTGCTGAGTCTGTCATGGGTATCTGGGGGGATGGTCACAGTGCATCGACGCGGGCGGCCGACGACGATTTGAACGGACTTCCGGACTGGGGCAGTGACGGCAATTATCCCAGCTCGGCGCCGTCCACCTTTGACGCCTGGTTTCACGACCCCGGCCGCTCGCGCTCCTTTTCTGCGGGAAGCTGGCATGCCGAAACGGTCACTGTGGCTCTGGCCGACGGCAGTGTCCGATCGCTGTCCAAGACACTAGCATTCCCCGTTCTGGCTGCCATGTGTACTCGCAACGGCGCCGAAAGAGTCCAAATGCCCTGACCCGTGCGGTCGGGTGGAATCGGGACGGAACATGAAAAGAGCCTGTTGGTCGTCGCTGACTGCGTTCGTCGTGCTGCTGTTCGTAGTAACCACCAGCATGGCGGATGAACCCGCATGGCAGGCCGGCGTGGCCAAAACGAAGATCACTCCGGTCGGACCGGCGTGGATGGCCGGATATGCCGCTCGGAACGAGCCGTCGAAAGGGGTCGACCAGGAGCTGTTTGCGAAAACACTGGTTGTGCAGGATGGCAGCGGACAGACGCTTGTCATCGTGACGCTGGACCTGATCAGCGTTCCCAGACCGCTACGGGAATTCGTCGAGGAATCGCTGGAAAGAACACGTGGGCTGAAGCCAGCCAATCTACTGATGAATTGCTCACACACGCACTGCGGTCCGGAGATTCGAACGACGGGCACGGCGTTGGATGGGCTCGACCCCGAACGTCGCGCAAAAGCGATGCACTACGTCAATGTGTTGCGGCTGCGGATTGTCGCGGGCATCGACGCTGCCTTCGAAAACCTGGCACCAGCCAGCGTGTCGTTCCAGAAGGCCCGGGCCGGGTTCGCCATGAATCGCCGTACTCCGACCGACACAGGATACGCCAATCGACCGAATCCCGACGGACGCGTTGATCACGATGTTCCTGTGCTGCGGGTTGAAGACACTGATGGAAAGCTGACAGCCATCGTCTTTGGATACGCCTGCCACAATACGACACTCAGCTTCTATCAGATGTGCGGCGACTACGCCGGGTACGCGCAGCAGTACTTGGAAGAGGCTCACCCCGGGACGATCGCGATGTTCATGATGGGCTGTGGCGGAGATCAGAACCCATATCCACGCCGGACACTGGAACGCGCCAGACAGCATGGACGCACACTTGCGACCGCCGGCGAAGCCGCGCTGATGACGACGCCTCGTAAAATCTCGGGACGACTGAAAGCCGGTTTCGGAACGGCGGAACTGGATTACGCCGATGCGCCAACAAAAGAGCAACTGGTCGAACAATTGAAGTCATCCAACAAATACGACCGGCGGTATGCCGAACGGCTGCTGAAAGAGCTGGAAGCAGGAACGTTGATCACAAGCTATCCGGCCCCAATACAGGTAGTCCGCTTCGGAGAGGCTGTGCTGTTCGTCGCACTGCCGGGCGAGACCGTTGTGGATTACTCACTACGCATCAAACGCGAGAATCGGAAGGAAGGCGGTCCCGACGTGTGGGTCGCCGGGTACTCCAACGACGTCTTCGCCTACATCCCAAGCCTGCGAGTCCTGCAGGAAGGCGGGTACGAAGCTGGCGGAGCAATGCGGTACATGACGACCGTCGTCCAGCCAGGCGCATTCGCTCCCAATGTCGAGCAGCGAATGATGGAACGCGTCGATCAATTGATCGACGAGACAGGGAAGTGAACGATGAAGACTTCGTACCATTCACTCATCGCCCTGACGGCAATGCTCGTCGCTGGCTGTGCCGAATCCCGGCCAGCAACCACCACTCCAGACGACGAAATGCCCACGCCGGCATCGACGGGCAGCGATTCGGTTCCTGACGACCCACCGGTCTTGCCGCCGGAAGACGCGGAAAAAGCGGCGAAGCAGGTTCAACTGAAAATCCAAAGCTGGGACGAAATCCAGACGTGGGTTGGCAGCCAGAAGGGCAAGGTTGTCATCCTCGATGTGTGGTCCACGTTTTGCGAACCGTGCAT
Organism: uncultured Planctomycetaceae bacterium; assembly: GCA_964431285.1. GTDB lineage: Bacteria > Planctomycetota > Planctomycetia > Planctomycetales > Planctomycetaceae > CAUZFZ01. Next base: position 7,481 of record CAYSJO010000897.1, read on the forward strand.
CGAGGAGTTCCCGCAATTCGTCGAGCTACACAATCGACTTGGAGAACAGGTCGCCTGCGCATCAGTCGACATCGACTATTACGGTGCCGGTGACACGCCCGAGGAGATTCAGCCGCGCGTGATCGAATTCCTGACAAAGCACACCGCGACCAGCGTCAACTTCGTTTCCAGCACGGCGGACGAGGAAGTTCTGGACACGATCGGCGTCGCAGCGATCCCGGCGGTGCTGGTTTACGACCGGTTCGGGAAGCTGCAGAAGACATTCACCAACGACAATGCTGACTATGGCCCGAGTGGGTTTCGATACGCGAAAGACATCAATCCATTCGTCGAAGAACTGCTGCGTTGAACGGCGAATCCTGATGCGATAGCGTCTTATGCGTGTGAATGACTGTCAGTGTTCCTCGTAAAGTGGAGGTATCTGCATGCAACGTGTCATGATACCGGCGCTAGGCTTAATGGTGGCGTGTGCCGCTACGGTCGCGGTTGCTGGTGACATCGAGTCCGGACCCCAGAAGGGTGATCCGGCAAAGTATTTTGAGGTGAAAGACGTTTCAGGTCCGCGGAAGGGCAAGTCCCTCTGCTACAGGTGAGCTTTCGGTAAAGTCCCAGTGGTCAACATTCACGCACGTGAGATCACGGACGAACTGATCAGTTTGGTCAGTCAAATCGATAAGCTTGTCAGTCCTGCAACACCTCCCGGCAAGCCGGGCAGTACCCACTCTTTCGTCGTCTTCCTCACGGATGACCCGGATGAGCTGGAACCGAAAGTGGCGGAAGCCGCCAAGAAAGCAAAACTGAAAAACACGCCTCTGACCATTTACGATGGCGAAGCCGGACATCCCGACTACAAGATCGCGAAAGAGGCCGAAGTGACCGTCCTGCTGTGGACGAACCGCAAGATCGACATCAACTTCGCCTTCGGTAAGGACGAGCTTGATAAGGATGCGGTGAAGGAAGTCGTCGCGGCCACGAAGAAGTACGTCGCGGCCAAGTAGACGGCGATGCCAGCAGCATCGTCGCTGGCGACGGTTTGAGTTCACAAGATGTTCTGGCAGAGTCACACACTCAAAGGCCCGTTTCCCATCCGGGGGAGCGGGTCCTTTTTGATACACAGACTGGTTCTACGCGGCGAAGCTGCGACGTCACCAGTAGCCTCGCACAAAGCCGCAAAGACGCAAAGGATTGAAGTCTTAACTTTGCGGCTTCGCGGCTTTGCGTGAGGCCTGAAAACGCCCACAGAAGAGGGAGCGTGAGTATGCGTCTGATCTCAACTGCCATTCTGGCCCTAATGGCGTTTGCGCCGACAACGGTGATCGCCGGTCCGTCAAACAGCCTGATGGACATCTCGGCTGATGGGAAACTCCTGGCCTGCAGCAACCGCGACAGTGGAACCGTGACGATTGTTTCGCTCGATGATCACAAGGTTGTGCGCGAGGTCAAAGTCGGAGGCCATCCCGAAGGAGTTTCGTTCATCGGACCGACTCACAACGTGGCTGTTGCCGTTTACGACGACGACCAGATCGTGATGTTGAATGCTCAGACAGGCGGAAAAATCGGCATCGTCGAGGTGTTTGATGAACCCTACGGCGTCGTCAGTAAAGCAGACGGTTCGCGTCTGTACGTGACGCTCGACTATCCGGGCCAGATTGTGGAAATCGACACCGCCAGCCGGAAACAGATTCGCAGCATCGAAGCCGGTCCGTTTGCGCGCGGCCTGGCACTCGATCCTGACGAGAAGCGGCTGTACTTCACTGAGTTTTACACATCGACCGTTCGCGCGATTGACATCGATTCGGGAAAGCCAGTCGATGAATGGGCCGGCAGCAGCACGGACAACCTGGCCCGCCAGGTCGTGGTAAATCCACGTCGGCCGAAAGTGTACCTGCCTCACATCCGCTCGCGAGTGAACGAGGCCCACGGATCAGGCTCGATTTTCCCGTACATCGCCGTTCCCGATACGCGACCTGGTGAGGGACGGCGTCGACGTCGAGTCCCCATGGACACATTCGGTCAAGGACGGATTACGGCCAATCCCTGGGAAGTCGGCCTCAATCCGGACGGCACGCAGATCTACATTGTCTTCGCGGGAACAAACGAGCTGTATACGGCCAATGTTGTCGACGACGACTACCGCGAACTGGTGTTTCGACGCATGATCATCGCGGGCAACAACCCTCGAGCCGTTCGTGTCGCCCCGGATGACAAAACGGTTTACGTCTACAACGCATTGGACTTTCAGGTGCTGGCTTTGCAGACAGCCAATCTGTCGCGCGTGGCAACGATTGACGTCACCGCCAATCCGCTGACGCCCGAAGTGCATCGCGGCAAGGTGCTGTTCTATTCGTCACTGCAGCCGATGGTTGGGCGACGCTGGATCGCCTGTGCCAGTTGTCACCCGGATGGTCAGCCCGACGGTCGGACGTGGAAGAACCCGGAAGGCCTGCGAAACACGCAGTCGTTTGCTGGGCTCGGTGCCACGCATCCGGTGCACTGGTCGGCCGACCGTGACGAAGTGCAGGATTTCGAACACACAGTTCGAGGCCTGTTGATGCAGGGTCGCGGCCTGATTCGCGGGAAGGTCAATCCTCCACTGGGTGCCCCCAACAAGGGGCTCTCCGAAGACCTCGACGCACTGGCTGCCTACGCCGATTCACACCAATTCACTCTGAGTCCTCATGCAAAGGGCGGACTGAGTGACGCCGCGAAACGCGGTCGCACGATCTTCCTTGCCGAGAAGACGAAATGTACGACGTGCCACGGTGGTCCGCTCATGACCGATTCGAAACCGCGTCCAGTCGACGAGATCGTGCGGCACGATGTCGGGACTGGCAACGACGACCCGGGCGAGAAAATGGGTCCCGCTTACGACACACCCACGCTGCTCGGGCTCTACCGCACAGGTCCATGGCTGCACCACGGGAAAGCCACGACGCTGGCTGAGGTGTTCACGAAGTACAATCCGAAAGATCAACACGGCGTGACAAGCCATCTGGCGGAGCAGGAAATCAGTGATCTGGTTGAGTTCCTGAAAGCACTGCCGTATGAGGAACAAGCCCTTACGGCGGCGGAAACACCCTGACCAGACAACCGTGTTGGGTATTTAAGGTCGAACAAGGAATCTCGAACGATGAAGTTACGCCGTTTCGATGCCCCTCAATCGGTGTTGGCGATGGGACGTGCGGTCCTGATTGCCGGACTGCTCATGCTCGCCGGTTGCTTCAATTCGGACGCGCCACCGAAGGTCGGATCGGCCCCGCCAACAGTCGCACCGGTTCCGCCGGGGGAGACGTTACCGGTGGAGACGTTAAATGTCACGCTTGAGGTGCAGTCTCCCGAAGAGATCGAAAAGCTCATAGCAAGCCATATGGGCAAAATCGTCGTCATTGATCTGTGGACTTTGTGGTGAGACCACTGCGTTGCGGAACTGCCGCAGCTTCTGCAGTTGCAGAAAAAATACACCGATGACGTCGTGACGATTTCTCTGAATCTTGATCACGACCAGCCCAATGAACTCCCACCGAAGGACCTGCAGGATGAAGTCCTCGAAAAACTTGTCGAGCTGAAGCTCGAGATCGCCAACGTGATGTCGAGTGAGGATTACGAAAACGCACTTGCGCGTCACGACATGTTCTCGCTACCAGCTGCGATTATTTACGACAGGGACGGCAAGGAGTTTCGCAAGTTCGAGGGTGATCTGAGTTACGAAAAACAGGTCTTTCCTCTGATCGCCGAGATGCTGTCCGCAGGTGACAACGAGACTCCGGCAGTTGAACCGACTGAGGGAGACGAAGCTGCACCTGCCGAACCGGTCATCGAAGAATCCTGACTGCCTCGAGCTACTCGGTGTTCCGAGGTTGAGGGGATACACTGGTGACCAATTGCTGGAGAGGCCTTGAAGGGATTTTTCTATCCGTTTCCGTCTGGAGTCCGACATGCTGTTACGCACAACGCCGCTCACGTTGATTGCTGCCATTGGTATCGCGCTGGTACTGCACTGCGGTGTGAGTCGTGGTGATGAGGATGATCCCGCAGCAAAGAAGTCTGCCAATGCTGATCCGCTCGCTGTACCGAAAGGCGCAACTTCGAAAGAGCTGTTCACGTTCATCGACAAAGTGAAGCGGATGCGGCCCAAAGCGCGAACGGCTCAGGCGTACGCGCAACACTTCAAGCCGGCGTATGGCGCGATCATCAAGGCGACGGCCCAAATCCTCGAGATCGACGACTTGACCGAGGGCGACGAAGTTCGAGCACTATCAATAAAGATCGATGCGCTGCGGCGCCTGATTCGTTACGACGCGAGTGCGAAGCCGCAGACACTCGACCTCGCAACGAAGTTGAAGGCAGATCCAAGGGAGGCACTCGCCAATCTTGGCACATACCACGACCTCGGACTTCGCACAGGTGACATACCAAAGATGACCGATGCGGAACGCCAGGCGTTTACTGACGAAGTCATGGCGTTTCCCAAACGAGCCGGAATCACTTCGCAGTCATTCAGCGTGGCTGTGGGACTCACACGAAGTCTTGAGCTTGCGGGCAAGCTTGAGGAGGCGGCAACGGCCAGTCTGGTGCTGTCTGATCTGGTCGCCGAAGCCAAGGACGAGCGGGCACGAAGTTTTGCGCCGAAACTCAAGGGTGCAGCGCGTCGATTGCGGCTGCCAGGCAAAGTCATGGAGTTGTCTGGAAAGACATTCGATGGCCAGGACTTCGATCTGGCCTCGTATCGAGGCAAAGTCGTCCTCGTGGATTTCTGGGCAACATGGTGTGGCCCTTGTCTGGCCGAGATACCTAACCAGCAGAAAATGTATGCCGCTTACAAGGATCGCGGTTTTGAGATTCTGGCGGTCAACATGGACCGTGACAAAGCGCGAATGCAGAAGTATGTCGACGACAAAGACCTGAACTGGGTGCAGCTCGTCAACTTTGACCCGCAGACAACAAGCTGGAACAACCCGATTGCGGTTCAGTTTGGCGTGATGTCGATTCCCGCGACGATCATGATCGATCGTGACGGGAAAGTTGTTTCGCTTCGGTGCCGCGGCAAAGTTCTTGATGACCTGCTGCTCAAACTGATCGGCCCTGTCGAAACGACAAAGGCGACGACTGCCAGTGAAACCAGTGAGTGATGACTGACGTCATCGTCCCCGTTGGGTCAACTGGCTCGCGCATGCATATCCAGTCCATCTCCGCCGTGGACTTCTGCGTCGCCTGCGCCGCTGCCATGCAGGTCGTTGCCCGTTGCACCCAATAGCGTGCCCGGCCGCAGCCGGTCCGAGTGCCCCGACCGCAGAAGTCGTTACATCCGGCCGGCTCGCTCCGTATCTGCGTCAATTCGGCTGCTTCAACGGCCGGCAGGCTCATCGTCGCGCGTACCACTGCGGATCAGTTCACACAACTTGACAATTTGAGAGAAATACAGCATCTAGAAAGATTAGGTATTGTACGAATTCGATTAAGTCACATGCCAAGAGGTGGCACGGCTGTCTGACAGATTGAGTGAGTGACGCAAAACGGCCGAGACGGAATGATTCGCCTCGGCCGTTTGCATGCGCGCTGGGGCCTGCGTCGCAGAACATCTAATCATCAGGGCTGAAGTTGTTCGAGAAGCGGGTCATTGTCACGGGCGATGGCCGTTTCCTCAGCGGGCCCGGTAAGCGGAAAGGCGTGAACATACAGTCCGGCGCCACCTCGAAGAGCGACGCCCGGTCCACCCTTGACCATGTCCATGCGCCAGGAAATGACGTGACGGCCGGCATCCAGACGCATGGCGTAGTTGTTCGTCAGCAACGTGTGATCGTCGTCACGTGCCCGCACTGTGACCAGACGCTGTGACGCCCGAAGGAGTGGTGCGTCGGTTGCCGTTGACTGACTGTAGCCAACCGGTTTACCAGTTCTTGGGATCGAGGTACCAGAACCACTTCTCGGTCCGCGGGTTGAAGTTCAGGTTCCATGAGCCGTCATCCCATTCCATCTGCACCTGCCGCCAGCCCAGCGGGACCTGCGGATAGGGGTAGAACGGACCGACGTATGGCCATGAACTTGCGCTGTACTGCTTGGGATAACTCAACGAGGCGTAGTTCGGATACGACGCGTAAGTTGGCCATGAGTAATCGGGAAGGTTCGGCAGGTCGTATGCCAGGTGTGACGGAGCTCCGCCACCATGAGCACGCTGGCCAGCTCCTGGGGGAACCATCATCTGAGGTCCACCGGGACCTCCGGGGCCGCCTGGGATCGCCGGACCAGCAGGCCCTGGCTGCCGGTAGGCAACCTGCTGAATCGCCGACGGCGGCGGTCCGAATGTCAGTTGATTGTTGACGTTCTGCACACCCGGAACGCTCATGGCGAGCTGTTGAGCGAACATTTTCAACTGTGGGTGGGCAACCT